>JBPCNZ010000016.1:0-28111 GCA_051000755.1 Acidimicrobiales bacterium | reverse complement strand
CACAGCCCCGCCCCGCTACGCCGAGCCCTCGACGACCTCGCCACCCGATCCGGAATCGCCGCCTGAACAGCCACCAAAGTCAAAAACTTGACTCAAACCTCCGGCTCCGCCGGACAAAGGCCTCTAGCCCCCCGAGCTGCACAACCCTCGACGTCGAATCGTAGGTGGAGGTCCACAGAATCCCACCCCACACCAGCTCGCCGTCCATGTCGACGTAGATGGCAGTACGCCCCGTCTGGAGCAGCCCACCGGCCCCGCCGGCCACACCGGACAGGGCCCGCTGCACCACCGGGTCGGACAGGAGTACCTGGGCAGAGAACGACCCGGTGGCGTTGAGCTGGGAGGCGAAGCTGACCTGGGCGAGAGGGACCTGCCCGAGGATCACGTTCGTGCGGAGGTCGGCGAACAGGTACGTCCAGGTGTGAGCCATCAGCGCCAGGCGGCGACCGGGCGAACATCGGTGATGTTCGCGGAGACGATCGAGGCTGTCCCTTGGACTACTCCTGGGACTACCAACGGACCAAGGCCGATCATCCTGCCTGCAACCGCTCGCCCTATAATCCCTGCTCAGCGGCCTAGAACCCACCGGAACGGCCCCGTTGCGACGAGTGGCAGGGCCTTGTAATGGCAGTGCTCTAACCAACTGAGCTATACGCCCCGGCGGCCATGACTGTGACGGCCGGGACGCAAGGCTAGCAACGGGCAGCCGGTGCTCAGGCGCTCAGGCTGACCTCCTCCTCCGGGCGGGGGTTCTTCGGTGGCCGGCCCCGCCTGCGCTTCTGGGCGAGGATGCGACCGTTGGCGAACAGCTGCCCGCCCCAGACACCCCACGGCTCCCTCCGCTCGAGGGCGCCATCCAGGCATGCGGTCAGGTAGCTGCACTCCGCGCAGATCGCCTTGGCCAGGGCGATGTCAGAGATCTGGTCAGAGAAGAACAGGTCCGTGGTGGCGCCCGATCCATCCCGGCAGCGGGCATCGGACCAGTTCGGTCCAGGGTCGAGCGCCTCGATGAGCTCGGTGATCACATCTGTGGCGAACATCTCGCCGTCCCCTCTCGTGTTTCGTTGGGTTCTCGTCGTGGTGCGGTTGGTGATGTAGACGCTGTGGGTTGGTGAAAATGACTGGCCCGGACAAGACAAAGGCCGCCGGGATGTCCCGGCGGCCTCTGAGTCCTGCGTTCGGATGTCGGTGTCTCAAGGAGACAGCCACTCCGGTGGGCTCAGAGGTCGCAGATTGGTCGGCTTGGCCGTCATGTCAAAGCCGATTCGGTATGCCGGGTGTGCCCAGGTACGGCCCGCCTTCGCGTGGGGCGAGACGGCCGCAGCGAGGGAGGCAGTGCCGGCGGACGGAAGGGTGATGGGTGCGGTGATGTTCACAACGGCACTCCCTTCCCTTCAGCGGCCGGTGGCTCCAGCGCGGCGAGGCAATTCCTCAGCGCCCCTATGACAACACCTCAGTGGTTCGGCGTCAACCGATTTTCCGACCAATTCGGAATGAATATTACAAAGACCGGCGAGCGGCCAGGACCTGGGCCAGCAACTCGGGGGTGGCGGCCGCCACCGGCGTGCGGCGGGGCCCGAACTCGGTGACCACCAGATCCCGACCTGACGCCTCGGTCACCGAGGCCCCGGCCTCGGTGCACACGAGCAGGGCACCGAGGTAGTCCCACGGGGCGAGGGAGGTGGGGGCGCAGTCCATGAACGCATCGAGCGACCCTGACGCCACGGCACAGATATCGAGGGCGGCGGCGCCGAGAGAGCGGTACTGGGCCCAGCCCAGGTGGCGCGTGGGGTAGCCGGAGAACGCCACGATCGCCTTGCTCATCTCCTGGCAGGCCGTGGGCCCGATGGGCTTGCCGTCCCTGGTCGCTCCGCCGCCCCGGGTGGCTCGGTAGCGGGTGCCGGTCGCCTGGTTGACCACCACCGCCGCCAGGGGCCCGTCGCCGTCGACGGCGCAGGCGCTGGTCGCCCACCACGGCAACCCGTGGGAGGCGTTGGTCGAACCGTCCACCGGGTCGAGGACGACGGTGATGGACCGTTCCGGGTGGTGCACGCCGGACTCCTCGGAGACGGTCCCGAAACCGGCCCCGTCGATGACAGCCAGGGCGGCGGCGTCGGCCACCAGATCGTGGCGGTACTGACCTTCCCTGGTGTGGGCGAGGCTCCAATCATCGAGCCCGTCGAGGGCGTCGGCAACCGCGGTGGCGACCCGATCCAGCACGTCCGCCACCTCGGATGGGTCCATGCCGGCACCGTACCGTGCCCCGAGTACGGTTCCGGCGGTGGCCGTGCGAGCAGCTGTACCGGAGGACCTGGCCGAGATCGAGGCCATGATCGTCGAGCTGGCGGAGTTCGAGCGGGCGCCCGACGAGGTGGCCTTCGACCACGATGCGCTGGCCGAGCACCTCTTCGGCCCCGATCCGGCCGCCGGCGTCCTGATCGCCACCGCCGACGACCAGCCCGAGCGGGTGGCGGGCATGGCCGTGTGGTTCCGGACCTTCTCGACGTGGCTGGGCCGGCCGGGCGTGTACCTGGAGGACCTGTTCGTGCGCCCCGACTTTCGCCGGCGGGGCCTGGCCCACCAGCTGCTCGACGCCTTGGCGGAGCGCAGCGGAGGACGGATCGAGTGGTCCGTTCTTGATTGGAATAGCGAAGCGATCGCGTTCTATGACCGACTGGGCGCCACGCCCGTTGACGGCTGGACCCGCTACCGCTGGCTGCCTGGCTCTGACACCTCCGCCCACTAGAGTTCTCGTGTGGCTGTGATTGATGTACCGGGCTACGTAGCGGAGCTGAAGGACCACGCGGTCGACCACGGGTTCCACGTCCACGACGAACGGCACTACGTGGAGACCTACTCGCTGCGCCAGGCCTGGGAGGTGGACCTGCATCCCGAGGAGGGCTGCGACGGCCCTCTCGACCTCCACCTGTCCCTGGAGGTCGACCCCCGGGTCCTCTTGGCCTTCGAGGACATGGTCACGTCGCTGCCCGAGGACGCCGAGCCGCCCGATGAGCTGGCCTTCCCGCTGACGTTCACCTGGGCCCTGCCCCCTCTCCCCCACGGCCCTGACCTGCTTCGCCTGGCCATCGACCTGGCCGGCATCGGCGGCGTCGAGCTCCCCCTCGAACCGTCCGCCATCGACAGCTTCGCGTCGGCCACCGAGCCTGCGGAGCGACGCATCACCATCGTCGCCCGCCAGCAGGTGTCGCTGGCCAAGATCCTCGCCGGCGAGGAGCTGCTCTGCGAGGTCCTGGACCGGGCCCTGGCCGTCTCCACGTTCCTGCTGTCCCAGGCGCCGGCCTGGCTGGAGAGCTCGTAGCGCTACGAGAGGCGCTGGATCAGGGTGCCGGTCCCAAGCCCTCCGCCGCAGCACATCGTGATCAGGCCGATCTCCTGGTCCGACCGCTCGAGCTCGTGCAGCGCCTTGGTGGTGAGGATGCAGCCGGTGCCGCCGAGGGGATGGCCGAGGGCGATCGCTCCCCCGTTGGGATTGACCTTGGCCAGGTCGGCCCCGAGCTCCCCCGCCCACGCCAGGACCACCGAGGCGAACGCCTCGTTGATCTCCACCAGGTCCACGTCACCGATGCCGAGGCCCTGGCGGTCGAGCACCTTCCTGGTGGCGGGAATCGGACCTTCGAGCATGAGGACCGGGTCGCAACCAACGAGGCAGGTCTGCAGCACCCGGGCCCGGGCCCGGACGCCGAGCTCGGCCGCCTTCTGCGTCGACATGACCAGAACCGCGGCGGCCCCGTCGGCGATCTGGGAGGCGGTTCCCGCCGTGTGGATCCCATCGGCTCGGGCCACGGGCTGGAGCCCGGTGAGGGCCTCCTTGCTGGTGGCGCGGAGCACCTCGTCGGCCCCGAAGGTGATCGTGGCGTCGATGCGCTTGCCGTCCCCGTCGACCTGATTGGCTTCAATGGGCAGGATCTGACCTTCGAAACGCCCTTGATCGACGGCCTGGCGGGCTCGGCGCTGGGACTCCAACCCGAGGGCGTCGGTGTCATCTCGCTTGATGCCGTACGTGGTGGCTACGCGCTCCGCCCCCTCGAACTGCGAGGTCCACTCGTGGTACCGGAAGTACCTGCGGTTCACCGGCTTGCCGTGACCGGCTTTGGCACCGTCGTAGGCATCGGAGCCGAGGGGCACCATGCTCATGTTCTCGACGCCGCAGGCCACGGCCACGTCCTCCACCCCCGACGCCACCAGGCTGCAAGCCAGGCTGAGGGCCTGTTGCGAGGAGCCGCAGGCGGTGTTGATCGTCTGGCACGCCGTCGCCACCGGAAGGCCGGCGCCGAGCCATGCTGTACGGGTGATGTTGCCGGACTGGGCGCCGACCTGGTCGATGCAACCACCGAGGACCTGGCCCACCTCCGCCGGTGCCACGTTAGCGCGCCGGAGCACCTCCGCCAGCACCGGCCCCAGAAGGTCGATCGGGTGGGTGTGGGCCAGCGTTCCGTTCTTCTTGCCGATGGCGGTCCGTACCGCCTCCACGATCACCACATCGACCATGACGCTCATCATCGCCGAATGGGCCGGCAGGAGTCGAACCGACCACCCGGTCCCGCTCCGATTAGCGTGCCTGCCCGTCACCGTCGCTCCTGGAGGGAACGCGGGCCTGTAGCTCAGTGGTTAGAGCATGGGACTCATAATCCCTTGGTCGTGGGTTCGAACCCCACCGGGCCCACGAACATAATCCCAGCTCAGTAGCCTCTAACTCTGCGCAGTCACACAGCGACTTCGGCGGGCTTTGGAGACCAGCTCGCCCGGAGTGTCCGCAGTGGTGACGGTCCTGCAGGCCACGCCTGCGTCAACGCATCGGAACGGAGGACAATGGGAGGACCCCTGGAGGGGAGGGGGGTCCTCAGCGCGACCGGGCGGCCTTAGCCAGGGTGGCATCGAGGGCGTCGGCCACCGCCGTGAGGTTCTTGTTGACGTCCCTGACGACGGGGCCGATGGGCTCGGTCCGCTGGGCGATGTTCCCGACCCCGGAGGTGATGCTGCCCAGGGTCTTGACCACCCGGCCCAGGACCATCGCCACTCGGACGAGGAAGACCGCGACGACGCCCACGACCAGGGCGATGGCGACGATGGCGAAGATTGAGGTTGCCGACATGGATCCTCCTGTGGACCGGCTCAGACCAACGGGTCGAGGGCGGTGACGTAGCGAACGGCGTTGCCGGTCAGCTCCTGGGTCAGCTTGCGAGTTTCGAGCAGAGCGCTAGCGGGTTCGAGGTGCCCGGCGAGGGTGTCACCGTGGGTGGCGATCTCACCCGCCACCCGGTCGATGCTGGCGAGGGGCCGTAGCACCCGGGCGGTCAGGATGACCACCACGGGGAGGACAACGACCACTCCTACTATGGCAACGATCAGGACTCCGATCATCGCAGCTCCTTTCGTCGGGGCGGCTCGACCTTGCGGGTCAGCACGATCATGGCCACCGCGTACATGATGACGAGGAGGCCAAGGATGGTCAGCAGGCTTGGGAACCAGCTTATGGGCGGGGTGATGGTACTCAGGGTAGCGAAGTCGTGCTGGCGCTCGGGCAGGACCGGGATGACATCGCGGGTGAACAGGGCGAGTCCGAACACCACGAGCAGGATCAGGCGCGCCGACGCGGGCATGTGAGCGACCACTGACCCCCCCGGGGTCCCCGGCGGGCGGCCGGCTACGTGAACGACTCTACCGTGGCTGCGGACATGCCAGCAAATCCGCCCTTCTTCTCCCAATGACGAGGGTGGTACAGTCTGGTCATGGTTGACTGGAACATCGGATATGCCGTGGGCCTGGGTCTCGTGGTCGTGGTGGTCGTGCTCCTGGTGGTGCTGATCATCGGCGCCTCGCGGGCCGCGACGCGGGCCGAGGCTATCGCCGCCTCCCTGGCCCAGAGCCGGGACAACACCGCCGGCCTGCCCGGCCTCCACACCACCAACAGGGTGGCCAACCGGATCGTGGTCTCAGCGACCGCCGCTCGCGAGCACCTGGCGGGACGGTCGTGAGCACCAACGCCTACTGGTGGACGGCGCTCGGCCTCGGTCTGGTCGTCATCCTGGTCGCCCTGGTGCTGCTGCAGATGCTCCTGCGGCAGGTGCAGCGCGTGGAGCGGGCCTCGAGCGCCATCCTGGACGTCACCGGCCCGGTGGTGACCAACACGCAGTCCTCGACCGCGCTGGTCAGCACCTCTCAGTACCTCGAAGCGCTGACCGAGGAGGCGGGCCGCCACGACCAGTTCCTCCGCGAGGTGCTCTCGTCCCGGGATGGAGGCTGAGCGTGCGCGCCGCGCAGATCACCCTCACCATCGTCGAGATCGCCCTCTTCGTCGCTGCCCTGGCCTTCTTCCTGATAAAGCTGGCGACGTCGCTCCGCAAGTCCAGCGTCACCCTGACCGAGGTCTCGGCCGGCGTCAAGGCCGTCGAGACCCACTGTGCCCCCGTCGGCTGGATCGTTCCCCAGGTCAACGGTCAGCTCCGTACCGTCAGTAAAGCGCTGGGCACCCTGGCCGACCTGGCCGAGGCCGTGACCTCGGGGGAACCAGCCCCCGATGCGCCTGCCGCCGCCCCCCAGCGTCGGGCGACCACCCGGAGACGACCCGCCACCACGGCGGGGCCACCCGCCACCACGGCGAAGGCTGGCCCGGTGTCGATGCGCAGACGCCCGCCGACCACCAGCACGTAGCTGGCCTCAGCGGCTAGGACGTTGACCGTTCCGGCCCCGTTGATGTCCTAGGGGTCGAGGACGGTCCAGGTGACCGGTACCGGCTGAGACACCGCGACGAGCGGCGTGGCCAGGCCCTTTCCAGACGTGGGGCCGAGACCCGGCCGGAAAGCCAGCCAGCGCAACCTTGTTTCCGCGGAAACAATCGCCCCGCCCGGCGAGAGCTGACCCAACTCGTAACGGACCACCGTGCCCCAGCCGTGGTCCCTGACGACCTGAGTCGATCCTGGGGCCCGGCCACCACCACCATGACGCCATCACTTCCCTCTGCGCACCATGGTCTCGATGACAAGAGCTACTGCTCTTGGCATCCGGCAAGGCGCTGCAGCCACTCACGCCCCCGGGCGGCCGCCACCCGTTCGTCTTGATCGGCGGGTCCGACCAGCGTCCGGTTGATCGCCGCATGCCGCACGGTCTCTTCGGGACGCTCGTCGGAGAGCAGCGGACCCGCTCCGATTGCGGCGGCTGCATCCATCAACAGCTGAACATCGAATGCTTCAAGTTGGTTCAATCGAGCCATGAGTTGCTGTTGGGCCTCAACTTCACTGAGGCCCATCTCGGCCAGGGTAACCGTCAGGGCCGCTACCCCTTCAACGATCGCCTCACGTTCTTCCGGTTCCATCTGGAGAAGGTAGCCGGGTTCGCATCCCCCGGTGGGCCGGAGGGTGAAGCCAGGGAGGAACGGGTATCCCACGGCCATGACAGATTCGGATCCCGAGACGGCTCAGGTCAACGGAGTACCCGAGCCGGTCGTACCCGCGGGCAGTGGCGTGATTGCCGACTATGGCCCCGACGAGGACGCCACCGACCCGTCAGAGACGACGTCTCTGACCGACCCCGTGACCACGGTCCGGCGTGACGCTTCGAGACGCGAGACGTTCCCAGGCTCCTGAGCCCCGTTGGCCGCCCCGGCTTTTGGGTACAGGGCCCTCCATGACACCTCGACACCCCGATGATCATGCCGATGAAGACCCTGGGCCAGATGATTCCACCGAGGGTCAGCCGGATACTGACAAAGACGTCGACGAGGAAGCGGAGCAGACCATGCCGGCGAGCGATCCCCCGGCCAACTACTAATGACGACATTCGAGTCGACCAACGTGTCGGAAGGCGACGTACCGGCATCGCGTGAGCAGATCTGGGCGGTGGTCACGTCGCCTGAATGTCTGGCCCAGCTGACACCCGTGATCAGACGAATCACGGCCGACGGTGATCTTTGGTGCTGGCAGCTCAGGACCATCTCGGCCCTCGGAGCACAGGTAACACCCTCATTCACCGAACACATGTCCTTCGAGGACGGCAAGCAGCTCACCTTCGAACACCAACCGCCGGCAGGTAAAGCCGAGCGGGCCGGAGCGAGGGGGACTTACACCCTGGCCGACCTCCCGGACGGCGGCACCCGCTTGTCGGTCGACCTCACCCTTCACGTGGAGCTGCCTCTGCCGGCGGCCGCCCGCCGAGCGGTCGAGCGGGTCATGGGCAGAATGATGGCTCGAACAGGTGAGAAGTTCGCCGAGAACCTCTACGCCCACCTCGGCCTGGCCGGCAAACCGGCCCCGACGCAGCTTCGAGGCTCCAGATGATGCAGGCGGGGCAGTTCGACGCCTACGCCGTCACCACTCGCTCCGGGCCGCACGTGACCGTCCAGGCTGGCGTGGTGCACCTGGGGCGCCACTGGACGACGGCAACGCGGAATTCGGTCAAGGCCAGATCGATCAACCGTTTGCACCGGGCAGCGATTACTACCGGCGAAGGCCCGAGCTGGCGGGTCGTTGGCGGACGGGCGCAGGTGCTCGATGGCGCCCGCCCGATGTCGCTCGCCGCTTCGCCGGTGACCAGCGCACTGGCGGGCGGAGCCATGCTCCGGGTCGGGCTACGACAGCTGGATCAGCTGGTGGGCTACGCCGAGGTGGGCGCGGCCGTACCGCTTTCGTTCCTGCCGACCGGCCGGGTGCTGCTGGTGACGCGCATCCAGGATGAGGTGGTACTCGACGGTGACCGCGTGGTGGACGCCAGCGGTGACTGGCGCCCTGCTCGTGTCGCCGTCGAACCGAGCCGTCGGCGGCCGGCGCGTTGGAAGCCCGAACGAGCCTTGGCAAAGGTCCCCGAGGTGATCGCCGACCTGGCCGTGCGGCCGGGACGGGCCTGGCTGGGCGTCACGACCTGCGCCGGCGCCGTTACCCTCCCGGCGGACTGGGATCCCGTCGCCGGCCGGGTTCGGGTCAGCCGTGACGCCTTGACCGCAGTGGGCGCCGAGCTCCCTGGCGCCGTCTGCGTCACCCTCGACGACAGCGCCAGCCGGCGGCCTGACGAGAAGATCGGCGTGATGCTGCGGGGCTCAGGCGCAGTGGTCGACCTCGACGCAACGGCGGCGGCAGTGGCTGTCGACGTCTCCCGAGTCACCTACTGGAAAGGATTCGTCAGCACCTCGGAGGACGCGGCGGCGTAGCCAGCGTCCTCGGCGAAGTCCGACCTTGGCGCTCCGCTCGGGGAGGACCGCGCCATGGCGGAGCCGGTCACTCAGGTTCCTCGGTGATGTCGAGCTCATGTGCGCCGTGGACCTCAGGGCTGAACGTCGCCGAATGGGGGCTGCCGGCGGCGGCCTCCGCCGCGACGGCCAAATCAGCTTGGAGACGATCAACCTCGCTCTCGAGCCGCTGGGCGTCGTCGTCCCGGCCCTGTACGACGGCTCGCCTCCGTTGCTCAATAAGCTCCTCGAGTTGCAGTTCGAGGCCCATGGCGTGGTCGGCCGGGGGAAAGTCGGTCATGGGGCGGTTGTACCCCGTGACCGGCTCCATCGACCCATCCTGTTCAATATCGTCGGCGTGGAAGTCAGTGTCAGTTAGAAGGGAGCCGGGGTCGGCCAATGAAGCCAAGCCCTCCGGGGCAACCTCATCGCCACCGGACGCAAACCCTGGCTGGGGCGCAAATTCGTTCAGCTCACGATCAGCCCCTGAGCTCCCGGCGGTGAGACGGACCGATTGTCACCAGGGTGGTCATGAGACCCGATCTCGAAACGCAGCCACCAGCTCATGGATGGCGCCCCGGGCCTCAAGCTTGACCACATGATCCCCCTCGAGGGTGATGGAGAGCTCCTGCCACGTTCGCCCCGGCGTGGCGTCCATCGCGGTGATTCGCTCCAGGGGCACGATCCCAAGGTGGTCGTGGACCTGGTCGATCATCGGGTCCGCACTCCAGACGTGAAGGGCGGCGGTGGACAACCCGAGCACCACTGCGGCGTCAAGGGGAACACCGGTCTCCTCGGTCACCTTGCCTGCCGCCGCCCGGGCGGCCGGCCGGGCGATGAAGTAGTTGCCCAGAGGGGTGAGCATCCGGGTGAAGCTGACTGCCGTGGTGACTCAAGCGTACGCCGCGGCTCGCAGCGTCTCTCCTTCCACCTGGTCAGCCAGCCCGGTGATGAGCTCGTCGTCTCTCAGGTGCATGTCGCCCTCCAGTTCGTGCCGCGCCAAGGAGCGTCAGCGGGTAGGAATCCATCCTCCCTCCCGCTATGGCCCCTGGTAAGTGCCATGCGTCCCGTTGTGACCCTGACAAGTGTCATCGCCCGGAGCCGCGCTCCTACCGCTCTCGTCCGCTGGAGGGCTTATGAAGATCCCTGGGGGGGTGTCGATCCGGTGGCTCGTTGTTTGAAACGAGCCGTCAACGAGCGACATGAACGGTGAGCAGATGGCCGGCGACGATCTCTCGGGGGACGAAACGGACACGTCGGCCGGTGTGTCCATCATCGCCTGCTAGGTCTCCGGCATCCCATTCGAGGGTTGCCGAGCCCGAGAGGTGGACGGTCCGGCCGTCGGCAAAGTCGGCGAACAGCAGCGCCGCGGTGTCATCGACAGCCAGGTTGCCGAGACTGTTGAAGAGGTTGTTCCCGGGATAGTCGGGCCACCACAGGGCGTCACCGTCGGTGCGAACAAAGCCAACCGGCCCGCCTCGATGGGAGACATCGCTCCCCCGCCGGGCGTGGGTGGTGCCGAGGAAGAAGGTGTCAGCCACGCGAATGAGTTGAGTGTCGTGGGGTTCGAGCGACGTAGTCCGCAGCGTTGACTCGTCGTGGACCTGCGTCGAGGTGGGTACGTGCTCGAGGAAACGTTGGCGTATGTACTTCGGGCAGTTTCCGAAGGCTTGGTCCACATCAAGCTCAAGACCCGTTTCGCTGACGACTGACAACGTGCCGTTGATACGTGCCCGTCGGCGTGCGGCAAAGTCGATGGCGATCAGACCGGCAGGCTGACCCGGCGGGAGGTTACCCAAGGGATCCCCGGATGCCGGAAGGGCATGCAATCGCAGGGTGGTGGCATCGGCAACTTCGAGGAAGCCAGGAGGCCCCGTCACCGGCGAGATCCACAGGCGCCCGGACAGATCGCGGGCGGTGAGCACGGCAAAGTTGCGGTCGGCGAGGAACCGGCCTGGCCCGTCTCGCAGATCAGGCGCGGACAGCATGCCGCCGAGCCGTGCGGCTTTGGCCCCTACACCGGCTTGGGATTGCACAAGCAGTTCGCCCTCATGGAACCCGACACTGTGTTCAGCCACGGGTCGCCTTCCTTCCTCGCGGGATCGTTGCCCGCTCGTAGTGCCGCCGTGCCTTGAGGCGGTTACCGCACACGTTCATGGAGCACCAGCGCGCCGTGTTCGCTCGGCTTCGGTCGAGGAGGAAGAGCCGGCAATCGTCGTTGGCGCACGGTCGGAGTCGTCCTGGCATCTCCTCTTGGAGGCGGGACCAGGCGAGCACCATGCGGGCGGCCAGATGATTTTCGGAGGCAGTCCGGAGGGTCCAGCGCACGACGTCCTCGGCGATGTCTGCGGTCAGGTACACGTCGCCAAGCACCGTCTTGAGCGTTGCCGCCGGTTGCCCGCCACCAACAACCGCCTGCAGGCGGTCTCTGACCTCTCGCAGGCGCGTCGCCTCTGCTTTGGTGCCCTGGCCTCCGTGTGATCGGGCCCACTTGATGGCGGCCGCGTCAGCGGCCAGAAGATCTGAGGGGTGACGGTCCACGACCGGCGTGCTGTTGAGGAGATCGAGCAGGGCTTGCTCGTCCCTTGGACTGGCTACTCCTCGCATGGTTCCACTCTAACCATGTTATGGCTCTTGACAGGTTAGAAGCTCACGTGATACTTATTGACGCCTCCTAACCATCTCGCTTGAGTGTGAGGGTTATACCGATGACGGAGGTCTTCATCGCATGAGTCGATCGCTAGTGGACCAAAGAGTGCTTGTCATCGGTCGGAGCAGCGGTATCGCCCATGCCGTGGTCATCGCCGCCCGCGATGCCGGATCGCAGGTCATCGCCGCTGGTCGCGATCGGGCCGTGCTTGCGGGAGCCTACGGCGACGAGCCGAGGGTGACGACCGACGTCGTGGACGTCACCGACGACGCGTCGATCGCCACCTTGGGCGCTCGGCTCGGCTCGATCGACCATGTCGTCTCCACCGCATCGTCGCGAGCCAGAGGCGAGGTCCCTCATCTGGAAAGGGACGCGATCAGGCTGTCGTTTGACACCAAGGTCATCGCCCCCCTGATGCTGGCGAAGCACCTAGCTCCTCGGGTGAGGGGCTCGTTTGTGATCTTCTCCGGTGTTGCAGCCTTCAAGATCGCCGTCGGAACCCTGGGCGTGGCCATTACCAACGGCGCTGCTGACACCCTCACGCGTTCCCTCGCTCTCGAGTTGGCACCCATCCGGGTCAACGCCATCTCTCCTGGGGTCATCGACACCGGCGCCTGGGACGCCCTCGGAGCGGGAGCCAAGGCCGACATGTTCGCGGACATGACCCACCGCAATCCCGCCCGGCGCATCGGGACCACCGGCGACATCGCCGAAGGTGTCCTGTTCGCCCTGACCAACACCTTCCTCACCGGCGTGACCCTCCATGTCGACGGTGGGGAACGACTCATCTGAGAATGAAAGGCAACGACTGTGGGTCTCTCCTGGCAGCAAGGTCCGCTCTCCCCGAAGGCGGCGGGCCGGTTCCTTGTCCCCGCCCCGCTCCCCGAACGACTCCTGTTCGCCGAACCACTGCGGCGACGCATGCGTGCCCTGCATGGCGGCGCATGGGTCGCCGACAGCGAGGACGTCGTCTTGCTCCACGAGCCCAACCGGTATCCCGTTGCCTACTTCCCCCGTGGCGATGTGATCCCGGTTGGTCTGGAGAGGGAGGAGACCGTCACCCGACATCAGGACCTCGGCCCTGTCCGCTGGTTCACCATCCGGGCCGGGAGCCGGGTCACACCCCGGGGCGCATGGCAGCACAGCGACCTGCCCGCCCACGCCAACGAACTGGAAGGGCGAGTTGCCTTCGCCTGGCGTGCCATGGACGCCTTCTACGAAGAAGACGAAAGGATCGTCGGCCACGCCGCTGACAGCTACCACCGCAACGACATCCGCCAGACGTCGCGCCACCTGGTGGTCACTGCCGGTAGGCAGGTGATCGCGGACACCACGAGCCCTCTCGTTCTCTACGAGTCGGGCTTCGCCCCGCGCTGGTACGTTCGCCGCGAAGACGTCGATCAGTCAGCACTCACCCCCGTCGACGGCCAGACGTTCTGTCCTTACAAGGGACTAGCCAACTACTACGACATCGGCGATGCGAGGCGGGCGGGGTGGTCCTATCGAAACGCGTGGGCTGAGGTCAGCCGCATCGCTGATCTGGTGTCGTTCGAGCCCGACAAGGTCTGCGTACAGATCGATGACAACCCGTTGAGACCTGAGCCGGGTCAGGCTGTGATCGCCCACGGCATCGACCGGGACTTGGGCGTCGATGAGGGGATCCCTCACCACCTGGTTCGGTGAGGCCAGCCCGCCTCTCCACCAAGGAGGTCCTCCATGTCGGTCACGGCCTGCTAGGTCGCTACATTCGGGGCATGGTGGATCTGCCACGTGCCCGTCACCTGCTTCGGGCCAGAGACCTCGTTGATGCCCATTACTTCGAGCCGCTCCTGGTAGCCGACCTGGCCGCGGCTGCCTGTCTCTCCCCCGCCTACTTCAGCCGCGAGTTCCGCCGCACCTTCGGCGAATCGCCTCACCAGTATCTGTTGACCCGGCGTCTCGAGCGAGCGGCGTCGTTGCTTCGGACCACGGACCGGCCCGTCACCGAGATTTGCCTCGCGGTCGGCCTGAGCAGCCTCGGGTCGTTCACAACAAGCTTCCGGCGGGTGTTCGGGATGCGCCCCCTCACCTACCGCGCCACCTTCCCACCGGCCCGCGCCCTGGTCCGGATCCCTCGCTGTATGGCACTGGCCTACGGACGGCCGCCGAACCGCACGTTTCGAGAAGCCGGCGAGGTTGCCTGACCCTAGCGTTGGTCCCACAGCCGAACCAGGAGGACGACAGCATGCAGATCGCCAACGCACAGTTCTGGGTCCACGATCAGAACGAGGCACTCGCCTTCTACACCAAGAAACTTGGATGGGAGGTTCGGGCAGACGTGACCATGGAGGGATGGAACTTTCGCTGGTTGGTCGTGGGGCCGTCGGACCAGGCCGACGTGGGGCTGGTACTCATGCCCGTCCCCGGCCCACCCATGCTCGACGCGTCCAGCAGCGAGCAGCTCGGCGAGCTCGTAGCCAAGGGTGCGGGAGGCACGTTGTTCCTCACCACCGACGACTGCTCAGCCAGCTATGCGGAGCTCTCCGCACGAGGCGTGGTGTTCAACGATCCTCCGACTCCGCAGCCCTACGGCATCGACACGTCGTTCCGAGACCCCTCGGGCAACAACATTCGCCTCACCCAGGTCATGGAGTTCTCCTACGAACGATCGTGACCTTCTGACCGCCGGCGCCGACCGGCGGTAGCGTCCCCGCCGATGCCCACGCGCCGAACAGGGCCGCTACAACGACTCGCCGAGGAGCTCGAGGAAGCCGGCCTGCTCCTCGAGGGGGACTTCGGGTCGATGTTGGTGGAGGAGATCGATCACGCTCTGCGACCGGCTGTTCACGAGCGGCGAGTGCCAAGCGGTGGCACGATCCTCGAGCCCACCGCCGATTCGGCCACCTGGGCGTCGGGGACGCAGCTCGACATCACCCGCATGCCGCTGGACCAGCAACCGCTCGCGGCCGCCCGTCGCTTTGCCGACGGGCTGTCGACCTGGCTTCTGCGGCGCACCGATGGCACGACGGAATGGGTGCTGTTCGATCGGCCGACGGGCTCGGAACGCGACCTCGTGGTCCTGGCCAGCAGGCTGGAGGCCACGATTGTTCAGCGCCATCCGGCGGGGTCGGTACGGGTGGTAGGAAGCTTTGGCGTGCTGCGCTGGGGCGGCTTCACCTGGAGCCACGAGCCTCCCGTGAGCGACTGGATCGACGTCGTCACCGCCTCCCCGGTCCACGGCGATCCCGAGGTGGTCAAGGCGCTCTTGGCGTTCGCTGTTCACGACCTGGGATCGATGGGTATCGGCTCCCTGCTGATCTACCGGCCCGGCACCGAGCCAGGACCCCCGGTTGAGGGGCGGCTTCCGACACCGCCCCCCCTGCAGATTCGTCGAGCCTCTCATCTGGCCCCGCTGCGCCACGCCCTGGGCCAGGTAGACGGGCGCCGCCATCTTCGACCTCGACGGGGTCCTGCGCCAGCTCGGGGTACGTCTGGGGCCGAGCCGGGCCGCCGAAGTCAACGTCGAGGCGCTCGGAGGCACCCGTCATACCTCCGGGCGCCGCTACAGCTACGACGACCCCCTGGCCACCGTGATCGCAGTGAGCGAGGACGGCCCGGTCTCCATCCTCCGTCAAGGCGAGATGCTGGGTCGCTCGGACACCCGGGACTGAGGGATCCCGGCTTCGGCCGGATGTCGCAGGTATTGCCTACCATTGAGGATCATGCTGCTGGTACCGGAGTCACCTGTCGGAGTTGGCTCGGTCGGGACGGTCGACGGCTTCCATCCGGCCATAGCCGGCTGGTTCCGGCGTCGATTTCCTGACGGCCCGACCGAATCGCAGGCTCAGGGTTGGCCTCTGATCGCCGCCGGCCTCGACACGTTGATCGCAGCCCCGACGGGGTCCGGTAAGACCCTTGCCGGTTTTCTCATGGCGATCGACTCGCTGTACCGGGCCCACGAGGCAGGCCAGGAGATCTCCGAGATCGCCCGGGTCGTCTACGTTTCGCCTCTGCGGGCCCTGGCCGTTGACATCGCCGAGAACCTGCAGCGACCGCTGGACGAGATAGCTGCGGTGGCCTCGGAGCTCGGTTTGTCGTGCCCGACCCTCGAGGTGGGGGTGCGTACGGGGGACACCACGAGTGCCCAGCGGGCCCGGATGCTGCGCCGGCCTCCGGGCTTCGTCGTGACGACCCCCGAATCGCTGTATCTGCTGGTGACCAGCGAGCGGGGACGGGAGGCGCTGCGGACTGTCGAGACGGTGATCGTCGACGAGATTCACGCCGTGGCGCGGGACAAACGAGGCTCGCACCTGGCCGTCACCCTGGAGCGCCTCGAGGCGTTGTGCGACCGGCGCCCTGTTCGCATCGGGCTCTCGGCGACGCAGCGCCCCTTGCAAACAGTCGGGCGGCTCCTCGTCGGTGACCGGCCGTTGCCGGCCATGGTGGACGTCGGACATCAACGCCACGTCGACCTCGGGCTGGAGTTGCCCGATGGGGAGTTGGAGGCGGTGGCCTCAGCCGAGCAGCTCGCCAGCGTGCTCGACCGGATCGCCGTCCTGGTCAGCGAGCACCGCACCACGTTGGTCTTCGTCAACACTCGCCGCCTGGCGGAGCGCCTCGCCCACGAGCTCGGCGAACGTCTGGGTGACGACGTGGTCGCCGCCCACCATGGCAGCTTGTCCAAAGACCGGCGTTACCGCGTCGAAGGGCGGCTGCGGGCCGGTGAGCTGCGGGCCCTGGTAGCAACGGCTTCCCTGGAGCTCGGCATCGATATCGGGCCGGTCGAGCTGGTCTGCCAGATCGGGTCCCCGCGAAGCATCGCCACCTTCCTCCAGCGAGTGGGCCGCTCCAACCACACCCGCGCCGGTACACCGAAGGGCCGGCTGTACCCCTTGACCCGCGACGAGCTGGTGGAATGCACCGCCCTTCTCTCCGCGGTGCGGGCCGGGGACCTCGATGCCATCGTGCCGGCCCGACTGCCTCTCGACATCGCCGCCCAGCACATCGTCGCCGAGGTGGCGGCCAGAGAGTGGCGGACCGACGACCTCTTCGATCTGATCCGCAGGGCCGCCCCCTACATGGACATGACCCGGGCCCAGTTCGACGACGTGGTCGAGCTGGTCAGCGCCGGCATCGAGACGGGCCGGGGACGGCGCGGCGCCTATGTGCACCAGGACCCGATCAACGGCGAGCTGCGGGCCCGCCGGGGCGCTCGCCTGGCTGCTGCGACCTCGGGGGGCGCCATTCCCGAAACCGGCGACTACCGAGTCGTCGCTGACCCTGATGAGACGGTCGTCGGCACCGTCAACGAGGACTGGGCCGTTGAGTCTTCGCCCGGCGACATCTTCCTGTTGGGCACGCACAGCTGGCAGATACGCCGTGTGGAGGCAGGTGTCGTACGGGTCCGGGACGCGGGGGACGCCCCGCCGACCGTACCGTTCTGGCTGGGCGAGGCACCGGCTCGGACCACAGAGCTGTCCAAGGAGGTCTCCAAGCTTCGCCGGGCCGTCGACGAGCACCTGGCCGGAGGGGATCCCGACGGGGCCCGTCGGTGGCTGACCGACCGGGCGGGGATCGGCCCGGATGCTGCGACGATGATCGTCGACTACCTGGCGGTCGGGCGTGGGGCCCTGGGAGTCATGCCGACCCAGGACTGTCTCGTGGTCGAGCGGTTCTTTGATGACACCGGCGGCATGCAGCTGGTCATCCACTCGCCGTTCGGGGGACGCATCAACCGCGCCTTCGGCCTGGCCCTACGCAAGAAGTTCTGCCGGAGCTTCAACTTCGAGCTCCAGGCGGCTGCGACCGACGACGCCGTCGTCCTCTCCCTCGGCCCGCACCACAGCTTCCCTCTCGACGAGGTGGTGCGTTACCTGTCCTCCCGAACCGTGCGGGACACCCTCGAACACGCCATCTTGGGCTCGCCGATGTTCCAGTCCCGGTGGCGTTGGAACCTGAACCGGGCCCTGATCGTGCTGCGCTTCCGCAACGGCAGGCGCAACCCGCCACCCATCCAGCGAATGGAATCGGATGACCTGATGGCCGCCGTGTTCCCCCAGGCCGCGGCGTGCCAGGAGAACATCACGGGACCGATCACCATCCCCGACCACCTCCTGGTCCGCCAGAGCATCGATGACACCCTCCACGAGGCACTCGACATCGACGGGATCACCGCCCTGCTCGAACGGGTCGAGTCCGGTGCCCTGCGGGTGCACTGCTGCGACACCACCGAGCCATCGGTTCTCTCCCATGAGATCGTCACGGCTCGTCCCTACGCCTTCCTCGACGATGAGGAGTTCCAGAACCGGCGCACCAACGCGGTCCAGGTGCGTCGGGGTCTGGCTGTCGATCTCGGCACGATCGGGACCCTCGACCCCAACGCCATCGAGGCGGTGCACGCCGAGATCGTGGCCACACCCATCACGGCCGACGACCTCCACGACCTGCTCTCCTCCCTCGTCGCCCTTCCGGCCCGGGCCGACTGGAGGCCTCTGTGGACCGATCTTGTCGGGCGGGGCCGGGCCCAGGTCGTTGCCGCCGGCGCAACCGAGCTGTGGTGTGTCACCGAAGTTGTCGACGACGCCCGGGCGGCCCTGGCCGGTGATCACGCGGCGGCGACCCGGATGGTCCGTGGCCAGCTCGAGGCGGTCGGTATCACGACCGCCTCCGACCTGGCCCGGGAGACCAACCTCGCTCCCGGTGTGGTCGCCGTCGCTCTCGCCTCGTTGCAGAACGAGGGTTTTGCCATGCAGGGCCACTACCGGTCCTCCGGTGACGCCGACACCGTCGAGTGGGTCGCCCGGCGGCTGCTGGCTCGCATGCACGCCTACTCGCGGCGGTCCCGCCGTGACAGGACGCGTTCCGCCTCCGCCCAGGATTTCGTTCGGTTCCTCCTGCGCTGGCAGCACCTCGCACCGGGCACCCAGCTCTCGGGTGACCGAGGCCTCGTCTCGGTCATCGAGCAGCTCCAGGGCTTCGAAGCAGCAGCGGTCGCCTGGGAACCGGAGTTGCTGTGCCGGCGCCTCCGCCATTACGAGCCCGCCCGGTTGGACCAGCTCTGCCACGACGGAGCGGTGGCGTGGCTCCGCCTCGCCCCTCGACCACGTGGCGATGGCGACGGACCTGTCGCCGCGCCATCGAAGGCGACACCGATAGCGGTCGTGTTCCGAGGGGACCTTCCCTGGCTCGTCACCGCCGCTCGGGACAGTTACCTGCCGACCGACCCTTCGGTGGGCGCCACCGCCGAGATCATCGATGCCCTCCGCCAGCGGGGCGCCTCGTTCCTCGCCGATCTGACCGCGGTCACCCGCCGCCTCCCCGAAGACGTCAACCACGGTCTGTGGGGAGGGGTGACCCAGGGCCTGCTCATGTGCGACGGCTTCAGCGCCATCCGGGCCAGGGTGGCGCCGACGGCACCCCAATCGGGCACACGACGGCTGTCTCGACTCGGGCGCGGCATCCGGGGCGGCGCGGGTGGCGCCGGGCGATGGGCCCTGGTGCCGTCCCCCGACACGGCGATCGACCGCCACGACCTGGCCGAGGCCGTCGCCGAGCAGCTCCTCAATCGCTGGGGCGTCGTCTTCCGGGATCTGAGCCTACGCGACTCGCTCCGGCTGCCGTGGCGAGACGTCCAGTGGGCCCTCCGGCGCTTGGAAGACCGGGGGCTCGTGCGCGGCGGACGGTTCGTGACCGGATTCAGCGGCGAGCAGTACGCCCTACCTGAGGCCGCCGAGCAACTCAACCAGATGCGAAAGACACCTCGGAGCGGTGAGCGCGTCGTCGTCAACGCCACCGACCCACTGAATCTCGTCGGGACCATCGTGCCGGGCGACACCATCCCCGCGGTACGCACCAACGATGTCACCTACATCGACGGCCTCCCCTCGAGATGACGTTCGCACACGATCACCGCGGAACTACCCGAGGACGTATCCATGCCGGTCAGGCTCCTGATCAGCTACTTGGCGGTGAACCCGGCATCAACCGGGAGGGCCACACCCGTGACGTAGCGGGCTTCGTCGGAGACGAGCCAGGCGATCGCATTGCTGACATCAGATGCCTCGATGAGCTGAACGTCCAACAGGTTGCCCACGTCGGCCCCACTGGATGCGGGGGCGTCGGCGAACAGCTTGGCCACCGCCTCGTTGACCACCATCGGCGTGTTCGCTCCGGCGGGGTGCACCGAGTTCACACGGATGTTGTGGGGGCCAACAAGTGGGCCCAGGTCCGTCCCAGGCCCACGATGGCGTGCTTGCTGGCGCAGTAGCCGTCCGACCCGCCGGTACCGTCGCCCCCGCGCCCGACCAGGCCCAGGGTGGAACCGGTCAGGGTGATGGCGCCGCCCCGCTCCTCATCGACATCCGCTGACATCAATCCGCTACCGGCGTTAGCCACCACGATGTCCAGGGCACCGAGCTGGGCGACGCCATTGGCGACCGCAGCGCGCAGGGCGCCGGCGTCGCGGACATCGACCTCGGCGGCGACGATACGGCGGCCGAGAGCCTCCACCTCCGAGACGGTCCGGGCCAGGTCAGCGGGTGTCGCCAGGGGGTAGGCCACCGACTCGATCTGCTGGCAGACGTCCGCCGCGATCACGTCGGCACCATCCTGGGCCAGTCGAATGGCGTGGCTACGGCCCTGGCCGCGGGCCGCTCCGGTGATCAGCGCGATCTTGCCTTCGAGCCGTCCTGACATCTGATGTCCTTCCCTCTCACCAACGATCTGACATAAGACGACCTCGTTCGCCGAACTCATCGTCGACACTCGAATCCTCTGGGCCAAGGGACCGCGTGTCGCTATCGTCGACCCATGAAGATCGTTCTGATCGTCCTCTGCTTCTTCCTGCCCTTTCTCGCCGTGCTCATCAAGAAGGGTCCCTGCAAGGCGGTGCTCTGGGCGATCCTGCTGCAACTTCTCGGACACATCCCAGGCGTGATCTACGGGATCGTCAAGGTAACCGAAGCCTGACGCCCGCGATGGCAGACCTCAACCACCTGCCTCCGCTTCCCGCCGAATGAGCACGCTCAGCAGGTCCTGGCCTGGCTGTGGTCCCATCCCGGCTCCTGAGCCCGGGCGGGGCGGATCAGCCCGGGGGAGCTCAGACGGGGGCGGGCGCCTCGGTAGGTACCGTCTGGATGGCGGCCAGCAACTCCGTCCAGAAGAAGGCGGCCATGAAGAACTGGAGGGTCTCTCCCTTCTCCAGCATCAGCTTGCGATACATGATCATCTTGCCGGGATCAAAGCCGTCCAGAAGGTCCGTCCAGTCCTCGAGGGACCCGGCCAGGAGGAACGTGGCGTGAGGCTCGACCTCGGCTCGCGCCGTGATCGAAGCCTCGGTCACCACCCCTTCGGCGAAGACCAGCTTCAGGGTGTCCCCTTCGGCGCCCGAGGGCGGCTCGCGCACCGTAAAGGCCACGACCCCGCTGACGAAGGGCCGCACCATGGCGATCCAGTCCCAGAAGTCCTGCAGCTTGGTCGCCTTGTACTCGGGCTCGGGCCACGAGTTGGCGCCTTGCCGGCAGGCCGCGGCCCACCCCGCGGTCATGAACCGCTCCTTCGTCACCCTCCCGCCAACGTCGGCTTGGCCATGGACAGCATCGTCTCCAGATCGGCCGGCAGGGACACCCCGACCATGGCCAACTTCTTGTGCAACTGGTCCATGAACAGGTCCTGGACCCGCTCCTCAGACCAGCCCAGCGGCTCGTAGTAGACGTAGCCCGAGCGCGCCGCGCTCATCGTCAGGAGGGTCCGCAGGGTCTCGTGGATGTCCTTGACGTAGCGGGGATCCTCGTCGAGGAGCTGGCGCACGAAGCGCATGCCGCCCTGCACGTGACGGGCCTCATCCCGGCAGGTGGCGGTGAAGCCCGTGTAATAGCCGGGGAGGACCTTGAAGTCCCGGGCGTAGTTGAGGGTGATCTTCATGACCGACAGGGCCAGGACGCCTTCGATCCAGATCATGTAGGCGGTGGCGTACTGCATTTGCAGGTGCTTGTCGTAGGGCCGGCGACGAAGGTCGTCGGTCAGGTAGGCAAGGAGCCCGAACGGACCGACGAACGTCTCCTGGATGTATTGCCAGGAGCCGTCGAGGATGTCCATGATCCCGTCGCCTTCGAGGCCGACGACCTCGCGGTAGAAATGGTCGAAGAAGACCGTGTGCCGGGCCTCGTCCTCCAGGTGGCTGGTCAGGAAGATCTTGTAGTCCTCGGAGACACCGAAGAGCAGCGGGGCCAGCTCCGCCTCCACCTGCCGTTCGCCGTGGTGGAAGCCGGACGCGATGGAGAGAAACGAGCTCCGGGACGCATCGGTCATCTTCTCGGTCCAGTCCACCCGGTCCTGGGAGAAATCCAACTCGTTGACGTTCCACCGTTGCCGGAGATACCGGTCATACAGGTCCAGATACGGTGGTAACTGGGCGGTCGGGACGTGTACGTAATCGAGCACGTCGTCGATGTTGACCTGTCCCATGCCGGCCAGGTCGTCGATCTCGATGCGGTCCAACTCGGCGTGGTTCAGCGTGTCTGCCATGGCGCCCTCTCCCTCGTCTGTTCACCTGCCCCCGCGTACAGTATGCCTTCGGCGGACGCTCATGCCACGGCATGACCGCGCTGGGCGCCGGACACTGTTCACCCGCCGGCGCGACTCGTCCTCCACCCGCCCCCGGCCAACAGGCTCACCGCGGCAATGAGGCCGGACGTGGCTTCGACCCCACCCTGGCCGCCGCCCGCCAACCCGACAACCGCCCCGGCGACGCCGCCCAGGAGGATGGCCGCCCCCAACCCGTAGAAGCTGGCATGAAAGAGCCTTCCGAAGCCGATGAAGTGGACGCCGACCGCGATGGCGAACCAGGCGGCAACATACGCCGCCTCGCCGCTGGCGTTGAGCAGCTCTGCCCCCCCGACCAGCGCGCCACCTTCGGCGACAACGACGAGGAGATAAGCCCGGGAGGTGAACATCGTGTCTGACCCGGCTACCGCGGCGCGACGGAGCCGGGCACTGCGCACGATGAGGAACACCCCCGCCACGACGGCAACCACTCGGACGACGATCGAGATTGTCCCCGACAATCCGGAGGCGGCCCACTGCGCCCACGCGATGCCGGCCGCGCCCGAGATCATGGTCCCCGTCAGGGCCCCACGGGACCGTTCGAAGCTGGGGGTGGCTGAGGTCGGCATCTTTCCAAGGTCCCAGACGCTGCCGTGACCGTGAAGTGCCGCGAGTCACGATTGGCAGATGACATTTGTCAGCCGGCCCAGTCTCGGTCGGCCAGACTGGCGGTGATGGAGGTCGAGACTCCGTGCCTCATGGTCGATGCCGACGTGCTCGACCGGAACCTGCGGGCCATGGCCGTGAGTGCCCGGACCCGTTCGTTGGCGCTGCGACCGCACGCCAAGACCCACAAGTGCATCGAGGTCGCCCTCCGGCAGCTGGACCTCGGAGCGAGCGGGCTGACCGTGGCCACCGTGGCGGAGGCCGAGCTCTTCGTGGGCGCTGGGGTCACCGACCTCTTCATTGCCCATCCCGTCTGGGCGGCGGGCGCACGAGGTAACCGACTTCGGGCCCTCGCCGACAAGGCCGAGGTACGGGTCGGCATCGATTCCGCCGAGGGGGCTGGGGTCCTGGCGCGAGCCACCGCAGGCACGGACCTCGAGGCCCTCGTCGAGGTCGACAGCGGCCACCACCGCACCGGTGTCCCCGCCGAGCAGGCCGGGGAGGTCGCCATCGCCGCCGAGCGGGTCGGCCTGCGGGTGTCGGGGATCTTCACGTTCCCGGGACACGGTTACGGCCTCGGCGCTCCCCAACAGGCGGCTGCCGACGAAGCCCGCACCCTTCGGCAGGCTGCCAGCGCCCTGCGCCGCGCCGGCGTCGAGGTGGAGATCAGCAGTGGGGGGTCGACCCCCACCGCGGCGACGGCGGATCAGGACGCGCTGAACGAGATACGACCAGGCGTCTATGTCTTCAACGACGCCCAGCAGGTCGAGTTGGGCACCTGCGCCTTCGCTGATGTTGCCCTCACTGCGGCGACGACCGTGATCAGCCGCACAGGAAGTCGTATCGTGCTCGACGCCGGCAGCAAGGTCCTCGGCGCCGACCGCCCGGCGTGGACGACCGGCGCCGGTAGGTTGATCGACCACCCTGATGCCCGGGTGACCGCCCTGTCCGAGCACCACGCAACGGTCGTCTTTCCCGACGGCGAGTCGCTACCGGCGCTCGGAACGGTGCTCCGGGTCGCACCGAACCACGTCTGCGCGGCAGTCAACCTGGCCGACGAGCTGATCATCACCGCCGACGGGCGGGTCGTCGACCGGTGGGCGGTTGCCGGGCGAGGAGCGAACACGTAGTGGGCACAGGACCGCCGCTCAGCGGCGTACGGATCGGGAAGGTCCTTGGTCAGCGTCAGTTGCTCCAGACCCGCAGGTTCGACCATCGACACCTCGGGCTCGTTCTTGCCGGACAAGGTGAGCTCGACCACCCCGCAGCGCTTCACCCCGTAGGTTGGTTGGAGGTCGTCGGGCAGCACCGCCCAGGTCGTCGGCGCCCACACGTGGCGGAGCGTGGCAAGGCGGAGCACCCGAAACTGGTGCAGGTGGCCGCTGGGCACAAGGGGCACACTCCGCTGGTCGAGCAGATCGGCGAGGCGCCGGCGGGCCCCGGGCGGCACAAACCGCTGCCACGGCGCCGCCGCCAGCTCGGCTTCGCTGGCGGTCAGCGGTTTATGGGTGATGAGGGCGATCGGGTGGCCGACCGTCTCGGCGAGAACGCCCTCGAGCCACGCCCACTGGGCCGCCTCGGTGTCCAGACCGGAGCCGAACAACTGGGCGTCGATGCCGACCAGGGTCCAGCCGCCGATGTCGGTCCTCCACCAGTCGGCCCCGACGGCATCGACCCACCGCTGGCGACGAGGCCCATCCACCTCGGACCCCGAAGGCCTTTCCGATCCCAGGTTGTCGCCGATGTCATGGTTTCCCGGCACCGCCCGCCACTCGACCGGTAGGCGGTCAAGCTGCCGGCGAGCGTTGGTCAGCTCGTCGGGGCGGTGGGCGCCGTCCAGGGAGAGATCTCCGACGTGGATCACCAGGGCCGGTCTGCGCTCGCCGACGCGACGGACGACTGCGTCCCAGTTGGCCGCGGCCTCAGGCGCCTCCGACGACAGATGCGTGTCCGAGACCACCGTCACCTGCGTCATGGCTTGAACAAGGACTGTGGCACCACGGCCTCCGAGTCGCTCGCTGCGGTCAGCCAGCCCATCGGCAACGTAGGCTTCGCGCCCGTCCTGGCGGTGTCCAGCCGATGGCCGGCCGGTGGCGGGACGGTGAATTCCAGGCGGGACGCCCACCTTGTCGACATCTCCTACGGCGGCACCTAGCTGCCGAAGGGCTGCCCTTATTCGGGCAACGCCTTCTCTCACGGTGAACGGCTCCGTCTCCGAAGGACCGGTCCCACGCCGGCAAGGTGCTTACGTGCGGAGCCGGGTTCGTACCAGGTCCGGGTCGGGATCTCCGTCGCCGACGAACAGGTCGTGGATCTCGATCGCCATCACCGCCAGCTGGGTGGCGTTGGTTGGCGTTGCGCCCGGAGGGAGCAGCTCGGTGTTCCGGGGCGAGGAACGTGGCCGCGGCCCGGACCGCGTGGTGGCGGTCCTGGCCCGCCTGGGTCCCGTAGCTGAACCGCCATCGCCGGGCTTGCCGTGCGATCAGTATCTTGTCGTCGCCCTCGGGGGCAACGCCGGCGGCGGGGAAGACCCGGCAGTCGTAGGTGCGGCAGGTCCGGGGGCGGTGCTCGTAGATCGAGCACCCGCCGTCGACCAGCATCGGGCAATGCCCACCCTCGTCGTAGCCGAGGACGACGTGGCCGGCCGGCCTTCGGGGGGCGGGGAAGGCCAGGCCGGCGGGGATGTGGGAGAGCGTGTCGTACTCGTCGGGTTCGATGAGGACGAACTGCGACGAGGTGCAGCATGCGGTGCAACCACCGCACGGCACATCCGATTCTCGTTCGCCACCGATGGCTTCGAGCATCTCGCCCGTCCACGTGGCGAAGTCTCCCGCAGCCAGGGATGACCCTTCGTTCGTGCTGTCAGTGCCCATGGCTCTCCACCAGGAACGCGGTTCTCGCCTTGAAGGACCGGGCGGAGCGTACCCGCCGGCCGGCCCGGTCCTACCATCGCCGACGATGGCGACGATCCCCCGTGTCTACGTCCCGGTCGAGGATCGGCCGTGGCGGTTGACGATGGGTCTGCGACCTCTCGATCGCGCCCGGTGGTTGGAAGTCGATCGGCTCCGGGCCGTGACTCTGGCGGAGAAGCGCCGGCTGCTGGGCGAGGTCCACGATCGGGTCGTGGCTTCTCTCCCCGGTTCTGAGCCGGCCGGCGCCGAGCTGCTGGCGGCGATCCTCGACGATCTGGACCGCCACCACCCCGACACCATGGTCCGCCAGGGGGACGGCACGATCACGGACTGCACCACCGGCGACGTCGTCGACCCGGCCGGGATGCACCCGGTCGACGCCGCCGGCCGCATCGTCCAGGAGGATCTCTGTCTCATGGAGCGCCGGTCCGGGGCGTGGACGTTGACCGCAGCCAGCGTTTGTTTCCCGAGCCGCTGGGCGTTGGCCGCCAAAGTCGGTCGGGACCTCTCCGCTATTCATGCACCGGTACCGGGCTACGCCGAGGCCCTGGCCCGGCCGACAGCGGCGACGTTTGATCGCCTTCGCCGGGATCGGCCCGTATGGCGTCTGAACTGGACCCTGCTCGACCGGCCCGATCTTCATCTACCCGACCCCGCCGACGGGCGCCCAGCTCCTCCCCCACTCACCGACCCCGGCCGCGAGTTGTGGTTCCGTGTCGAGCGACAGACGCTGCGCCGGTTGACCGACCGGCCCGCGATCACCTTCACCATCCGCACCTACGTCACGTCGCTCGGCGATCTGGTCAACGACCACCCGGAGGCAGCCGATGCCCTGCGGACCACCCTGCCCTCCGTCCCGGAGGACACGATCGCCTACAAGGGCTGGAAGGGCGCCATCGGTCCCCTCCTCGCCTGGCTCGACGCCGAACACTGATCGTCCCGTCGCCGGGCGGCCGGCGACGGATAGGTTTGCCCGGTGCTGACTGCTCTGGTCGGGTTCGCAGCCGCGGCGACCCTGCTGATCCTGGCCCCGGGACCAGACACGATGCTGGTGATGCGCAACTCCCTGCGCGGCGGCCGCCGGGTGGGCTTGTGCACCGCCGCGGGCACCCTCACCGGCCTGCTGATCTGGGCGGTCGCCGCCGCCCTGGGCCTGTCGTCGCTGCTGGCCGCCAGCCACCTCGGCTACGACGTGTTACGTCTGGTCGGCGCCGCCTACCTGATCTGGCTGGGCGTCACCAGCCTGTGGCCCGGCCGCCCCAAGGGCCTTCCGGACGGTGATGACGGGAGCCACGATCGGGACAGGAGCACGGCGCCGGCGACCCGGTTGCCGCGTGCCTACGCCAATGGCGTGATCTCGAACGTCTGCAATCCCAAGATCGGTGTCTTCTTCGTGGCCTTCCTGCCCGGCTTCATCCCGGCCGGGGTGTCCGTACGGGACTTCTCGTTCCTGCTCGGGGTGTGGTTCGCGGTCGAGACCGGCCTCTGGCTGGCGGTGATCATCTGGATGGTGGTGCGCGGGGTTGGGTGGCTCCGCCATCCCTGGACGCAGCGCCGCCTGGAGAAGATCACCGGCGTGGTCCTCATCGGCTTCGGCGTGCGCCTGGCGACCGAGTCCCGCTGAGCGTCCCTACGGCTGGCTGACCTGAAGGGTCTCGACACCGAAGGCATCGCATTGAGCGGCGCTCGGCTCCCAGATATCGAGGCGGTGGCCCGTGATGGCACCCCCGGTGTCCTGGGCCACTCTGGTGCCGACCCCCTGGATGTGGATGGTAGATCCCAGGGGAATGACCGAGGGGTCCACGGCTACCGTCTCGGGGCCGGTCATGGCCCCGCTGGCGGTGACCCCGTGGTCGTCGTAGCACGTGACCACGAACGTCCCGAGGGACGATCCCGCGCCCCGAGCGGGGGTCGGGGTGCTCGGTGCTGCGGCCGGCGGCGCGGGGGCAGTCAGCGGAACCGGGACCGCGGCGGCCGCGGCCGGCGTAGGCGCAGGCGCCGGGACCGCGGCGGCCGCGGGAACGGGAGGAGCAGCGTTGGCCCCCTGACCCCCGACCTGCAGCACCTGGCCGACCGCTATGGCATTGGCGCTTACCAGATGGTTGGCGGCCACCAGCGACGCCGTCCAGGCATGAAACCTCGACGCGATGCCCGCCAGCGTGTCCCCGGCCTGCACGCTGTAGG
>JBPCNZ010000015.1:0-10430 GCA_051000755.1 Acidimicrobiales bacterium | reverse complement strand
TCCTTGGTGACGCACCCCGCTTTTCGAGGGTTTCCACCAGGAGGGCAATGCTGGTCAACGCCACCACCCGCGACATCAACGACGGCTACGTCGAACTGTCCGCCCAAATCCGAGACGCCGGCCTCCTCCAACGCCGCCACGGCTACTACGCCCTCAAAGGCACCCTCACCCTCGCCGCCCTCACCGCCACCTGGACCGCCCTCTTCGCCCTCGGCAACACCTGGACCGCCCTCCCCATCGCCGCGGTCCTCGGCATCATCTTCACCCAAATCGTCTTCTTCGGCCACGACGCCGGCCACCACCAAATCTTCGACAACCCCCACGCCAACCACACCGTCGGCCTCATCGCCGGCAACCTCCTCACCGGACTCAGCTTCGGCTGGTGGGTCCCCAAACACGGCGCCCACCACGCCCACCCCAACCAAATCGACCGAGACCCCGACATCGGCCCCGGAGCCATCGCCTTCACCGCCCAAACCGCCGCCAACCGCCACCGAACCCTCAGCCGCCTCGCAGCCCGCTACCAAGCCTGGACCTTCTTCCCCCTGCTCACCCTCGAAGGAGCCGGCCTCCACCTCGCCAGCCTCCAACACCTCCACCACCAAAAAACCCGCACCGCCCGCATCGAAACCGCCCTCATCGCCACCCACACCGCCGCCTACCTCGGCGCCATCTTCTGGACCCTCTCCCCCCTCAAAGCCCTCGCCTTCATCACCATCCACCAAGCCACCTTCGGCCTGTACATGGGCTGCTCATTCGCCCCCAACCACAAAGGCATGCCCACCATCGCCGCCGACGCCCGCCCCAGCTACGCCGAACGCCAAATCCTCACCGCCCGCAACGTCACCGGCGGCCCCCTCATCACCTTCCTCCTCGGCGGCCTCAACTACCAAATAGAACACCACCTCTTCCCCCGCATGCCCCGAGCCAACCTGGCCCGATCCCGCCCCCTCATCCAAGCCTTCTGCGCCAACCACGGCCTCACCTACCACCAAGACAACATCATCGGCTCCTACCGAGCCGCCCTCACCCACCTCCACACCATCGGCACCGGCGGCCACGACCCCACCCTGCCGGAGCGACGGACGAATGCCACCTCGAAACGGGCCCTTCAGGATGCGGCCTGATCCGGCGGCGGTCGCCCTGGCCGGGCTAACCTGATCAGGGCCAGGGCCGGGCCAGGTTGCGCCGGTCGGCGTCGGGCAGGGTCCGGTTGACGACCCCGGCGGCCACCTCGGTCAGCTTGGCGTTGTGGTTGCGAGCGTAGGTTCGCAGTCGCAGAAATGCCTCGTCGGTGCCGATATGGGCCATCTCGGAGATGACCCCCTTGGCCTGTTCGATCGTGACCCGGCTGTTCAACGCCCCCTGCAACTGTGCCGTCAACCGTTGCCGATCCTCGGCGATGCGGTTCTGGAGCAAGGCCAGGGTGGCGGCGTGGGCGAGGGCCTGGGCGATGACCACATCCGAGTCGCCCAGGGCACCCGCCTCGGTCATGAACAAGTTGAGGGTGCCGAGGACGTTGGACCGCACGGCCATGGGGAAGGCGTGCACCGAGGCGAACCCGGCATCCGAGGCCCGGGACGCAAAACGGGGCCAGGGGCTCTCATCCTTCAGGTCGTCATGGGCGACGGCCTGACCCGTGCGGAAGGCATCGAGGCACGGTCCTTCCTCGTTCTGGATCTGGAACAGCTCCAAGACGTTGGCCTCTTCGCTCGACGCCGCCATCACCTGCAGGGCCCCGGACATGTCGGCGAGGAGGATTCCCGTGGCCGCGGCGTCGAGCAGGTCCACGCATCGTCCGCTCAACGTGGTCAACACTTCGATGACATCGAAGTCATCAACGAGGGTGTCAGCCAGCTTCAGGAATGTGTCGGCCAGAAGTTGCTCTCGGCTCGCCAATCGTGCACCGTCCTCTCTGGGTGTGCGCTTCCGATCCCACAATGCTACGACCTGGAGAGCCCGGCTGTGGCGTTCGGCGGTGGTTCTTTTGGGCCGGCAGGGGCCAGGGTCAGCCTTCGTCGTCGGGCGGCTGGACCTCACGCCGGAGGATCTTCCCCGTCGGTCCCTTGGGAAGATCGTCGACCAGCCACACCTGACGGGGATACTTGTAGGCGGCCAGGTTGGCCTTGGCGTGAGCCTTGATGTCGTCGGTGGTCGCCGACGCACCCTCCTTGAGCACCACGGCGGCGCCGACCTCCTCGCCCAAGCGGTCGTCGACCACACCGATCACGGCGGCCTCGGTGACATCGGGGTGGGTGTAGAGGACCTCTTCGACCTCGCGGGGGTAGACGTTGTAGCCGCCCCGGATGATCAGATCCTTCTTGCGGTCGACGATGAAGTAGTAGCCGTCGTCGTCGACGGTGGCCACGTCGCCGGTGCGGAACCACCCGTCGGGGATGGCTTCGGCGGTCTTGTCGGGCTTGCCCCAGTAGCCCTTCATGACGTTGTGGCCCCGGATGGCGATCTCCCCGGGGGTGCCGGCCTCGACGTCTTTGCCATCGTCGTCGACGACCCGCATCTCCACGCCGTCGATGGGGACACCGATGGATCCAGGTTTGCGTTCCCGGTCCGGGAGGTTGAACGAAGCGACCGGGGAGGTCTCGGAGAGCCCATAGCCCTCCAGGATGGTGCAGGAGAAGGTCTCCTCGAACTGCTTGAGGACCTCGACGGGCATCGCCGAGCCGCCCGAGATGCAGGTCCGGAGGCTCGACGTGTCGGCGGTATCGGCGCTCTTGGCGTGCAGGATGCCGTTGTACATGGTGGGCACGCCCTCGAAGATCGTCACCCCGGCGCCTCCGATGAGCTCCAAGGCCTCGTCAGGGTCGAATCGGGGCAGGAGGGCCAGGCACGACCCCCCCACGACTGAGGCGTTGAGGCCGCACGTCAGGCCGAAGACATGAAAGAGCGGGAGGCAGCCCATGACGACGTCGTCGGAGTCCGCCGACAGCAGTTGGCCCGCCACCTTCTCGGCGTTGATGGTCAGGTTGGACTGGGTGAGCTCGGCCCCCTTGGGCTCCCCGGTGGTGCCCGAGGTGTAGAGGATGACCGCATCGTCGTCATCGGCTCGCTCGACGGTGTCGGCCCGGCCCGTGATGTCGGCGCGCAGCCCGGCCGCGTGGGGATCCTCTATGGGAATGACCTCGACGTCGGCGCCTTCCGCTCCCTTGCGGGCTTCGTCGGCCACGTCGGACCACACGAGGATCACCTTGGCGCCGGAGTCCTTCAGGTAGTACTCGACCTCGCGCCCCTTGAGCATGGGGTTCATGGGGACGACGACGCAGCCGGCCTGCAGAGCCCCGTAGAAGACCATCGGGAACGCCGGCACGTTGGGCAGCATCAGACCGATTCGGTCACCAGGCCCGGCGCCGTGATCGCCCAGAACCGTCGCCATCTGTCGGGCGGCCGCAGACAACCCGCCGTAGGAAAGGGTGCTGCCGCCCATCAGCAGAGCGGGCCGGTCGGCCGACTCGGTCGCGTGACGCTCAAGATGTGACAGTAGGCCGGCGCTCATGGCTCTCCCCCTCGAAGGTAGACCCTTGCCTACCCGCTGATCGTGTCGTCGAAAACCCGCAGTCCGGCGATGATCCGTCTCAGGCGCTCTTGCGAGCCTCACCCTTGGCGGCGCGGATGCGCCCGTCCCTGGTCTTCTTACGTCGAATCCGGTCGTGCTTCCAGCGAACGGTCGATCGTGATCCTCGGCCCATGAGCGGCGAGACTAGCCGAGGCGCCCCCCGAGGGGCCGGTCAGTGGCCGCCGCCGGGCACGGCCCCCAGAAACTCCAGGGCGGCGTCGACGAAGCGGAAGTCCTTGGGGGTCCCGAAGTGGTCGGTACCGCCGAGCGTCACCAGGCGGGCGTCGGGCAGGGCGTCGAGGAGGGGGTCGGCGGGCCCGGCACCATCGCCGTCACCCAGCACGACCAGGACGGGAACGGTGACCGCGGCCAACGACGCCCGCTGGAGCGATGTCGTCGGTCGCCGCAGGCACGCCGCCAGGGCCAGAGGGTCGTTGCCCGCTCCCTGGGAGAAGCGGATGAAGGCCCCGGCCGCGGCAGGGGCTCCCTCAGCAGCCTGACCTGTCTCGATGGCCCGGGCCAGGGCGAGGGCGCCGGCGGAGGGGCCCTTTCGCCCCCCGCCGTCGTTCCCGGCGAAGAGGTTGGCCCCCACGCCGGCAACGACCAGGCGCCGGAAGCTCTGCGGTCGTTGGGCGGCGACGGCGAGGAGCAGGCCGGCGCCGAGGGAGAAGCCGATGGCGTCGATGGCCTCGCCATCGTCGAGCTGCTCGACGATGGCGGACTCCAGGTCGGTGTAGGCGATCGGGTCGTGGGGCTTGGGCGCGCTTCCGTGGCCGAGAAGGTCCACGCCCCGCACCTGGCGGCCGCCCTCGGTGAGCAGTTCGACCCACCCCGGCTCCCGCCAGTTGCGCTCGAAGGATGACGCGAATCCATGGACCAGCAGGACCGGGGGATCAGCCATTGGTAGAGGCTATTGCCCGTCGCTCGAAGGCGCCCCGGGCGACGTTGTAGGTTGGCGTTGTGTCTCGCCGGATCGACATTGAACTCACGAGTGGGCAACCTGACGGTACGTGGACCTGGCGGGCGGCCGGCGCCCGTGAGCCGCGTGGCGTCGTCGACGGATCGTTGCTCTTCGAGGGGGCCAAGGCCGGAGACGTCGTGCGAGCCGAGGCCGATTTCGAGATCGAAGGGATCACCATCCTGTCGGTGATCCCCCCGAAGGAGAAGAAGCGGAAAGAGCCCGAGCGCCTCGAGATCCTCGGGTCGGGGCGTTCCGATGGACCGGGGGTGACGAGCCAACTGGTCGGCAAGACCGGTCGGGGCGGCGACCGCCGTCGCGACCAGGGCGGGGAGCGCAGCCGCCGTCCTGACCGTCCTGACCGCCCTGACCGCCCTGACCGCCCCGACCGCGAGGCGCCGGGAGGCGGGGGGCGGACACCTCACGCCGGTGGTCAGCGTCCCACGCCGGGCCTGGGTCGGGAGAGCCAAGGCCGCAGCCACCGGCCCGAGCGGCCGGGCGGCCGTCCCGCCCGCGACCCCGCGACCGGCGACACCCGCTCCGGCGCGGGTCCCGGTCGGGGCCAGGGACAGACACGAAGCCAGGCCGGCCGGCCGGCTGCGCCGGCGGCGCGCACCAAATCCCGGAGGTTGTCGGCAGGCAACTCTCATCGCACCGCCGTCCTCGAAGGGTTGGCGCCCGAGGAACGGGTCGTTGCCGAGCAGGTGCTGCGCGGTGGGGTGCCGGCGGTTCGCATCGCCTCGCACCCCGGGTGCGAAGAGGCGGCCACCGAGGGGTGCCCGACACCGGACACCGACGCCCTGATCACCCTGGCCGAGCGGCTGCTCCCCCGTCTGCGGACCGCCGAGTGGCACGACCGGGCCGAGGCCGCCATCAAGGCTCCTGACGACATCAGCCTCCGGGACCTCCGATCGGTGGTGACCAGCGCCGACGCGGCCCGCGACGACGAGACGAGAGCCCTGGCTGCCTCCCTGCGAGAGGCGCTCGATCGGCGGCTGACGCAGTTGCGCTCCACGTGGGTGGAGGAGATCCGCGGCCACCTGGAGGGCGGCCGCGGCATCCGGGCCGTGCGCCTCTCGGGGCGGCCCCCCGAACCCTCCACCCGCCTGCCGGCTGACCTGCTGGAGGAGCTGGCGACTGTGGCCGGTGCGGCGATGGCCCCCGACACCCCTCCGGATCAGTGGCTGGCCATGCTCGAGGCGGTCGTCGCTTCTCCCATCCGCCGCAACGTGAAGCCTTCGGGGCTGCCCAAGGCCCCCCATCCCGACGTGGACCGGATGGCTCGCCAGCAATCCGGTCGGGTGCCGGCGCTGGCCGGCCTGCTCGGGATCAGCATCCCGCCCCCGCCGGGCCCACGCCGGCGGCTGGCCGAGACCGAACCTGGGACCCGGCCGCCGCCGCCCCCTCCTCCGCCCCCTCCCGCCCGGACCGCTGCGGCCCCGCGCCACGAGGCCGTCGTCGACCCGGCGCCGGAGTCAGCGGCGCCGGAGTCAGCGGCGCCTGAGACCGAGCCCGGATCCGGTGCCCCACCTGCCGACCCTCGGCCTGCGGCTGACGCTCAACCTGCTGCGGAGGGCGAGACCTCTGCTCCCTCGGAGGCGGCCCCGGTCGAGACCTGAAGAGCCACGGCCGCGGGAGGGCGCTGGTCTAGGGTTCGATCGTGATTGACTTCGAGATCCGGGAGCGGGTGGCCGTCATCACCATCCGGCGCACGGAGGCCCGCAACACCGTCAACGGCGAGGTCGCCGAGGGCATCGAACGGGCCGTGGACCGGGTGGAAGCCGATATCGAGATCCGGGCGGCGATCCTGGCCGCGGAAGGTCCGGTGTTCTGCGCTGGGGCGGACCTCGACGCCATCGTCGCCGGACAGGCGGAGACCCTCAGCACGGAGCGGGGCGGCTTCGGCGGTCTGGTGTGGCGGGAGCGGGGGACACCGTTGATCGCCGCGGTGGACGGTCCGGCTCTGGCCGGAGGCCTGGAGCTGGCGTTGGCGTGCGATCTGATCGTCGCCTCCCGGCATGCCATCTTCGGCTTGCCGGAGGTCAAACGATCCCTTGTGGCCTCCGGTGGCGCCCTGTTCCGACTGCCCCAGGTGCTGGGAACCAACGTGGCCCGCGAGATGATCCTGACCGGCGATCCCATCACCGCCGAGCGGGCCTACCATCTCGGCCTCGTCAACCGCCTGGTGGAGCCCGGAGGCGCCCTTGACGGCGCCCTGGAACTGGCCCGGCGCATCGTAGCCAACGCTCCCCTTGCCGTTCAGGAAAGCCGGGGGGTGTCCTCCGCCGCCTTCGGGCGGCCCGATTCGGAGCTGTGGTCGATGACCGCGGGAGCGGCGCAGCGGGTCGCGAGGAGCGAGGACTTCACCGAGGGCCCGCGGGCCTTCGTGGATCAGCGCCCCCCGGTCTGGCACGCCCGTTGAAGGTCCGCATCGGCGTCGGCCTTGGCGGTGCCAACATCGCCCCGGGGGAGCTGGGCCTGATCGTGGGCCGCCTGGAGGGCCTCGGTTTCGACTCGTTGTGGCTCGCCGAGGTCCTCACCGCCGGCGGTCCCGATCCCGTTGCCGGGTTGGCGTGGGCTGCGGCCCGGTCAACCAAGCTGAAGCTGGGCACGACCATCCTGGCTCCGGGGCGCAACGTGGTCCGCCTGGCCAAGTCCCTCGCAGATGTCGATGCTCTCTCAGAGGGCCGTCTGCTCGTGACGCTGGTCCCGGGTCTGGGCCGCCCACCGGAGCGTTCCGCCATCGGACCTCCTCCGGCCGAGCGGGGCGCCATCCTCGATGACGCCCTGCCCCTTCTGCGGCGGCTGTGGGGCGGGGAGGAGGTCACCCATCGGGGTCCTGCGGGGGACCTGACGGGGGTGCGGCTGGCCCGCCTGCCGGTCCAGGCGCCCCTCGAGCCGTGGCTGGGCGGCTTGGTTCCTGCCTCCCTGCGCCGATGTGGGCGGTTGGCCGACGGGTGGCTGCCGTCGGGCTGCACCCCGGCCGATGCGGTCGGCGGCCGTCAGGTCATTGACGAGGCGGCCGAAGCCGCCGGCCGTCGGATCAGTCCGGAGCATTTTGGGGTGAGCATCGGCTACAGCACCGAGCCGCTCGACGGGCCGACCCGGGCCGCGGTCGAGTCCCGTAGCCACGGGCGGCGCGCCGAGGAGACGGTGCCGGTCGGCTACCCGGCCCTGCGGTCCCTCCTCGAGGAGTTCATAGCCTGCGGCTTCTCCAAGTTCGTGGTCCGGCCCCTCGGCTCTCCCCCAGCATGGGACCGGGAGCTCGAGGATCTGTACTCAGCGGTGGGCGACCTGCAGACCTGAAGGGCCTGGCGGACCCGGCGCTCAGGGGCCGGCGAGGATGCCGTTGGCGTAGAGAAACTCCAACAGGCCGCCGGCCAGGGGCAGAGCCTCGGCCTCGACGCCGGGAACCCAGGCCACCTCGGCGGCATCGTCGCCCGCAACCGGCTCCGCGGTGTCGACGACGGTGACGCCGAAGTCGAAGATGACCAGGTGCCCGTCATCGTCGATGTGCTCTGCCCAGCCGATCAGGTCGTCACAGACACCGACCAGCCCGGTTTCCTCGCGCAACTCGCGGAGCACCGCTTCGGCCATGGTCTCCCCGACCTCGACATGGCCGCCGGGTACCGACCAGGTGCCCAACGAACGGCCGCGGCCTCTGCGGACCAGCAGGATGCGGCCGTCGTCGACGACCACGGCGCCGACGCACAGCTCGATCACGGGTGCCCGGGCAGCGCGGCCCGCCCCCCGGGAGTGATCGGGCGGTGCATGATCAGGGCCCGGGTGACCAGCCCCATCGTCTCGAAGAAGGCCTTGGCATCACGCGCACCGGGCAAGGCGGGAGCGTCGATACCGTGGCATCCGACGTCTTCGCCCCACCTGATCACGACATCCATCATGGCCTCACCGACGCCCACGCCGCGGGCTTCGGGCTCCACGTAGAGCATCTCCACGACGCCGATAGGCCGGTGTGGTGCCGACGGCGGCCGATGGAACCGGGCCGTGGCAATGCCGACCACCACCTCGTCGATGCAGCCGGCGACCACCACATGGTCGGCGGCGTCCAACCCCGAGCGCAGCATGTCGTCAAGTGGCTCGGAGATGCGCAGCTCGGCGAGAAGGGCCGCACCGCCCCGCGCCGGGGTGGCGGCAACCGCCGCCGATCTCCACAGATCGGCCAGAGCCGGCAAATCTGCCTCTGCAGCCCGGCGAGCTGCCTCCACGGCGGCCGCTCCGGTCAGGTCCCCTGGAGCTGGGACACACGCGCCAGGATCGTGCGGCGCCCCCGGGTGGCCGCCTCATAGGTACGGACCGCCTCGAGCTCCCCGGCCGCCAGTCCGGCCAGGCGTTGGACCACCTGCGATGCCGACAAGCTGTCGTAGCCAGGAATGGCGAGGTCGTCGACCGCGGGGGCCGCGGCGGACGCCGACGCTTTCGGATCGGGGGACGGCGGCTCGGGCCGCGATGCGGTGGTGACCCCCGGGGCGGACCTGGGAGCCGACGGGGATGGACCGGCACCGTTGCTCGACGACGGCGCTGCTGGGCCCGACGTAGTAGGAGGGGCGGTAGCCGGACCGGGCGGGGCGACCGCCGCCGGCGCCGGCGGCCCGGGGGCCGCCGTCGGCCGTGGGCTCCCACTGGAGCCTCCCCCCGTGCGCCTCTGGACCTCCCGGCGTCCCTGGGCCACCGCGAACTGGCCGACGACCCGGGCCGTGGCCCATCGGGTGGCTAGCTGCAGCCGGCCCTTGGCCGCCAGCTTCGGCACCTCTTCGCCCACGGTGAGCGCCAGGCCGATCGGGGCGTAGAGAACCAGGTCGAGAGCGGTGTCGAGGGGGGATCGGTCGTCGGTCACAGGAGCGATCCTCTCGCATCTCCGGGTCGACGGCCAGACGCCCCCGTCAAACGCAGTCGCGGCACAACATGGCCTTGCGATCGGCGAGCTGACTCGGATGCTTGACCAGGAAGCAGGACTGGCAGACAAACTCTCCCGGCTGCTTGGGCAGGACCTTGGGGGCGGCCTCGCCCCGCTCCTCGGTGTCGACGACCTCTTCCTCGTCGTCGTCCTCATCGTTGTTGACAACGAGGCGCTCCTTCAAGATGACATCGAGGCTGGCCTCCACATCATCGGAGTCCTCTTCGTCCTCCTCTTCTTCTTCGTCATCGTCGTCGCGGGCCCGGGCCGCCGGTGCTGCGGGCTTGGCCGCGTCGCCGGCGGCGGCCAGGTCGACGACGACCGCATCGTCCTGCTCTTCGACCGCTTCGTCGTCGACGACGGCGGCCTCGGTGTCGTCCTCATCGTCTTCGAGATCTTCGAGATCGTCGTCCTCCAGGTCCTCTGGGGCGTCGTCTTCCTCGACCAGATCCTCATCGAGATCGTCTTTGGCCATCGCACACGTCCTTCGGCAGGCGCCTGGGCGCCCAGTATGGGGGTCCCTCGACCGTTCCGGCGGCGGATGATAGACCCATCGCCCGTCCTACCGGCGCGCTGCGTGCGAGGAGCGCCCGACCACACCCGTCCTCAGGTCCCGCCGGCAGCGCCGCCGGTTCCTCCGCAACCACCGGCCCGGTCGACGGAGTGGCTCAGCTTGGCCTTTGGTGCCGTCGGCGACCGACGTTATCTACTGAGCCCTTCTGAGCCACCCCGACCGGGCCCACGGCCGTCACGGCCGTGTCAAGCAGCCATCATCATGGCCGACCGGGCCCTCCCGCTCAAGTAGCCGCTCACCCCCCTTGACCTGCAGCGTTGCACATTGGGGCAGGTCAGAGCGGTGCAGATTTCTCAGCGGCCAACCCGGGCCGGGGGGGGGAGGGGGCCCCCCCCACCCCCCCCCCCGCCGCGGCCGGCGAACACCCGGTGGACACGGTCAGGGGAGAGGGAACAGAGACCAGAAAAAACAA
>JBPCNZ010000014.1:0-5842 GCA_051000755.1 Acidimicrobiales bacterium | reverse complement strand
TCCTTGGTGACGCACCCCGCTTTTCGAGGGTTTCCACCAGGAGGGCAATGCTGGTCAACGCCACCACCCGCGACATCAACGACGGCTACGTCGAACTGTCCGCCCAAATCCGAGACGCCGGCCTCCTACCGCGCCGCCCTCACCCACCTCCACACCATCGGCACCGGCGGCCACGACCCCACCCTGCCCAAACCGGTCCCGGCTCCTCGAGCCGCCCCGCTCCTCCGGGGCGCATCCTGATCAGGGGCGGCCGCCCCGGCGGACGTTGGCCACAAAGGTTGACAGGTGCAGGGCCAGACCGAAGATGATCAGGGCCAGCGGGATGTGGATGGCGAGGAGCCCGGGGTGGGTGCCGCTCTTTCCGAGGTCCCCGATCTGCTGGCCGATGCCGATCTGAATCACAACCGCAACGAGCAACGCTGCCGTCTCGGCGATGACCACGGGAGCCCCCACCTTGCCACGCCACTTGGCGAGGGCGACCACGAACGCAGCCAGTGCCAGCAGCGCGACCACATACGCGACTCCGGCGTGGGCGTTGATCCAACCGTCGCGGTGCGACTCGCGGACGAACACCCCACTGGTCACCGCTTGGACCAGAACGCCCAGGGAGAGGACGCCGACGATGGCAGCCGTGGATTTGACGGCCGTGGGACTCGGCTGGCCGAGCCCGGCTGACGACTGGCGCGACATAGATGCTCCTGACCTCGGGTGACCAACGCCACCCTAGGGAGCCGAGCTTCCCGCCGGCCACCATCGGGGGGCTCCTACCGCTCTGGGCGTAGTGGCGGAGCCTTCATGCGGAGGACGACACCACGGGGTCTTGTCGAGAGAGCTGGAGTCAGGTCTTCGAGCGAGTTGGGTGCATTGCCGGCCATCCCTTGTCGGTCGGCGGCGCGCCCCAGCGCCACACGTCGAGGACGAACTCTGGCTCCACGTGGTGGACGGCCGCCACGAGGCCGGGCGTTGCGTCCACCGCCTGGTTTGCCTGGTCACCAGTCAGCGGATAATCGGTCTGACCTCGCCAGTGCACGGCAATGACGGTAGCTCCGCACTCCAGGGTCGACAGAGCTACGTTCAGCATTCTGGCCAACCCGACGGGGTCGAAGTAGTAGCAGATCTCGCTGAGCACGAGCAGGTCGAACGGGCCTGACGGCCAGTCCTGTGGGATTCGGCGTCGATCGACGGTGACATGGGGGGAGCTCTTGCAGCGTCGCTGAGCAGCGGCCACTGCGGAGGGCTGGAAGTCGCACGCCCACAACCGGTCGCAGCGAGAGGCCAGGGCCAGGGTCAAGACACCCACCGAACACCCGGGTTCGAACGCCCATCGGTAGCGATGGTTGGGTAGGGACGCCAAGGTCAGTTCGTACTTCCTGGCCTCGTATCGGCTCGTCGCCAGGCCCCAGGGGTCATCGTTGCTGCCGTAGAGGTCTTCGAAATAGGAGTCCGGAGTGGCCATCAGGTTACGAAGACCTCCCACGGCTGCCACAGGCGACGTAACACCGGGTCTGGCAACACGGCCAAACCGCCGGGGCCGGCAACCTGCACCCGGGTCTGGGAGACGAAGGATCCCGTCGCCCAGCGTTTGCGGGCCCGCTGGCGGGGCGACAGGTCTAGGCGCCGACAGGCTGCCCAGGGCAAGTCACTGCCGGCCGGGTTGGCCCAGTGCCAGGCCCACACCAAGTAGCCAATCAGCGTTGCTCCCGCCGATGCGGTCACCTCGGCGGCCACCTCGCCAACCGCGTCGTGGTCCGGGTGACCGTCGCCCGACCAGGGGGCGACGCAGAGCGAACCCGGCTCAAGGCGCTTCGCGATGGCCGTGGCCAGCTGCTCTCGCTGCCCGTTGACCTCACCGTCACCGATTCTGAGACGGTCGCGTCGCACGCCCACCAGGTCGAGACGGTCCAAGGCAACGATCGCTTCGTCGGTCCGGCGCTGCCCGAGCGAGCTCCCAGCACCTCGTCGTCGGGATGGGGTGCCACGACGACAACATGATCCGCGGATGGGATGTCCAGACGAGCAAGGGCGGTCACCCTCGGGCTGGCGGCCCACTCCGTCGCCGTAGGACCGAGGTGTTCAGGATCGACCTCGAAGTACCGACGGCGCCCGGTCATGAATCACCGATAACGAGGCGCCCCAGCATGGCGGCATCCCTGCCGAGGTGGTGCTGGGCCAAGTAGGCGTAGAGGTCAGCACTGCGCCGGCTCTGCGCCGGGTCGAGGCACACCGGGCGAGCCCCGCCCGCGGCCGCGGCCGTCTCAAGTGCGGCTGTGCACGCGGCGTGGACGACATGGCGGGCGCCCAGGGCCGCACGGCGCGCCGCGTGCAAATCCCTGGGCGCGACGTCGATGCGCCCCGCAGCATCGCGCAACACGGCCTCAGCGCCGTCAAGTCGGGCCCAGCCGGCTCCAAACTCGGCCAAGACAGCCTCGCCTACGCCGGCATCAAGATGTCGTCTTACGGTGTCGAGCAAGGCGCGAGCCCCTCCCAACCAGCAAGCGGCGACACCCACGGCCCCCCACCAGAACCCGATCCGGTCGGTATAGGCGCCTGGAGGTCCGACAGCCTGAGCAGCATCGACCGGAGCCGCCCGCCACGCCACCCGGCCGCTGGCCGAGGCGGCCATCCCCACCGCCGGCCACGTCCCGGCGACCATGTCGACGTCGCTCACGTCGAGATTGAAGAGGCGGACCCCGTCAGGGGCATCCGCCACCACCAGCGCCCGCGCCACCAGGCCTGCGCCTGAGCAGAACGGCTTCTCACCGCTCAGTTCCCAGCCCACGTCTGTCGCCGTTGCGACCAGTTCGCCTGGCCGCCTCGCCGCCCACACCGCCTGTACCACGTTCTCTTGCGGGGCCGACCCGGTCCCGAGCTCGTCGAGGATAGCGACGGCGTCCGCGTGACCCTCCGCCAGGCGGGCCAAAGAAAGATCGACTCCGGCCAGCTCCGCGAGCGACTCGAAGCGCTCCCACGTGCGGCCGCGACCGGGCAGAGGCAAACTGGCCGCTTCCGAAGCTACCCATCCCTGCACCATGGCCCACACCCGGTCATCGTTGATGACGTCAACCTTCCCTTCGATCATGACGCGGCCGACAGGAATGCGCCGCCGGACACGAACGCTGGGTCCAGTGCATCGAGAAAACCCGAGAAACCTTCGGGGGCTCCCCCCGCTCGTCGAGCCGAGGTGATGACCACCAGGTCATTGTCCCACAGCACCCTCCACCCGGCGGTGGCCAACGCCCGTACCAAAGCCACGTCCTCGTGGCAACAGACTGGCCCGAAACCGCCAACATCCTGATATGCGTCCGAGCGCACTCCGAGGTTGGCCCCGTGGATGTGGCGGCTCGAGAGCTGGTAACGATGCTCGGCTGCGGCCCGCACGTGCGCCGAGCGGTCAGACCAGTCATCGACGGTCACCGCCCCAACCACGGCGTCCGCCCCCCGGTTGGCGTGACGCACCTGACAGTTGAGCCACGAGACCGGCACCTCAGAATCGGCGTCCGTCGTCGCCAACCATGTCCCTGACCTACCGACACGGTCCAGCATGGCCGCGGCCCCAGCCCGACGTGCAGCCCCCACGGATCGTTCCTCGATCGCCAAGGCGGCGATATCGGCACCAGTATCGGTCGCAGCCGACGCAACCAGCCCAGCAGTTGCGTCTCGGGAGTCGTCGAGGACCACGCAGATAGCGACAGGCACATCAACCGCCTTGGCCGCCGCAACCAGCGCAACCAGACGCGCGCCGATCGACTGAGCCTCGTTGTTGGCTGGGACCACCACAGCAATTCTCCGAATTGGCGTTGACAGCACGCTCAAGCGACAGATGAGCGTGTGACGAGCGCTCCAGGGATCCCGAAGGACGGGGCATTCGCTGAAGACTTCTTGGTCATGGCTATGGTCCTCTCAGAACTTCGTGGTGTGCGTCGCCGTCAGTCACGCCGCGTGCGGTCAGAGCAGGGCGGTTAGCGGACTGGTCTGGAGTTGGGCGAGTAGTTCAGCGACATCGCGATAGACCCTGACAGAGCCGGCTTCGCTTAGCTCATGTTGGCTGAATCCGCCGGACTCGACGGTGATGCAGCCGATCCCGGCGCCACGAGCCGCTTGGATGTCCCACACGCTGTCACCGATCGCCAGTGCCCGTCGGGGGTCGATCGACGATGTTTCCATGGCGACGATGAACACTTCGGGGTCCGGTTTGGAGCTTTCTACTTGGTCGGCGGTGGTCTGGCCGTCGATGGCGTCGTCGGCGTCGAGGACTTTGCGGAGCACGGCGAGCTCATCCTCGGGCGCTGAGGTGGCCAGGACCACGGCGGGACCGAGATCGTGGAGTTGGCGGAGGAGCGCGGCGGCGTCGGGGAACGCCCGGATGTCGCCGCGGAGCTCCTTGTACCGGCCCGGCCGGGCCGCGGTCGCTTCCGCGGCGTCATGGCCGAGCAGCTCGGGTACCAACTGGTCGCCGCCCATGCCAATGAGGCGGTGGATGGCGTTCATCGGCGCCCACTCGCCTGCATCTCGCAAGGCCCGGGACCACGCCAGGGAATGGAGGTAGTTCGTGTCCACCAGGGTGCCGTCCATGTCGAAGAGCACTCCGGGCCGCAGGCCGTCGGTCATGCCGGCGGGTCATCTTCCCGGTTGATCGCGGCCTGCTCACACCCCACAGGCTTCTTTACCTGCTTGCCGGCAGGAGGGGTGTCTTCCTGGTCCTGGCCGTGGTTGTCGGAGTCGGAGTGGGTGCGATCCTCCGGGTTGGTGGCCATCAACTGGATCGGACTCGTGAGATCAGCCCGGCACCGATCTCACCAGGACGTTGCTGTTCGCCCATCCGTGCGTTCACGACCACGACAGCCCCAGTCAGCACTGGTGTCGCCCACTGGACGACCGCAGGGCTTGCTGGGCAGAGGCGACGTCACTGGGGGTCCGGACGGATGGTTCGGTCGCTCCACGCACGGAGGAGTTCGACGAGGCGTCGAATATGCCGCCGTACATGGTGTCGTAGTCATCGGCCAGCTGAGCCCCGTTGGCGCCGGCGTCGTCCGGATCTGCGCTCACGCCGCGACCGTCGCTGCCGGTGCTGCCGCACCGCAGCGAGCTTCGATCTCGCGCCCACGAACCAAGGACGTGGTCGCTGAACGCTCGCTCCACCAGGCCGACGGCTCGTGACCCGAAGAGCACCTCATCTGCCAGATCGGGTTCCGAGGCCAGAAGGCCGCCGACGAGGTCGTCGACCGCGATGTGTTGGTGTACGGCGTCGGCTTCGACGTGCACGTCGTAGAACCGTCGGCCGTCGGGAGGGACCCCGAGGGATGCCAGCCAGGCGCTGTAGCGGCCCATGGGCCCGACCGAATTCATCTCGAAACTGGCCAAAGTGCCCGACCAGCGTCCCTCGCAGCTGCCCATCGACGATGAAAGTCTCCGCTTCACACAGGCGGGTCCGCTCGTAAGTGAGTGCCCCGCCGCAGTCGGGACACCACCGCCAGTCACGGGCCGGCCGAGCGCCGCACGCCTCCCGAGTTCCATTCGGCGTTGCACACGAGCCTCTGTAGTACCTCGTGTTGTCGTCACTTCTCGGCCTCCGTCCTCCCCGTCACCTGTCGAGCAACCACGTGTCGCCCTCGGATACCCCTTTGGACTCGACGGGAAACGGCAAAGCGGAACCCGCGTCGGTGTCATCGGCGCGGGTGTCATCGGTACCGGGCCGGCCAGAATTGAGGCATGTCAGGTCAGTCCCTATGTCCCCTGGCGGTGACGTCACGAGGACGTGAAAATGGTGTGGGCAGCCCCGTGACGCCGTCGTTTCCTTGGCCCTTGAGGCCGTCGGTCAGTCTGGCGCCGGGGCCCGACCTTG
>JBPCNZ010000013.1:0-12540 GCA_051000755.1 Acidimicrobiales bacterium | reverse complement strand
CGCCCCCTTCTCCGCCTCCCCCACCCCCCACCCTGCCGTGATCCCTCACCGCCACTCGATGCTGATCCGGCTCGGGTCGAAGATCGTGGTCCCGATGTGGACTCCATGAATGCCCCCGCCACCGGGTGGACTCCATGAACGACCAACGATCAACCGAGGAGGGCGATGATCAAGCAGAGCTACACCACCGGGGAGCTGGCTGAGCTGGCGGCTGGGATGCGCCGGCTGCTCGACGCCATCGAGGCGGGGGACATGACCGCCGACTCGGGCACCATCGCTCGCCTGGAGGGAGCGGTAGCCGCGCTCGATGCCCTGGCCGCCGGGCGACCGCCAGGCTCCGCCGACCTGCTGGGCTGATCGAGGGGCTCATCCTCCCGCTTCGTACTCTTCCACGAAGCTGACAAGGTTCCGGCCGAGAACGTGGCAGATGTAGGCGACTTCTACGAAGTCGAGTTGACGTTCGCCCGTCTCATACTTGCTGACGAACGACTGCGGCCGGCCGAGTCGAGCGGAGAGGTCCTTTTGGCGAAGCCCGGCGTCCTTGCGCATCCGGCGAAGCAGCCCGATGAGGCGCTCCTGCTCGGGCGAGTGGATGCTCTTACGCACCCTGGCAGTAGGTCGCCCCCGGAGCCATATCCCAAAAGGGGATATGGTCCTCGTCCGTGGCGACCGGGGGGAACCTGCTCTATTACGGGGACAACCTCGACGTGCTCCGTGAGCACGTGGTCACCGAGTCGGTCGACCTGATCTACCTGGACCCCCCCTTCAACTCGAACCGGTCCTACAACGTGCTCTTCAAGGCCACATCCGGCCAGGAGTCCCAAGCGCAGATCGAAGCCTTCGACGATACGTGGCACTGGTCCCAGCAGGCGGAGGCCCTCTACGAGTCCCTCGTAGCAGGTGGCGCGCCGATCAAGGTGGCCGATGCCATCGAGGCGATGCGCAAGCTCCTCGGGCCGAACGACGTGCTCGCCTACCTGGTGATGATGGCAGCTGGTCTCGTCGAGCTACACCGTGTCCTCAAGCCGACCGGAAGCCTCTATCTGCACTGTGACCCCACGGCGAGCCACTACCTCAAGATCCTGCTCGATGCCGTGTTCGGGCCTGTGAACTTCCGGAACGAAGTGATCTGGAAGCGGACGACGGCGCACAGTAGTGCTAAGCGCTACGGCCCCCATCCATGACGTGCTCCTCTTCTACAGCCGAGGCGATGTGTTCACGTGGCAACCACAGTTTCAGTCCTACGACGCTGCATACCTGAAGTCCAAGTACCGACACATCGAGGAGGGCACCGGACGGATCTACCGACTGAGCGACCTCACCGCTAACGGAACACGCAAGGGATCATCTGGGGACCCGTGGCGGGGTTTCGAACCGGGTCCGAAGGGCAACCACTGGAAGTTCACGACGGACCATCTTGATGCGCTGGACCTGGAGGGTCGCATCTATTGGACGAAGGGTGGGCAACGGTTCCCGCAGTACAAGCGTTACCTCGACGAGATGTCTGGGGTTGCTCTTCAAGACGTTTGGACCGACATTGACCCAATCAATGCGCGAGCGGCGGAACGGCTCGGTTATCCGACGCAGAAGCCTCTCGCCCTCTTGGAGCGGATCATCGCCGCGTCGAGCAACGAGGGAGACGTGGTACTCGACCCGTTCTGTGGATGCGGGACGACCATCGACGCCGCACAGAAGCTCGGGCGCCGCTGGGTCGGCATCGACGTCACCTACCTTGCTGTGGACCTCATTCGGAAGCGCCTTCGCCACACCTACGGCCCCGACATCGAGGCCACCTACCGGGTGCGGGGCATCCCCACCGATGTAGAGGGCGCCATGGAGTTGTTCCGGGACAACCCGTTCGACTTCGAACGCTGGGCCGTGTCACTGGTCAACGCGCAGCCGAACCAGAAGCAGGTGGGAGACCGCGGAGTGGATGGCCGGGTGCGCTTTCACGCCGGCAAGAACCTCCTCGGCACGCTCCTGGTATCGGTCAAGGGCGGACGCCAGCTCAACCCGGCCATGGTCCGCGACCTGGCCGGGACGGTAGGCCAGGAGCGAGCGGAGATGGGTCTGCTCATCGTCTTGGACGAACCCACCCGCGGGATGCGCGACGTGACGGGCCGGTCGGGGACCTATGTCAACCCGTTCAACGGCAACGAGTACCCCAAGCTCCAGATCGTCACCGTGCCTCAGCTCCTGGCCGGGACGAAGCCGAAGATGCCTGAGGCCATCCTGCCGTACGTCCAGGCGAAGGCCCGGAACGGCGGCCCGGCTAGGGAGAGGGCCGGCATCACGCTGGCCTGGGCCAGGACCGGCGAAAATAGGGGCCCACCCTCGGCCGCGTCGCCACTTCGATCCTGAACGCCGCCCTGAGGCCACCTCATGAACGTCCCCCATGCTCTCGACGAGGAGAACCGATGTCCAAGCGACTGACCGCCGCCGAGACCGACGCCTTGGCCAAGACCCTGGCCGGGGCGCTGGCCCTGATCCGGGCCGACGAGCTGACCGCCTCGACCGCGACGGTCTACCGCATCGAGGGAGCTATCGCGGCGCTCGAAGCGGTCGCCGGGAAGGGAGGTGACGACCTCCTCGGAGTATTCCTCGACCACAGTTGATTACTAACGCCTGTTTGGTATAAGATAGGTGCATGGCCAGAGCACGCAAGACCACCACCACCGGCGTCATCGGCTACTGCCGGGTGTCCACCGACGAGCAAGCCGTGTCCGGGCTCGGGCTCGCCGCCCAAGAGACCGCCATCCGCGCCGAGTGCGCCCGCCGCGGGCTCGACCTCCTCGCTGTCCGCACCGATGCCGGCGTGTCCGCCAAGACCCTCGACCAACCCGCCCTCGCCGCCGCCCTGGCCGCCCTCGCCGCCGGGCACGGCACCGTGCTGATGGTGGCCAAGCTCGACCGGCTCACCCGATCCGTCCACGACGCCACCGGGCTCATGCTCGACGCCGAGCGGGCCGGCTGGGGACTCGTCGCGCTCGACGTGGCCGTGGACACCACCACCCCCCAAGGCGCCGCCATGGCCCAGGTGCTCGCCGTGTTCGCAGAGCTGGAACGCCGCCTCATCGGCGAGCGCACCAAGGCCGCCCTGGCCGTCAAGCGGGCCCAAGGCGTCCGCCTTGGTCGGCCCCGCACCCTGCCCGCGGAGGTGGCCGAACGCATCCTCGCCGCCGCCCGGGCCGGTACCTCATGGTCCGCCATCGCCCGAGCCCTCGACGCCGACCGTGTGCCCACCGCCCAAGGCGGCGCCCGCTGGTACCCGGCCACCGTCCGCCAAGTGTTCATGGCCCACACGACCGGCCAGGTGGCCTGAGATGGCCGGCAAGCGCCAGCACTTCGGTTCCGTCCGCAAGCTGCCCTCCGGGCGCTGGCAGGGCGCCTACTGGCACAACGGGCGCCGCCACACCGCGGAACACACGTTCGCGGCGAAGGCCGACGCCCAAGCATGGCTTGCCGGTGTCGAAACCTTGATCCGCCGGGGAGCGTGGGTCGACCCCGCCGGCGGACGTATTGCCGTAGCCGACCTCGCTGCCCGCTGGCTCGATGCCAACCCGACCAAGCGCCGCGCCAGTCGGGCACGGGACGAAACCATCCTCCGCTGCCACGTCTTGCCCGACCTCGGCACGGTCAAGGTCGCTGAGGTGACGCCGGCGGACGTGCAGCGCCTCGTTGACACGTGGGCCGGTCGCCAGGCCGCGTCGACGGTCGGCCGCCAACACTCGACACTCCGCGCCATGTTCGCTTACGCGGTCGCCGCCGACCTGATCGCCCGCTCCCCTTGCCGCAGCATCCGTGTGCCGCGCTCCCGGCTGGTCGACCGTCCGATGCTCGACGCGGACCAGCTCGGGCGGCTGGCTATCGCCCTCGGCCCCGAGCGGGCGCCGATGATGTGGCTGGGGGCCGTCGGCGGTCTGCGCTGGGCGGAGTGCGCCGGCCTCCAGGTCCAGGACCTCGACCTCCTCGGCCAGAAGGTCGTCGTCGCCCGCCAGCTCGGCCGTGACGGCACGCTCGGTCCTCCCAAGTCCGAAGCCAGCGTCCGCCGGCTGTGGCTGCCAGCGTGGCTGACCGGTGACCTGGCCGAGGTGCTGGCCCGCCGCGGTCTGACCGCCACCGACCCGACCGCCCTCGTGTTCGCCACGGCCGCCGCCGGCCCGCTCTCCTACACCAACTGGCGCCGCCGGGTGTGGGCGCCGGCCTGTGCTGCCGCGGAGCTGCCCGCCCTGCGCTTCCACGACCTGCGCTCCATGGCCGCCACCGCCCTCGTGGCCGCCGGCGTGGACATCAAGACCGCACAGACGAGGATGGGTCACTCGTCGCCAACCGTCACGCTTGGGATCTACGCCCGGATGACCGAGCAAGCGGACCGCGACGCCGCCGACGCGGTGGGGGGTTTCTTCGGTCCTTCGCGCATGCAGCGCGCACGGGGCGGGCCGCACACCAAGGACCGGCGGAGCAAACAGAGCGCCTGAACTGCACTTATGGTGGTGGGCGCTACAGGACTCGAACCTGTGACCTCAGCCGTGTGAAGGCTGCGCTCTAACCAACTGAGCCAAGCGCCCGTTACCCAACCGACGGCCGGGATAGAGGAGCCTAGCGCCAGGTCGGACCACCACCAGCCAGGAGCGGCGTCTCACCGCACCTACTCGTGGATGCCGCCGGTCGCCTCCTAGGACCTCGACGACGGTCCCGTCCCGGGGCGGACAGGACAGGGTTCGCCAACCCCGTAAGGCTGAGCAACAGAGCGACGGTAAGCGCCGGATGGCGACGCTCCCCGTCCCCGGGACCTCACGCCAGCCAACGGCGTTGCGAACCGTTTGCTCCGGTTTATCGTGGATCGAGAACCGTATGTGCCGGCAGGCGGCACCAACGGTGCGCGACTTCGAATCCGCCGGTACGAACGGTTCAATCCGGCCCGGCGGCCACCTCCGCTGCCACCGGCCCAGGCCACCCTGCCGCAGACCCGGCCCGCGCCCACGCCCAACGCCGGCCGCCCCAACGCCCCGCTGCCCCGCTGCCCCACGCCCCAACGCCCCAACGCCCCAACGCCCCAACCCCCCACGCCCAACGCCCCAACGCCCCACGCCCCAGCCACCGCCGCCGCCGGCCGCCCCACCCACGCCACGGCCGCCCGGCCGCCGCCGGCCTCCCCTCCCGCGCCACCGCCGCGCCGCCGCGATAGACCGGTTTGCGGCTTCAGGGGCCGGGATCGCCTTGCGGTCGAGTAGTGTGTGCCGTTCTGGGTTAGGGCCAGCGTCGTCCCTGCCAGGTTCCTGTAGTTGCTCCCAGCGGAGATCCCCGAAAAAGGACGACAGCGATGTCTGCTCACCCGACTGGCGGGCTGTACCGGCCCGAGTTCGAACACGATGCCTGCGGAGTGTCGTTCGTGGTCGACATGCACGGCCGCCGATCCCACCGCCTGGTCAGCATGGGGCTCGAGAGCCTCTGCAACCTGGAGCACCGGGGGGCGGCCGGCGCCGAGACCAACACCGGCGATGGAGCGGGGCTGCTGATCCAGGTGCCCGACGAGTTCTACCGGGGCGCCGTCGACTGGGAGCTGCCTCCCGCCGGCGCCTACGCCACCGGGATCGGGTTCCTGCCCGCCGACCCCGCGGGGGCCGAGCTGGCCCGCAACGAGATCGCCAAGCTGGTCGAGCTCGAGGGGCTCGAGCTGCTCGGATGGCGAGCGGTCCCGGTGGACGACTCCCTGTTGGGTTCGATCGCCCGGAGCTGCATGCCCTCGTTCCATCAGCTGTTCGTCGGCGGCGGGCCCACGCAGGCCAGCGGCATGGATCTCGAACGGCGGGCATTCATGCTCCGCAAGCGGATCGACAACGGTGTCGACAACACGTATTTCCCGTCCTTCTCCACCCGCACCATCGTCTACAAGGGCATGTTGACCGCGCCTCAGATGACGGGCTTCTGGATGGACCTCGACGACGAGCGGATCACCTCGGCGTTGGCTCTCGTCCACTCGCGGTTCTCGACGAACACCTTTCCGAGCTGGCCCCTGGCCCACCCCTATCGCATGGTGGCCCACAACGGCGAGATCAACACGGTGCAGGGCAACCGCAACTGGATGCGGGCCCGGGAGACCTTGCTGCGCTCCGATCTGCTGCCCGGCGACCTCGAGCGCATCTCCCCCATCGTCACCCTCGGCGCCAGCGATTCGGCCACCTTCGACGAGGTGCTGGAGCTGCTCCACCTCGGTGGCCGATCTCTCCCCCACGCGGTGTTGATGATGATCCCCGAGGCGTGGGAGAACCACGCCCAGATGGACCCCGCCCGCCGGGCCTTCTACCAGTACCACGCGGCGGTGATGGAGGCGTGGGACGGCCCGGCGTCCATCGCTTTCACCGACGGCACCGTCATCGGCGCCGTCCTCGACCGCAACGGTCTGCGCCCTTCCCGCTACTGGGTCACCGACGACGGCCTGGTCGTGATGGCCTCCGAGGTCGGTGTCCTCGACATTGACCCGGCCCACGTGGTGCAGCGGGGGCGGCTGCAGCCGGGCCGGATGTTCCTGGTGGACACCGCCCAGGGGCGGATCGTCAGTGATGACGAGATCAAGTCGTCGCTGGCCGCCGAGCACCCCTACGCCGAGTGGCTGGCCGACGGCCAGATCCACTTCGAGGACCTGCCGGCCCGCTTCAGCCTGAACCCCCAGCACTCGACCGTGGTCACCCACCAGCGCCTCTTCGGCTACACCATCGAGGACCAGAAGGTGATCCTCGGCCCCATGGCGGCCGCAGGCGCCGAGCCCATCGGATCGATGGGGACCGATACGCCCCTGGCCGTCCTCTCCGAGCGACCACGGGTGCTCTACGACTACTTCGCCCAGTTGTTCGCCCAGGTCACCAACCCACCCCTCGATGCCATCCGCGAAGAGCTGGTGACGTCGCTCGGCACCACGATCGGTCCCGAGGGCAACCTGCTGGCGCCGGACCCCGAGAGCTGCAACCAGATCGTGCTCAACCAGCCCATCCTCACCAACGAGGAGCTGGCCAAGCTCCTCTACATCAACGAGGACGGCACCCTTCCGGGATGGGCGTCGTTCGCCGTCGACGGGCTGTTCCCCATCGACGCCCCCGAAGGCCCGGGCCCGGCGCTGGAGGCGGCCCTGAGCGACATCTGCGCCCAGGTCAGCGCGGCCATCGAGGACGGCGCCAAGCTGATCGTCCTGTCGGACCGGCACACCTCGGCCGAGCTCGCCCCGATACCGGCACTGCTGCTGGTCGGCGCCGTTCACCATCACCTCATCAAGCAGCGGACCCGGACCCGTGTCGGCCTGGTCGTGGAGACCGGCGAGGCCCGCGAGGTCCACCACATGGCCCTGCTCCTCGGCTACGGCGCCGCCGCCATCAACCCCTATCTGGCCTTCGACACCATCAGCGATCTCATCCACGACGACATCCTCACCGGCATCACCGAACGCCACGCCATCCGCAACTACATCAAGGCCTCCGGCAAGGGCGTCCTCAAGATCATGTCCAAGATGGGCATCTCGACGGTGGCCTCCTACGTCGGAGCCCAGGTCTTCGAGGCCGTCGGCCTGGCCCCCGAGGTCGTCGACCAGTACTTCACCGGCACGGTCAGCCGGGTCGGCGGCATCGGCATCGGCGAGATCGCCCGGGAGGTGCTGGCCCGCCATGCTGTGGCCTGGCCCGATCGCTCGGCCGAGATGGCCCACCGGGACCTGCCTGTGGGCGGCGAGTACCAGTGGCGTCGGGAAGGCGAGCACCACCTGTTCAACCCGACCACGGTCCACAAGCTGCAGCACTCGACCCGGACCAAGCAGTACAGGATCTTCAAGGAGTACACCACCGCCGTCAACGACCAGGCCGCCCATCTGTCCACCCTGCGTGGGATGTTCCGCATCCGCTCCGCAGCCGAGCTGGGGCGGCCCCCGATCCCCATCGACGAGGTCCAGTCGGTCGCCGAGATCGTCAAGCGCTTCTCGACCGGAGCCATGTCCTACGGATCCATCTCCGCCGAGGCTCACCAGACGCTCGCCATCGCCATGAACCGCATCGGGGGCCGGTCCAACACCGGTGAGGGAGGCGAGGACGCCGACCGCTTCACCCCCGATCCCAATGGCGACCTGCGCCGTAGCGCCATCAAGCAGGTGGCGTCGGGCCGCTTCGGGGTGACCAGCGAATACCTGGTCAACGCCGACGACATCCAGATCAAGATGGCTCAGGGGGCGAAGCCGGGCGAGGGCGGCCAGCTACCCGGCTCCAAGGTCTACCCCTGGATCGCCAAGACCCGGTACTCCACACCCGGCGTGGGGCTGATCTCGCCTCCCCCCCACCACGACATCTACTCCATCGAAGACCTGGCCCAGCTCATCTACGACCTGAAGAACGCCAACGACCAGGCCCGGATCCACGTCAAGCTGGTCGCCGAGGTCGGGGTTGGCACCGTCGCCGCCGGGGTGTCCAAAGCCCATGCCGACGTGGTGTTGATCTCCGGCCACGACGGCGGGACCGGGGCGGCTCCGCTCAACTCCCTCAAGCATGCCGGGGCCCCCTGGGAGCTGGGCCTGGCCGAGACCCAGCAGACCCTCATGCTCAACGGGCTCCGGGACCGCATCAGCGTCCAGGTCGACGGCCAGCTGAAGACGGGCCGGGACGTGGTGATCGCCGCCCTGCTCGGTGCCGAGGAGTTCGGCTTTGCGTCGGCACCGCTGGTGGTCAGCGGCTGCATCATGATGCGCGTCTGCCAGCTCGACACCTGCCCCGTGGGCATCGCCACCCAGAACCCCGAGCTGCGCAAGCGGTTCACCGGCAGCCCCGATTTCGTCGTCACCTTCTTCGAGTACATCGCCGAGGAGGTCCGCGAGCTGCTCGCCGAGCTCGGCTACCGCACCCTCGAAGAGGCGGTCGGCCATCCCGAGGTCATCGACCACACCGCCGCTGTCGGCCACTGGAAGGCCGCGGGGCTGGACCTCTCCCCCATCCTCGCTGCCGCGGTCGCTCCTCCCGACGCCGCTCGCCACCAGGTGGTGGCCCAGGATCACGGTCTCGAGAAGGCTCTCGACGTGGAGCTCATCGCCGAGTCCCAGGCCGCCCTCGACGACGCCCACCCGGTCACCATCTCCAAGAAGATCCGCAACGTCAACCGGACGGTGGGCACCCTGCTCGGCGCCGAGGTGACCCGCCGTTACGGCGGCCAGGGCCTGCCCGACGGAACGATCGACGTGTCCCTGGTGGGATCGGCAGGCCAGAGCCTGGGGGCGTTCCTCCCGTCCGGCATCACCCTGCGCCTGGAGGGTGACGCCAACGACTATGTCGGCAAGGGCCTCTCCGGCGGGCGGATCATCCTCCGCCCGTCGCCCGACGCTCCGCCCGAAGCGGTCGCCTCCGAACAGATCATCGCCGGCAATGTGATCCTCTACGGGGCCACGGCCGGGGAGGCCTTCGTTCGCGGCGTCGTGGGCGAGCGCTTCGCGGTCCGCAACTCCGGAGCCCTGGCCGTCGTCGAAGGTGTCGGCGACCATGGCTGCGAGTACATGACCGGCGGTCGGGTCGTCGTGCTGGGCGGCACCGGGCGCAACTTCGGAGCCGGCATGTCCGGGGGGATCGCCTTCGTCGCCGACCCCGACGGCGTCTTCGCCCCCCTGGTCAACCCGGAGATGGTCGACCTGACCGACCTCGACACCGATGACGAGATGTGGCTGGCGGAGGTCGTCGCCCGCCACCGCGACGAGACCGGGTCCACGGTGGCCTCCGCCATGCTCGATGAGTGGCCCAAGGCCAAGGAGACGTTCGTCAAGGTCATGCCCAAGGACTACCGGCGGGTGCTCGAAGCGGCCGCGGCCGCCGAGCGCGACGGTGTCCCGGTGGAAGAGGCCATCATGGCGGCCGCTCATGGGTGACAAGACCGGTTTCATGAAGCACGGCCGCCAGCTGCCTGCCCGCCGAGAGGTGCCCGTGCGGCTGCGGGACTGGAAGGAGGTCTACGAGCCCTTCGGCGAGGAGAACCTCCGCACCCAGGCGTCACGGTGCATGGACTGCGGCATCCCGTTCTGCAACGACGGCTGCCCCCTCGCCAACCTCATCCCCGACTGGAACGACCTGGTGTACCGGGATCACTGGAAGGTCGCCATCGAGAGCCTGCACGCCACCAACAACTTCCCCGAGTTCACCGGCCGGTTGTGCCCGGCACCGTGCGAGGCGGCGTGCGTGCTCGGCATCAACGCCGACCCCGTGGCCATCAAGTCCATCGAGCAGTCGATCATCGACCGGGCCTGGGAGGAGGGCTGGGTGAGGCCGGTCCAGCCCGACACCCTGACCGGCAAGAAGGTGGCGGTCATCGGCTCCGGGCCGTCCGGGCTGGCTGCGGCCCAGCAGCTCACCCGGGCCGGGCACACCGTCACCGTCTACGAGCGGGCCGACCGCCCCGGCGGCCTGCTCCGCTACGGGATCCCCGAGTTCAAGATGGAGAAGGCGGTCCTGGACCGCCGGTTGGCCCAGATGCGGGCCGAGGGGACCCAGTTCGCCTGCGGGGTCGATGTCGGCGTCGACATCGACGCCGCCCAGCTGCGCCGGGAGTTCCACGCCGTGGTCATCGCCGCGGGGGCGACCGAGGGGCGCGACCTGCCCATCCCCGGCCGCCACCTGGATGGCATCCACCAGGCCATGGAGTACCTCCCGCTCGCCAACCGGGTCCAACAGGGTGACCTCGACAAGTCACCGATCTCGGCGGACGGGAAGCATGTGGTGATCATCGGCGGCGGCGACACCGGCGCCGACTGCCTGGGAACCACCCACCGCCAGGGCGCCCTCAGCGTCCATCAGTTCGAGATCATGGCCCGGCCCCCCGACGCCCGGGCCCCATCGACGCCCTGGCCCGGGTGGCCGCTCATGCTGCGCACGTCCGCCGCCCATGAGGAGGGCGGCGAGCGGGTCTTCGCCGTCAACACCGAGAGCTTTGTCGACGACGGGAAGGGCCACGTGGCCGCCCTGCGGGCCCATGAGGTGGAGATGCAGATGGTCGACGGTCGGCCCCGCTTCGACAAGGTGGAGGGCAGTGAGTTCGACCTCGACTGCGAGCTGGTCCTCCTGGCTCTCGGCTTCACCGGACCCGCCCCCGCCCTGGCCAAACACCTGGGGGTGACAGTTGGCCCTCGGGGGACGATCAGCAGGGATGGGGAATGGGCGACCGACGCGCCCGGTGTCTTCGTGTGCGGTGACGCCGGGCGCGGCCAGAGCCTGATCGTGTGGGCTATCGCCGAGGGTCGCTCCTGCGCCGCCGCAGTCGACCGGCACCTGGCCGGAACCACCCTCCTGCCCGACCCGCTGCCGGCGCCTTCGTAGGACGCCCGGGGTCCGTGGCCTCCATGGGCGTGGTCGTGGCGGCAGGGGCGTGGTCGTGGCCGGCCCGGCGGAGGTCAGCCTTCCCCGGTCGGAACCGCCATCTCCCCCAGCTCGGACCACTCCGTGCCGGGCACCTCGATGTTGATGACCTCCGGGGTGGCGACCAGCAGGGACGGGATCTCCTGGGTGGCCGTCTTGAAGTGCTCGGAGCTGACGTGCGCCTTGCCGGCGTCGGCGTCGCGGAACGCCTCGACCAGCACGAACTGCTCCGGATCGTCAACGCTGTGGGACCACTCGAACCACAGATTGCCCGGCTCGTCCCTGGTCGCCTTGGTGAACGCGTCGACCCGGGACAACCAGTCCTCCTTGACCTCGGGGCGAACGGTGAACTTGACGACGATGAAGATCATGCGGAACCTCCGGTCGGGCTGGTCTGGTCCCCTCACCCTATGTTGGCGGCCGGATCCGAGCGCGGGGACGGGGCTGAACCCATGGCCAGCGGCGGGCCCAGCCCCGGTGAGGCCGGACCCGGCATGGGTCCGCCGGACGGTAGCGTTGGGCGCATGGCAGAGCGACCCGTCGGCAAACGACGCGCCACCGACGGCAGCGGCGAGTCGGGCGCACTCGGCGAGCCGGAGGTGCCTGGCGAGCCGGCGGTGCCTGGCGAGCCGGCGGCGTCCCGGATACCGGCCGGGTCCCGGAACCCGGCGGCACGCCACCCCCCGGACGCCCCCGAGCGGGCCGCCCCGTTCGACGACACCCACACGGCGCTGCCCCCCAGGGTCGAATCGTGGCGTAAACGCAGTGCCACCGGCGCCATCCTGACCGGGTTCGCCCTCGGCTTGCAGCAGGTCTTCGAACCGGAGCGCAAGGAGCCGACGATCGTCCAGGAGACGTCGGGTGACCCGCCGACCGATCTGCCGGTCGAGGCCGAGCTCGAAGGCGTCGTCGGTCGCCGCTCGGTGGTACGGATCCGGCCGTGGCTCCTCGACGAAGACATGGTCGGCGTCGAGGATGATGGCGACACCCGCCGGTCGGCCACGACTACCGGCGTCGCCCCCCGAGCCCCCCGCCCTCGTCGGGCCCGACGCCTCCGCCGGCGGAGGCGCTAGGTGGCCGGATCGAGCGCCCGCCGGGACCGACGCCTCAACGCCATCAGCGAAGCGGCGGGCAGCGACGCGAAAGGCAAAGATGCGGCAGACAGGAAAGTGGCCGA
>JBPCNZ010000012.1:0-16875 GCA_051000755.1 Acidimicrobiales bacterium | reverse complement strand
ACTACCAATGGACGGCCAAGGTCAACGGCAAGACGGTCACCCGGCGCCTGAGCGACCACGAGGCCCGCCTCTACCAGGAATGGATCGACAACGACCGCCGACTCCGCGCCCTCATCGCCAACATGCGTGAAGTCGCCGCCAAAGCCACCGACCTGATCCTCAAAGAAGCCACTTCAGGCTGAACCCGAGGTTTAATCGCAAGCTAAGCCCCGAGGGCGCCACCGTTGGGTGGGTCTCGGTGCACCGATCAATCCAAGCAAGTGCGGGTGCTGCGGGTCGTCCGGAACGACCACGGAGAGCGGGGATGACCGCCACCTTGGCGAGGTCGGGACCTACGTCGCGGCCGATGCCAGCGCGTCGAGCCCCTAGTAACGGAAGATCCTTGCGCCTCACAACGTCGTCCGAACGATCAGGTGCGCCTCCACGCGGGATGGCAATTTCGTCGATCTCACGGGTCGCCCGAATAGAGGTCCCGTCGCAGAGATGGTGATTGTCCTGCTTGAAAGCTCCGCTCAGGCGGGAGTTGCAACGTTGGGAGGGAAACTCTGGCCAGGCTGTGGCGCGGTCCCAAATCCCTCTATCATTCGACCGGCCTCATCTCGCAGGGTCACGTAATACTTGTGCTCCGACCGCCATTTGATCTCGGTCTTACATGCTGCACGAACCGTCACCGCTGCCAAGGTCCGCTCCTTGGGGTCTCCTGGGTAACGGCGCCAAAACGGCGACCGATGCTTCCGCGAACGCCGGTTCGACGCTGACTTCTTGCCACTTTGACACCTTTACCCCGGAGACCCCGCTCAGCCAGCCGACTTCGTCAACCCTCTTTCGATTTGAGCCCAAGGACCTGTCGGCGGTGATGCAATGGCTTCCGAAGCAAAATGAACTGCGCCACCAAAACCGGGATCAAGGCGAAGTAGCCCGAACCTGGGCCGGTGAGGACACCTGAACCAGCGACGAGCAAAGCGACCAGAACAAGAAATCCGATCGTGAGCCTCGCCTTGCAGACTTCCTCCTTGGCCAGCGCTGGCCGAGAACGCGCCTCGTTTACCCGCTCGGCCTCTCAGGCCCTGTCAAGGGCGGTCCGAGCTTGATGCAGTGCAGCAGCATCCACCGGGCCGATGTCGGGGCGGCGGAGGCTGTTGTGGTGAACCGGCCGGCAGGTGAGCACTCGTCCGAGCCTGAGCCTTCGAGCTTCAGCGGAGACCGTGCCCCTACCGGCTCGGTGAGCGACGAGACAGCTGATGGGGTGTCGTGCCTTTGAGCACTGCCATCAGGCCGCTGGCGCCGCTCGCGCGGTTGGCGACCCCACCAACCGAGCCAAGGAGCAACAGTTGTTTTTCATGGGACACGACTGGGCCGAGGACCATCACGACATCTCCGTCATTAACAACGACGGCAGATGGGTGGCGTCGGCCAGGGTCCCCGAGGGTATTGCCGGGGTGACCCGACTCCAAGAGATGCTCGCCGGCCACGACATCGCCATGGGCGACATCGTGGTGCACCGAGACCGACCGGGGCCTGTTCATCGGCGCTCTGATCGCCGGAGGCGCCGACGCGTCGGCACCCCGCTGGTCCCGGCTCTCGACGTGCCGTGGCTGATGCCGGCTCCGGCTGGCTGGTCCGGCGGCTCGGTCGTGGAGGAGGGCGCAGAGCGCGCTCCGGTGAGGTCCGGTTAGCGGTCACCGCGCTGCTGCAGTCGCGGCCTGCGACCCAGCGCGGCGCCTTCACACTGCGCGAGGTGCTCGGCTTTTCGGCTGAGGACACCGCAGCCGTGCTCGACACCACGGTACCTGCGGCCAACTCCGCCCTTCAGCGGGCGCGAGCCACCCTCCGCGACGGCGCGCCCACGGCCGGGCCCGTCGACCGCGATCGCGTCGAGCGTTACGCCGCCGCCATCGAGCGTGGCGAGGTGCAGACGCTCATGTCCCTGGTGTCGGCCGACGTGATCCTGGAGATGCCGCCGGTGCCGGCGTGGTCGCGCGGCGTTGAGCAGTACCGCGACTTCATGGCCCACCTGTTCTCCTGGCGCGGTACCGACTGGGCGACCAGTCTGGTGGCGACCGGCGGCCAGCCCGGCCTCCTGCTGTACGCCGTCGACCGCGGCCGCTGCGTCCCGCACACGCTGCAGCTCTTCGCGGCCGACGATAGCGGGGCGATCGACCACGTGTTGGTCTATCGCAACGACCGGCTGTTCGCACTCTTCGAGGAGCAATCTTCGCCGGAGCGATGAGTTCACGGCTGCTCGTTCGTAGATGGCGGTGACCACTCCGCGTACCTCATGGAAGGAGCGCCCCCATGGGACGCCTGATCGTCACCTCGTTCACCACCCTCGACGGCGTCCTCGAGGACCCCGATGGCTCGGACGGGACGCCGTTCGGCGGCTGGGCTATGCGGCACGGCCCGCAGGCGGTCGCCGGCGACAAGTTTCGCCTAGGCCCGATCCTCGAGCACGGCACGCTGCTGTTCGGGCGGCGTAGCTGGGACCACTTCCGAACTCTATGGCCCGACCGCGACGACCCGTTCTCCAGGCGATGAACGCCGCTATCAAGGCCGTGGTTACCCACCGCCCCGTGGACGAGGCCGAGTGGGCGCACTCCCGCGCCATCGACGCGCCGCTGGCCGAGTGGGTACGACGCGAGGTCGCCACCGCCGACATCGTGGTGATCGGCAGCATGTCGGTCGCGGCCGAGCTGGCGGATCAGGGGCTGGTCGAGGAGTACCGGCTGCTGGTCTTCCCGACCGTCCTCGGTGCCGGTCGTGGGCTGTTCCGAGGTCGCCGCGAGCTGACGCTGGTCTCCAGCGAACACGTCGGCCCGGCGGTCCTCGCCGTCTCGCGCCGGAGCCGGAAGAGCGGTCGTGATCAGGTTCCTCGTCACCTACGACATCCCGCACGATCCGACGGCGTTCGACCAACAGTACGGCGAGGTGCACCAACCGCTGACGGCTCGCCTGCCGGGCATCCTGAGCTACACGGTGCACCGGGCGCCGCGGGCGGTCCGCGGGTCGGCGTGCCACCAGGTCGTGGAGGTCACCTGGCCGAACTGGGACGCCGTCGAGCGGGCCTTCGCCTCGCCAGAGGGCCTCGCGGCGGCCGGCGACATGGCCAACCTCGAAGCGCCGACCCGCAGCTGCCTCTACGAGGTGCCCGAAGTTCCGGGCCGCTGACAAGGTCAGTCCGCGTCGTCTCAGCCCGTGCCGCATGACGAGCCCCCTGCGGGCAGCTTGAAGAGGCGTACTGATGTCGAGCCATGCAAGGACCCGGATGTTGCGGGTCACCCCGTGATGTTCACGGTCTGCGCGGCGTAAGCGTTGCCCTCGGCGAGATCGAGCAGGGCGGTCGCATACAGGCTCCGTGCCAAGCTGTAGGGACCCTTGGTAAACAACTCGGTACTCATGCGGGGTGCGCCCTTGGCCGGGTTGTCGGTGAGCCGAGTGGCACGCAGCAATGTCCAATCGAGGGCGCTCGCGTGAATAATGTTGTCGGCCGCGAGTTGGTCGGCGAACGCCTTGGCGAAGATCCGCCTCACCAGAGCGGCCGCCACGTAGGGACGGGTTGCGACCATGCCGTAAGCGCTCGTAGCGACGAGCCGCGACGTGTTCCGGGAGCTCATGGTCGTGGTCACGGTTCGAGCGATGCCGGCAGCCACGCCAGACTCACCGCCTCCCTGTACCGACACGATTACCGCATCTTGGCCGCAGACCGCCTTATCAACTGCCGAGCGGTCACGTCCGTCGCCTTCGACGACGGAGGACAGACCGGACACCCCGAGCAGAGCCGTGGCTTGACGAGCGAACGCTGTCACCTCGTGGCCACGCTTGACTGCCTCGGCCAGCACCAGGCGACCGTTGCCTCCGGTCGATCCGATCACGGCGATCTTCACAGCATCCTCCTCTTTGGCCGCCACATGATATGGGACCAATCTAGTTGGTAACGAGTAGTATGGCGGCGTGATGAGAACGTGTCAAGGATGTAGGCGACGGTACGAGCGGACCGTGATGGCCGGTTTCACGCTGAGCCCGGTTCGACCTGTCAGCGTTGGACTGGGCCATGTCTAAGCCAGCTCTGAGGCCCAGCTCCGACCCGCTTGGGCGGCAGCTCAACGTTGCCGCTCGTGCAACTCGTAGCCTGCTCGACTCCGTTCTCGCCGATACCGGGACTACCTTCGCCAGTTGGACCGTCCTGATCGCGCTCACCGCCCGCGGTCCCACCATCCAGCGGGACCTAGCTAAAGCCCTTGACATGATCGGCCCGTCGATCGTCGAACGAATCGACGACCTCGAATCGGCAGGGCTCGTCGTACGGTCTTCCATACCCGAGGATCGCCGCGCCTCCCTGATTACCCTGACCAAGAAAGGCCAATTGCTCTTCGCCCAACTTCAGGGAATCATGGAGGCTACCGAGGCCGCGCTCCTCTCCGGGCTCGCCGACAGCGACATCCACGCGACTCGTCGCTGCCTGGCACATATAGCGGAGCGCGCACGAACCCTTCGGGCGGACCGGCTAAAGGTCATTGGGTCGTCGTAACCCCCGATCTGGCCATGACGGCCAGCTGCGAGATTCTTTACCCGGCCACACAGAGACCCTATGACCTCTCGGCGACCTGACCCCTGAGCCAGTCGCAGATCACGATTGCCGTGCTCTTTCAGAGGCCCCCTGCGACATCGAGTATCGCCCCGCTCACATAGGACGAGTCGGCTGACAAAAGCCAGAGCACCGCGTTGGCCACCTCCGTGGGATTTCCCATCTTTGCCATGGGGATTTGGGCCACGGTGCGGTTCAGGTGGTCTACGGGTTGACCGAGGCGTGTTTCGGTAGCGATGACCCCGGGGCGCACAACATTGACCCGGATGCCCTCTGCAGCCAGTTCCTTTGAGAGGCCGCGCGACATCGTCTCCAGTGCACCCTTGCTCGCGGCGAAATGCACCCAGTTGCCAGGCGCTCCCGTGTTGACTGCCTGAGCTGACGAGATCAACACGATCCCGCCTCCGTTGCCCCCGTTCTTCGTCGAGAGACGCTTTGCTGCCTCACGAGCGCAGAGGAACGCACCGAAGACGTTGGTGCGGAACACCAGGTCAAGGTCATCCATGGTCAACTCGGAAAGCCTACGCGGCGGGCCGGCTACGCCCGCACAATTGACAATGCCACTCAGGGGTCCGAAGGTAGTGTCGACAGTCTCGAAAGTCCGCAGCACATCTGCCTCCTTGCTGACGTCTGCCTCGATGGCAATTGCTCGCCCGCCACCAGCCTCGATCTCAGCGACGACGCCGGTCGCGTCGGCAGATCGTGATCGATAGACCACGGCGACGGCCATGCCGTGTTGGGCGGCCTGCAGCGCAATCTGTGCTCCGATGCCGCGCCCTCCACCCGTCACGATGAGGGTACGGTTGTCCATTCCTACTCCCATCTGATCCATCTCTCGGCACCACGAGGCGTTCCGGTGCGTTGCGAATGTCCGCCAGCATGGCCAGGCAGGACTGCTGCTGCCCTGAAGGACGAAGTGTGGCGATATACACGTCGACGTCGCATCGGGGACTCAGTCGGGTTACTTTGTCAGGGGTTCCATACCGCGACGATCTCCGACCAGCATGGCGGCGGTTCGCTTAGCGCCGTCATCGCCGGGGCCCGGAGGGCCGGGCTGAGCATCTCGATGTAGCGACGGCGCAGGCGTTGGCTACGTTCGGCGGTGCCGACGTTGATCGCTCGGAGCATCTCGAAGAGTTGGAGCATGTCGAGTCCGGTGAGGTCGTTGCGCACCGCTCCGAGCCATTGCGTGCGGGAGAGTAGTTCGTCGATCTGAAGGCCGAGTCGTTCGCCTGCAGCATTGAGTTCCTCGCCGGCCTGAAAGGTGCCGGCGAAGGAACTCATGGATCCAGCCCCGGCCTCCATCGCGGCGACGAGGAAGCTCACGAACGCGTCCCAGGGGGCTTCCTCGACTCGTGTCAGCGCAGTTCGGGCTGCCTCTTCGATTGCGGCCATCGCGAATAGGGCGAGGTTTCGCACCAGGTCGTCGCGGTTGGCGTAGCGCCGATACAACGAAGCAACGCCGACACCAGCCTCCGCGGCGACTGCACCGATCGGGGCCCGCGGGTTGGCCATCAGTATTTTTAAGGCCGCCGCCAGGATGCGCTCGTCGTTGGCCGCGGCTTCGGCCTGGCGGCCGCGAGTCCGGCCGTCTCGCGGCTCATCGAGCATGAACCTAGGGTAGCAAAACTACGGAACGGAATCTTCCGCTCCGTTTATGCTACCGTGGGCCACGGGCGCCTCGCCTCACACCGAATCAGGAGGAACCCCTTGGGTCGTGCGGTTGTTCACTTCGAAATCGAAGGTCTCGACGGAGGCAAGCTACGGGAGTTCTACAGCAGGATTTTCGACTGGGAGGCTCAGGTAGACCCCAACAACCCTTCCGAGTACGGCCTGATCCACCGGGACCAGAACCTCGACGCCTCCGGGGGTGGCCTCGGTGGCGCCATTGCCCAGGTGCCCGATGTACCTTCCACAACCTGGAAGGGTCAATCCCGCGCAGAAGGCCACACAGGCGGTGTGACGATCTTTGTGGAAGTCCCGATGTAGAGGAGGCGCTCCAGCACGCCGAGAAGCTGGGCGGCAAGCGGATGCTCGGACCCGACCCGCTGTTTCCCGGGGTGGAGATCGGTCGCTTCGCCGACCCCGAAGGCCATCTCATCGGCGTGATCACCGAACGGACGCCTGGGAACTGACCCAAAACCGATGTGTCGCTTTCAGAAGGCGGTCCCCGCGGGCTCTGTGACGGACTCAAGCCCCGCGCCGACAAAATTCCGCATGTAGTTCCGTGGAGGACCACGGAGTGCTCGGCAGGCGGCACGCCCGTCGGGAGTGGCCATCCAGGACCGAAACGACCGGTTTGACGGTGCCGGACACGTGCTCCAGACTGGGTGTCACACGGCAACGACACTCAGGGGGAAGACATGGACGCACCGACGAGCAGTGAGGTCGACGTCGTCATCGTCGGAGCAGGATTCTCGGGGATCTACCTGCTTCAGTCTCTGCGCACCCTGGGGCTGTCGGCCGTGGTCTACGAGGCAGCCCCAGACGTAGGTGGCACGTGGTGGTGGAACCGCTACCCAGGGGCGCGCAGCGACTCGGACAGCTCGGTGTACTGCTTCTCCGACCGGTTCTCCAAGGAGCTACTTGCCGAGTGGGAGTGGAAGGAGCGCTACCCGTCGCAGCCCGAGATTCTCGACTACCTGCGGTGGGTGACCGATCGGCTCGACCTGCGGGGCGACATCCGCCTGAACACGAGGGTGGCGTCGGCGACGTGGGACGGTTCGGCCAACCGTTGGGAGATCACCACCGACACCGGCGAGCGGGCATCGGCCCGCTTCTTCGTGCCGGCGGTCGGCGCCCTGTCCAAGCCGATGGTGCCCGGCTTCCCCGGCCTCGATCGCTTCAAGGGCGAGTGGTACCACACCGCCCGGCTGGGCGAGGAGGTGGACTTCGCCGGCAAGCGGGTTGCCGTCGTCGGCAACGGGGCGACTGCCGTGCAGATCGTGCCCGAGGTGGCGAAGGAGGCTGCCGAGGTCTGGGAGTTCGTCCGCCATCCTTACCACTGCATCCCGGGGGGCAACCGGCCCCTGAGTGAAGCCGACTGGCAGGAGATCCACGCGCACCACGGCGAGATCTGGGACAAGGCCCGGCACAACTTCCTCGGGTTCCCCTACCCCGACTTCCGGGGAAACGCTGAGGACTTCACGCCGCAGGAGCAAAGGCAGATCATGGACGACCTCTGGGCCCAGGGCGGGTTCGCCTTCGGCCTCGCCTCCTTCGCCGATGTGATGGTCAACAAGGAGACCAATGACCTCTTCTTGAACTACTTCGCCGAGAAGATCAAGGGCTCCGTCCACGACCCGGAGACGGCCGGAATGGTCACGCCCACCGAGCCGTTCGCCTCTAAGCGGCCGCCGCTCGAGCACGGCTACTACGACTCGCTCAACCGTGACAACGTCCATATCGTCGACATCAAGCAGGAACCGATCAGGGAGGTCACGGAGACCGGCATCCGAACCGCCGAGCGCGAGTACCCGGTCGACATCCTCCTTCTGGCCACCGGGTTTGACGCCTTCACCGGTGCGATCGTCTCCATGGACATCCGGGGCCGGGACGGCCGCTCGCTGCGCGAGGAGTGGGCGGCGGAGCCCAGGGACTACCTGGGACTCACGGTCCACGGGTTTCCCAACATGTTCCTGGCCTACTGCGGGCCTTATAACCCGGCGATCCTCATCAACGCACCCACCCTCATCGAGCAGCAGGGGGAGTGGATCGTCGCTTGCATCGCTCACATGCGCGAGCACGGCTACGACTACGTCGAGCCCACCGAGGAGGCCCAGGACGAGTTCCTGGCCCTCCACGAGCAGATCGCCTCAGCGACGCTCATCCCGGGCACGGCGTCGTGGTGGACGGGCACGAACGTAGAGGGCAAGGCGAACAAGCTGATCTCCTGGGCGGGCGGCTTCCCCGAGTACCACCGGCTCTGCGACGAGGCGGCGGCCGGTGGCTATCGCCCCTTCGTCATGAAGGCGTCGAGCGCCGTTTGAGCAGCCGTCGCACGGGATCGAGGGGCCGATCGGTGGCGACTTCGTAACCCGGGCCTGGCCACAATGCGAGCAGAGCCCCAAGCTGGCCGGGCGTCTGGCCACGCGGGTTCGATTCCCGGCGCTCGACTCACACCATCCAGCGCTCCGCCGCCCCGCCGGCGGTGAGAAACACGAAGACGACCCCGGCCACGACCTCACCGGTGATGGCGGCGATCATCTGGCGGTAGGCGCCACCCTGCGCCCCGTACCCGATGACCCGCCGGTCGATCTCGGCAGCGTCCGAGGAGGCGGACGTCTTGTAGTCCACGATGACCAGGCCGTCGTCGCGCCGGTACAGCAGGTCGAGGTACCCCTCGAGCAGACGGCCGTCGGCGAGGGGTGTGGCGGCGTACACCTCCCGCCAGTGGGTCGAGTGGGCGGCTTGGCGCACCGACGGCGCATCGAGGGCAGCCACCACAAGCGCGGCGACCGCCTCCCGCCGGTTCGGGATGGCTTCCGCCTCGCACTGGGCCACAACGGCGTCGTCGAGGCCCGCCCCGGTGGCCAGGTCGACGACCTGCAGAACACCATGGACGGCCCGGCCCACGGCGGTGCCGTAGCGGCCCTTGAGCCACGGGGGCAGGTCGAGGTCCCGCTGGCGTTTCTGCAGTCGCGGGTCGCCGTCTCCCTCCAGTTCCAGGTCGTCGGCTTCGGGGGCGCTCTCGTCGGTGAGGGCGGTGGCGGCCACCGCCACGGGGACCCGGGCGGCAACGAGGGCGCGGTCGCGGGCGTCCCGCCAGTCCGCCAGAGACAAGACGGTGGCGACGGCCGAACGGGCCGGGTCGACGGCCAGCGGATGGCGTTGGCCGGCGTCGGGAACGTCGGCGACCCTCGCGCCCATCCCCTCGATCAGCAGCTCGGCGCTGGTCCGGGCCGCCGCCTTGGCGGGCTCACTGGCGCGTTCGGCCCGGTGGAGGGACACGACGAGGTGGTCTCGGGCCCGGGTGCAGGCCACGTAGAGCAGGCGGATGCGTTCGTCGAGGCCCATCTGCTCGTCGATGGGCGCCCACGCCTCCCACTCCGGGGTGGTGATGTGGGATCCCACCCGGTAGCCGACGGGCTCGCCCGGGCGGAACACCACCTCGGCCGCGGCCGGGCGGTGCTGCGGTCTGGTCGACATGCCGGTGACGATGGTGACCGGGAACTCCAGGCCCTTGGCCGCGTGGATGGTCAGGATCCGAACGGCGTCGTCGTCGGTCTCGGGCAGCACCGCTTCTGCGACCCGGGCCCCGTCGGCGTTCTGCTGGTCGATCCATTGCAGGTAGGACCGCAGCGGTCCGCCGATGACGTCGCTCCACCCTCGGGCCTGGTCGACCACCCACCGCAGGCGCCGCCAGACGTCGCGGGGTCGGCGCTCGGCGAAGCCCAACTCCATGGCCCGCCGGTCGCGGAGGACCCGGTCGGCCAGCTCGGCCGGTCCCGACCATGCTCTGCGGTCGTGCAGGGCGCGCAGGTAGGCGAGGCCCTGGGCCACACGGTCGTCGCCGGCGACGGTGTCCGGCTGGGGGGCGAGGTAATTCCAATGACCTCTCTCCATCACCCGGAACGTGTACAGCTCGTCGTCGGCGCAGCCCAACAGGGGGGTTCGCAGGGCCGAGACGATGCGCAGATCGTCGGTCGGATCGTCGACGGCCCGCAGCACCATGAGCAGATCCCGGACGGCCCGGGTGGCGTACACCAGCGAGCTGGCCTCAGCTCGGAAGCCGATGTCGGCCGCCTCCAAGTGCCGCTCGAGGAACGGCAGCGACGTGCGGGTGGGGACCAGGATGGTGATGTCCCCCAGCAGGGCCGGCCGCCATCCTCCGGCGCCGTCGTCGACCGTCCAACCCTCGGCCAGCACCTGGGTCACGGTTGCAGCCACATCGGTCGCCTCCGCGTCCCGCAGATCGTCGGCCCTCGTGTCGGAAGGGCAGGGGTGGCGCCCGATGACCGAGACCGGGGGGCCGGTCTCGGCGGTCGGGCGGTGCCGGTCGAGGGGCAGATAGTCCGGCTGGGATCGGATGTCGCCGGTGTCGACCGCCGCCCCCTCGGCGAAGAGGGGGGCGAACGTGTCGTTGATCCACCCGATGATCGGCCCTGCTGTCCGGAAGTTGACGGTGAGCTCGATGGGACCGCCGGCGTCAGGCCCGTAACGGTCCCGGGCCCGGAGGAACAGCGCCACGTCGGCCCGGCGGAACCGGTAGATCGACTGCTTGGGGTCGCCGACCACGAAGAGCTGGCCGGGGGTGACTGGCACCTCCCACCACGGCGCCGTCCCCGCCTCGGACGACGTCGGGTCGGCGGCCGCGATGCGCACCGCCAGCTCGATCTGGATGGGGTCGGTGTCCTGGAACTCGTCGAGGAGGAGGTAACGGTAGGTGTGGTGCAGGTCGTTGCGGACCTCGGCACCCTGGTCGGGGTCGGCCAGCAGGGAACGGGCCAGGACCAGCAGATCGTGGAACTCCAGCCTCCCCGCCCGGCGGCGATCATCGGCGGCCGCCACGGTGGCGGCCCGGAGCCGGACGGCAAGGCGGCGCACACAGGCCACACCCATCTGGCAGCGGGCATCGGTCAGGCCGGCGATGGCCCCCTTGACCCGGTCCCTGACCTCCTTCGGTGGGCAACCCCAGGCTTTGGCCCTGCCTACGCTGCCGAGCTGGAACGTCTTCTTGTCGTCCCCGTCGACGTCGAGGGCGCCCAACAGCTCCAGCTCGTCGTCGAGCATGCGCAGCCTGGCGACGTGGTCGTGCAGGCCACCCAGCCGTATGGCGAGGGCGTCGGTGGGGTCGGTGCAGGTCTCCCGTTCCCGGCAGGCGGCCGCCAACGCGTCGAGGGCCGGCCCGGCCAGAGCCACAACCGGGGGCGGCTCGACTGCGGTCTCCGGTACGAGCTCGGCGACGAGGTCCCAGTTGTCGTCGAACGTGGCCGCCAGGTGGCGGATGGCCCCGATGCGCACCCCCGTGGCCATGAGCAGCTGCAGGGTCCGGGCCAGGTCGTCGTCGTCGAGTAGCTGGTCGCGCAGCGTGGTCCAGCGGTGCTCGAACGCCACCCCGGAGCTGACCTCGTCGAGGACGTCGATGCGGGGCGGGAGGCGGGCGCCGATGGCGTGGCGGGACAGGATCCGCCGGGCGAAGGCGTGCAGGGTCCCGATGGCGGCGCTGTCGAGCTGGTCGATCGCCGTCGCGCAAGCGTCTCGCACCGCAGGGTCGGCGTCTCCTTCGCTTCGTTCCTCGAGGGCCACCCGGATCCGGTCCCGCAGCTCGCCGGCCGCCTTCTCGGTGAAGGTGATGGCCGCCACCGACTCGAGGGCCACGTCCCGCTCGGTCACCAGGGCCACCACCCGTTTCACGAGGGACGAGGTCTTGCCCGACCCGGCGCCGGCGTCAACGAACAGGGTGGTGTCGAGCTCGGTGGCGATGCGGTCCCGGGCGGCCTGGTCGACCACCGTCACGACCCCGCTCCTCCGACGAGGAGCCCCGGTTCGACCAGGCCCACGTAACCGGCGAGGGTGGGATCGACGGCCTTGCCCTCCCACTGGCGTCGCAGTTCGACGACCCCCAACCCGTCCGGGTCGCAATAGGGGCATTCGATGCGGATGTTGGTGCTGCTGGCTGTGGGGTGGTTGGGGAATGTCCCCGCCTCGATGCCGCTCACGATCAGGCCCAGGGTGTGGGCCGTCGCTCCCATGACCTCGGGGGTCACCTGATAGCCGAAGGTCTTGAAGCGGCCTCTGCTGGTGGCGAACCAGTACTCGGAACGGACCGCCACGTCGGGCCCGCCCCATCGGGCTCGGGCGGCGGCGGCATAGACTGGCAGTTGGAGCTTGCGGCCGGAGTCCACCGGGGTCGACTCGGTCAGCTTCGGTTGACTGTCGGAACGCCCGGTCTTGTAGTCGATGACCAGCAGGCCGCCGTCATCGAGGCGGTCGATCCGATCGATGCGGCCCCGGAACGCCACGGCCCGGCCGTCGGGGAGGCCGACCTCGACCGGGCCCAGCTCGGCATCTCTGGTTCCGAAGGCCAACTCGCCGGCTACCGGCCGGGCCCGGTGTTGCCGGCGCCGCTCATCGTCGTGGGTCAGGGCCCGGTCCAGGTCGTTGACGATGATGGCCCGGTCCCGTTGCCACAGGATGCGTTTGCCGGTCAGCCCTCTCGTCTCGTAGGCGGCACACACGTCCTCGCCGATGGCTTGCAGCCGGGCGTGATCGGCCCGCGTCCAGGGGTCATCGGGGCCGGGCTGGTCCTCGAGGGGGCGGCGCAGGACCTCACCGAAGAAGGTCTCGAACATCTCGTGGATCAGGTTGCCCCGGTCCAACGGTGAGATCTCCAGCCGGTCGTCCGGCTCCTCCACGGGTTGTACGCCGAGGTGGTTGGCGAGGAGATGACTCCACGGGCAGACGGCCCACTGTTCGAGCCGGGTTGCCGACGTGGGCTGGCCCGTCGGCGACCGAACGGTCACCGCCGCCAGGTTGCCGTCGAACCGGGTGAACCGGGTGCTGCGCCGGGAGGTGAGGACCTCGACTCCCCGGGCCAGGGTGGCGTCCTGGCCGCCGTTGGGGGCCCCGCCGGCGGCCATCATCCGGGTCAGGTGGTGCTCCTGCTCGGTGGCCGGGAAGGCCGTGGCCCGCAGCCCGGCCTCGAACGATGGAACGTTGTCCACCCACGCCTCGTCGGCCGTGAACAGGTCGCGGGCCCACCACCGGTGGCCGGCCAGCTCCGAGGCGATGTCGAGGACCCAGCGGGACGGCACCCGCTCGGTGCTGCGCCGCAGGTCTCCGCGGGGCACGGTCAGGACCTGGCAGCGGGCTCCGGCCAGGGCGGCCAGGAGCTGGCGGTGCTGGCGGTCGATGCTGTCCCGCCTGGTCCGCAGCAGACCGCTGGTGGCGGCCCGGGCCCGGTCGTCGAGAAGCGGGTCCTCGCCGGATCGGGTGGGGTAGGCGCCTTCGGCCAGGCCGACCACCACCACCAGGTCCAGGTCGAGGCCGACCCCGCTGCCCACCGAGCCGACCAGGACACCCTCCCCCAGGCGCCCGATCCGGCCCAGGTCGGCGTCGAGCACCAGCCGCAGGGTCCGGGTGAACACCTCGAGGGCGATGGCCCCCTCGACGTCATCGAGGGCCCCGAGCCTCACCAGGGCCGCCTCCAACCGCTCCGCCGCCTTCTGCTCCACCGCCGGCCATTCGGCGCGGGACGGGGTCGGTCCGAGAACCCGCCCGATCAGCCCGCGGGCCCATTCGGCGTGGGCGCTCCAAGGTCTAGGCGTGGACGCGGCGCCGGCCAGATCGTCGATGAGTCCGATGGCGAACTCCCGCAGTCGACGGGCGTCGGCGGCGTCCCGTCGGGCCCGCTGACCCAGCCATGCGGGCCGTTCGGGGTCGGCCTCGAAGACGGTGGCCTCGGCCTCCTGGGCGTCGGCCAGGACGGTGAGGAGCAGGTCCCAGTCGGCCCGGCCGGCCACGACCGCGGCCTCGCGGGACAACCGGTCCCACCCGGTGAACGGGAGTCGGCGGCCGCCGGCCCGCAGGGGGGCGTCGCTCAGCCCGGCGAAGAGGTCCCATCGCCGGAACCCGCCGGCCGCCCAATCGAGTAGGTGCAGCAGGATGCGGGCGGCCAGCCGCTCCCGGAGGGGAATGGGCGAGGCGCCGTTGCGGTCGATGCCGGCGCCCTGAAGATGGTCGTGCACGAGGCGGGCGTAGGGGACGGGCGCGGCAGAGAGGACGGCCATCCGGCCCAGGGGTACGCCGGCCCGAGCGGCGTCCACCACGGCCCGCACGGCCGCCCGGACCTCCTCGTCGGCGTCGGAGGTCGCGACGATCCGGGTCCTGGCCTGGCCCACCGGCGACACCACGGTGTGGTCGGCGGAGACGGGGGCGACGCCGAGGCGGCCCACGGAGGCAACCACCTCGGCGTCCGCTCGCCCGGCGCCGGTCACCCCGAAGAGGACGGTCGTCTCGACCCGCTCGGCGACGGCGGCGAGGAGCTCAGCGGCCGGCGAGCTCAGGCGCTGGGGCAGGTAGACGATGGTCGGGGTCAACAACGAGGCGCCACCGCCACCCCGGATCACGTCTCCGGCCGCCGCCATCAGGCCCTCCTCGTCGTACCAGTCGGGGCCCAGCAGGGCGCGGGTCAACCGGTGGATCCGGACCACCTCGGCGGCCGTGGCGGAGGTGGCGGCCACCGCCCCGAGTGTGCCCTCGGGCAGCTCCCGCAGCTCCCGGTAGGCGGCGACCAGGGCCTCCTCGGTGGCCGGGTGGTCGGCTACCGGAGCCAACCGGCCGGAGGCGTCGGCCAGCACCCGGCGCACGGCGGCCGCGACCACGGCGGTCGACACCGGCCGGCGGCCGGTCCCGGCGAGGGCGCCCGAGCCCAGCAGCTCGGCCAGCCGGTACGGGGTCAGGAAGCTGACGGCGGCGATCCCCTGCGGACCCCCAGGCGCGTCGCCCTCCCCTGGCCCGACGGCCCCGTCAGGGCCGGCGCCGAGCAACCGGCGGGCGGTGACGCCGACCTGGTTGGACGGCACGATCACCGTGACCGGGGCCAGCACGTCCCCGCCCTTGGCGGCGGTCACCGCCGCTCGCAACCGCTCTGTTGCCTCGGGGCCGTAGCCGACCGGGCCGCCTGTCTCCGTCATCGATGGGTCACGGTAGTTGGGCCCTGTGACAGCGACCCTCGGCTGTCACACGTCGGGCGTACCGTCCGATGCATGAGCGTTCCCCGAGCCGTCAAGGCGCATCCGGCTATCGCCGCGGCGGTGGCGGTGACCGCGTACCGCTCCTACACCGAGCACCAGCATCCCGGTCGGAGGGCCCAACGGCGGAAGCGGAACGGGAGCCTCGTCCTGTTCATCTGGATCGGAGCCATCGCCCTTGCGGTCGCCATCGTCTGGCTGCTCCTGTGCATCCTCGGCTACTGGGTGACGTGGATAGCGCTGAAGGTGACCGGTCAGTCGACGAAACACCACCTCTTCACCGTCCCCGGCTTCCTCGACCGGGCCAGACGGGAGGAGCTTGCTCGTCAACGGGCCAAGGCGTCCTCGTCGGGGCCTTCAGCGTCCGGCTCTTGACCGGTTGAGGGCAGGCCTGACGGGGGTGGAATGGCGATCAGCTGTTGCCGGGCTCGTCCACTGGGTCGTCCTCGTTGCTGACGCATTCGCAGGACATGTACGACCGCAGCTGGGGCACTGCTCGATCCCACAGCTGAGTTCATGGGTGGCGCCGACGGGCACTCCGCAGTCTCGGCAATGGTCGGGACGACGGTACGGGTGACCTCGGCCAAGGGTGCAGGTATCGAGATGCTTGGCACCCGGCGCTACACCGCATAGGTGGCAGGGTTTGGTGAAGAAGGGTTCACCCGCAGCGTCGGTCTCGTTGCCGTAAGGAATCGGGTCGTAGGTGACGCCGTCGATGATGATCGTCCGGCGGGGCTCAGTCTGCTCGGTCATGGAATGAGGTGCTGCCCGAGGGCAATTGTAAGAGTCGTCTCAACAAGTGCTGTAAGTAGGGTCACAATAAGAGGGCGCGCGGATAGGTGCTGACCTGCGGATTCCCGATAAGCGTTGCTCCTGGTCATGAGGCCGGAGGGTCGCTCGGGTCTTGCCTATCCGCGCATCCTCTAATACTGATTATTGGAAACCGCATGGCCGAACGCAACGAGAATGACTATGAAAATAATCGCACCAATTATGCCGATCGCTCCGAGCACTATGCCCGCTATTGCCAAGCCTCGTCCGGTTTGCTCACCGTTGGACCGATCAATCTGGTTCTTACCGACAATGCCTAGTATCAAGGCAGCTACCGCTCCAAGACCGACAATCCACAGAATCCCCAGAACGAGAGAGGCTATGGCAAGGCCATTCGTACGGCCCGGTGTGGCTACCGGTAGTTGGGGTTGATAGTTGTAGAGAGGAGATCCCGCTGGGCTGAAGCCGGCGGAGGATGGTTGTGTGGACCGAGGATCAAACGGCGCGCCCGAGCCGGAGGGATTCCCGCATGAGGGGCAAAACTGGGCTTGGTCCGAAAGCTGATTGCGACAATTCTCGCAGAACATAAGGTTCTCCTTCGTTGCCGTTGGGATATCTGACATAGTAGTCATCGGACTTCCCGACTACGTCGATAATTGCCCAGATATGAATACCGAGTATGATAGAGATGCCGACAAAAATGGTAAGCATTCAGGTGGGTTGCGCGCGGAGAGTGTGGTGGTCCACCACTGAGCGCGCGCTAGTTGGTAGACCAGTGGTGTGGCCGGACGGTCGCTGCGCGAGCAGCTCGATGAGGCTCTTGGGGCG
>JBPCNZ010000011.1:0-4807 GCA_051000755.1 Acidimicrobiales bacterium | reverse complement strand
AATGGATCGACAACGACCGCCGACTCCGCGCCCTCATCGCCAACATGCGTGAAGTCGCCGCCAAAGCCACCGACCTGATCCTCAAAGAAGCCACTTCAGGCTGAACCCGAGGTTTAATCGCAAGCTTAGCGACCGTCGCAGCGCTGGTCGCCGAGGCGTTGGCTGCCGAGGTCCGGTGAGTTGAGAGAGATTTCGTCATCGTCTGTCTCCGTGCTGGGTTGGTTCGAGTGGAATCTCTCGTACGAAGCTCAAGAAGCCCCGGTCACCTCGAGAAGGCCCCCGGTCAGAAGGAGGGACCGCCGCCGCTCGCCGCCGTCGTGGGCGGGGACTGGGCGGGTGCGTTGGTCGAGCCGGCGGGGGCGTTGGTCTTAGTCGATGTCGACGAGGACCCGCAGGCCGCGGCACCCATCGCGATGGCAAGGGTCAGCCCGGCACCAGCCATCAACTTTCCAACCCGGAAATGATGAAGTGTGTTGATCATGCAACCAGATACGGGCGCCGGGCCCGAACGGATTGCCCGGCGGAAGAAAAAATCAGTGTGCTCTCCTGGAGGGAGGTCACGGACCGCTCGCCGGCGATGTAGACGTCCGGAGTGCGCCACCATCGTGGGATGACCGCGTCCCACCACCACCACCACCTCGACGTCGCCGGCGTCGACACCTTCGTGTACGACCAGGGCGAGGGCGCCATGCCGCTCGTCTGCGTCCACGGCAACCCCGACTCGGCTGACATGTGGCTGCCCATGCTGGAGCGGAGCGGGGACCTCGGGCGGGTCGTCGCCGCCGACCTCCCCGGGTTCGGGCGCAGCGCCCGCCCGTCCCCGGCCGCGTTCGACAGCAGCGTGCGCGCCTACGCCGACTGGTTCGAGGCCCTCCTCGACGCCGCCGCCATCGACCGCTACCGGCTCGCGGTGCACGACTGGGGCAGCGTCGGCCTCGCCGGCGCCCTCCGCCGCCCCGAGCGGGTCGAGGCGCTCGTCGCCCTGGACATCGTCCCGCTCAACGCCACCTACCACTGGCACTGGATCGCCCGCTGGCTGTGGCGACCGCCGATCATCGGCGAGGTCGGGATGGTCGCCCTGAGCCGCTTCACCATCGATCTCCTCACCCGTCTCCAGCGGCCCGGCTTCCGGTCGCTCGACGGGGCGTGGCTGGACCGGGTGGGGCGGGACCTCGACGGCGGCATGAAGGACGCCATCCTGCGCCTCTACCGCTCGGCGAACCCCGACGTGCTCGGCGCTGCGGGTGCCAACCTGGGCCGCCTCGCCTGCCCCGCCCTGATCCTGTGGGGGGAGCAGGACCCCTACGTCCCGGTCGAGGAGGCCCGGAAGCTCGCGCATTCCCTCGGCGGCCCGGCCGAAGTCCGCACCTTCACCGGCGGCCACTGGCTGGGGCTGGACCGGCCGGCGGTGTTCGACGACATCACCGCCTGGCTGGTCGCCGCCGGCTGAGCCGGCCCGGGCCGGAGCGCCGGTGCGGTCGGGCGGGGGCCGGGCCGGCGCTCCGGACGTCACCCGGGGTGGCCCCGCCGGAGCAGTAGCCCCCGCCAAACTCGTAGCCCAGCTCGAACAGCACTCGACCCGATCAGCCTCCGAGCCGCCCCGTCTCAGCCGCGTTTGCGGCTAGTGACACCGACCCGAGCACCGGGCCATCTTGACGATCTCCCCTTCGAGCAACTCGACTCGGTCGTACTCCCGGAGCACCCCCGCCTCGGCCATCCGGTGGTATTCGTTCACCGCCCAGGTCCGTCGACGTCTGCCCGGCCCACTGGCAATTCCTGGCCCCCGCTCCACCGGCCCCACCGATCTGCGCTCTTCCACCAGGCTCTTGACCCGGATTACGGGGCGCACGTTCTGCATCGCTCCTGTCGGGCGGTCGAGGGTGGCTACCGGTCGTCTAGCCGGGCGGTGAGCCAGGCCTCGATCCCGTTCAGGGCGGTCGCGGCCATCGCCGTTGGAAAGGACGTGAATCCGTGCGGGGACTCGGGATAGACGCGGAGATCGACTTCGTTGCCCGCCGCTGACAGGCGACCTGCCATCGCCACACTGTCTTCGAGCAGGATGTCCAGGGCGCCGACCACCACGAGGGCCGGCGGGAAGGCGTGGAGGTCGCCGTAGAGAGGAGAGATGTCGGGGTGCGTTCGATCGGCGACGTGGCCGGCGTAGGCCTGGATGAACCATTCGTCGGCGTAGATACGCCCGCTCGGCGATTGGCCACTGAGGTCGTAGGCGCCGAACTGCAGGACGGTACCGACGAACGACTGGACTCGGCCTCGATCCCGCAGCCGAAGCAGAGTCACTACAGCCAAGTTTGCTCCCGCCGACGCGCCGCCGATCAAGAGCCTGGCCGTCCCGAACGACTCTTCGGCCTCCTCGGCGAGCCAGAGGGCAGCCGTCTCACAGTCGTCGGGAGCGGCCGGCCAGGGATGCTCGGGAGCGAGGCGATAATCGACGCTCACCACAGCGACCCCCAGGGCATCGGCCAAGAGCGCACTGCGGGTGTCGCTTCGGGCGGCCGAGTCCATGTAGAAGCCTCCGCCGTGGATCTGGAGGTAGGCGGCCCGGACCGGGCCTTCCTTGGGGGTGATAATTCTCACCGGGACTTGGCGCCCCTCGTTGCTGGCGGTGTGCTCGACGGCCCGTGGATCGGGCGCCCTGCTGCTCAACTGGCTCCGAGCCGCTTGCAGGCCCTCGGGAGTAGCGGGGTCGGGCTGCGGCTTCTCGCCGGCCGCAGCACGGACAGACTTGTTGAAGTTACGACTCTCCTCGACCTGGGCCGGCGATCCTTTGTCCATAAGATGCTGAAGCCCGACTTCCATGATGGCCTTCCCTACGCGTGAGTGCTGCGTACCGTGTTGAGCGTCGCGCGTGGACAACCGTCGACGGGTCCTCTCCGCCAGCCGGCGATGGTTGAGCCCACAGAGCAAGCCATACTCGCACGACGTGTGGACGCTGGAATCCGTGGGTATCGGTCAGCGCCCCTATTGGCGGGGTAACGCGCTGGCTCGAACTAGGGCTCGTGCCAGGTCAGTGCTTTCCGAAAGGGTGTCGAGCGGGAGCGGCTGCGTGGCGAGAGTGCCCTCGTGCAGCACGAGGAGCTGGGTGGCGAGGGTGGCGGGGTCCGAGCAGCCCGCCGCGATGGCGAGTTCCTTGAACAGGTTTAGCAGCCAGAGCTTCTGGTTTGCGGCGATGCGGTGCGCGGGATGCAAGGGGTCCGGCAGTTCGGCCAGTGCGTTGATGAATGCGCATCCGCGAGTGTTGGTCTCGCTCCAGGTCCGCAGTGCGTCGAAGGGTGCGGTGACGGCCTCGATGGGGCCGTCGCGGGCGTCAACGGTAGCGCGAACAAGTGACTGCCAGCGCTGGTCACGTTCCGCGAGGTAGGTCGCCACGAGGTGGTTTTTCGAACCGAACTGGTTGTACAGGGTGCGCTTGGTTACGCCTGAGTGCTCAGCGATCAGATCCACGCCGACCGCTGTGATTCCGTGGTTGTAGAACAGCTCCTCGGCGGCCGCCACGATGCGGCGGCCGGCCGGTGTCATGGGCCGTGCTCCCTGCATGAGGCGCCCCTTCACTGATCGGTCTATCGTGGTGATCGATGTTCACAGGTCAGTGTACCGAATGAGGAGGTTCAAGCGATGGGTGTGTCCAAGACCATGCACGCGGTGCGGATCGCCGAGCACGAAGGGCCGGAGGTTCTTGAGCTGGCGGAGGTGGCCGTGCCTACCCCGCAGTCAGGAGAGGTACTGGTCCAGGTCAGCGCGGTAGCGCTGAACAACACCGACCTGTGGACCCGGGAGGGCGCCTACGGCCGCCCGGGAGACCCGAAGGCGCTGTCGGGCTGGCGAGGCCCGATCGACTTCCCGCGCATCCAGGGCGCCGACGTCGCCGGCCGGGTCGTGACCGTCGGTGCCGACGTGGACGAGAGACTCGTCGGTCGCCGAGTGGTGGTCGACCCAGCGATCTACGACGCCGAAGGGCCGGATGCGAACCCGGTCGGCCTGATGGGGAGCGAACGCGACGGCGGTTACGTCGAGTACGTGACCGCGCTGGCGGAGGGTGTGCATGACGTGACGGAATCCCCGCTCACGGACGATCAGCTCGCGACATTGCCGACCGCCTACGGCACGGCGCTGGGCATGATCGAGCGGGGCCGGCTGCAGGAGGGAGAGACCGTCCTGGTCGCGGGAGCATCCGGCGGCGTCGGACTCGCGCTGGTGCAGATCGCCCGTGCGCGCGGTGCGAGGGTGGTCGCCATCAGTAGTGGGTCGAAAGATCGATTCGGTGCGCGACGCGGGCGCACACGAAGTAGTCGACCGCGCACGAGACGTCGCCGAGCAGATTCGCGGTGCTGCCCCGGAGGGCATCGACGTAGCACTCGACGTCATCGCTGGGGATCTGGTAGGTGAGGGGCTTCCGCTGCTGCGCGAAGGTGGCCGATGGGTCATCGCTGGCGCACTCGGCGGGTACAACGTGACATTTGATGTGCGCCGTCTCTACCTGCACAACGCGCAGGTGATCGGCTCCGCGATGCACACGCCCACGCATTTCGATCTCCTCATGGACCTGGCTCGTCAGGCCGAGATCCAGCCCGTTATCGCCGCGACGTTCCCACTGGACCAGGCCGCTCGAGCGCAGGAAAAACTCGCCCGCAGGGGTCACGTGGGAAAGATCGTCATGCACCCCTAACGGGGCTCCGCCCCAGCCCGACGAGACGGTGTGGTGGTGAGGGTGTCGTCGGTGCTGGTGGCGGTGTTGGCTGGTTGTTCGTAGGCTCCGGTCGAGCCTAGATACGGGGCCTTTCGGCCCTGT
>JBPCNZ010000010.1:0-14521 GCA_051000755.1 Acidimicrobiales bacterium | reverse complement strand
AATGGATCGACAACGACCGCCGACTCCGCGCCCTCATCGCCAACATGCGTGAGGTCGCCGCCAAAGCCACCGACCTGATCCTCAAAGAAGCCACTTCAGGCTGAACCCGAGGTTTAATCGCAAGCTTAGATGCTGTTCTCGGCGTGGCGTCGGCGGCGGCGATACCACACGAGGATGCCGACCGCAGCCAGCGAAGCGCTGCCCAGGGCAATCGGGGCGCTCTTGGCCGACACGATGGGTGATGCGGCGATGGCGGCATTGGGGCCACAGGTGACGCGGCCGACGTCAACGATGAGCCCTCCCACCCCGCCGACCTGGATGTGAAGCGCCTGGGCTGACACGGTTCCGGCACCCAACGACTTACCGGTGAGCAGGTCATCGCCGGGCTTCTGCTGGGCGTTGAGGAGAACGGTCAGGCCGGAGACAGGGATACCCGTGTTGGGTTGGACATTGACCGAGGGCAACGTAACGAGCGGCACGAATTGCCCTAGCACGATGCTGCCGATCTGGGCGCCGACCAGGTTCGCCTGAGCTGTCGTCGAGCCGTCCGCATTGGCGGTGCAACTCTCAAGGAGGGCCTTGGCTCTGAGCACCAGGGCGTTGCCCAGATTTATGCAGACACCATTTCCCTCCATCCCCGGCACGCAACTGCCCGGGGGGGTGGCATTGGCAAAGGTGCATTTACCATTGGCGCCGATGGTGATGATCCCGCTGCCGCCCAGCAATCCGGCGCAGGCCGAGGATCCGCCGCCGGGAAGGCTGGCTGTCAGCGTCTGGTTGGCCATGGCGTTTTGGGCCAGGGCCCCGGCGGTGAGGACTCCCATGGTGTCGGGACCGGTGATCGGGGGCATACAGCTCCCGGTCATGGTGGTCGTGGTTCCGTCGTTGGTGGCCGTGCAGGGCGTGGGCTGGAGCGGAGCCCCGCCCAAGGAGATCTTGAAGGCTTGCGCGGACGCCGTGGAGGAGAAGGTGGTGCCGCCACCCGTCGGGGCGGCAAAGGCAGGACTGGCCCCGAACCCGAAGCTGAGCGCAGCCACGGCCCCCACAGCCGCCACCCTCCTGAGCGCCGCCGTTGCTTTCAGAATGCGCATCGAATCCCTCCAAGTTGGTCATGAGCCTTCAGGTGGCGCCGGGACACTGCCCCCGACCAGCAAACGGGACATATACACCCAACAGGCCCGTACCCGCGGCAGATCATACAACAACGGCGATGCGTTATGCTCATCTCGCGGATTCTCCCCCATCGGGTCGGCCCGGACGGCGCCCCGAGGTGCCGTCCCAGGTCAGAGCGACCAGGAAGGTCACGACTCCGAGAGCCACACCTACGGTCGACACCAGAGTCCCGAGCAGGATGTGGCCGCGGTCGTAGCCGAGTTGGAACCCCCACACCCGCATGGCGGCGGCCATGACGACGAAGCGGAGTTGGTTGACGGCAAAGACGAGCACGATGACGAAGGCCAGACTGATCAGGGCCCGGCGCACGGGGACACGGCGCGACAGGATGAGCCCGGCGCCGACCAGGAAGAAGGGCGTCATGAGCAGGGCCGCGGTGCACCCTGCGGTCAGGCTCAAACCGATCCAGGAGTGTCCTTGGGGGAAGATGATAGCCGTGCCCAGAGACCGGCTGTGGCTGGCCACATGGCTGTTCCCCAGGAGGAAGGCCGAGGCGTTGGCTTCCCACAGCCGCATCCGGTATTGGGCAAAGATGACGACAACGGCCAGCGTGGCCACAACCACACCGGTGACGGTCGCAGGCAGACTGGCCAGCCCCCTATGCCCTGTGAGATTGAACCGCTCATGTGGGGCTGACCCGGCCACACCCATGTCCTACGCTCCCGTCGACCCCTGCGAACCCCCGCTGGGGTCCTCGAGAGCTTAACAGACCTGCCGCTCCGAGCTCGGGCCTCAGCGGGGGCGACCACGGCGCTGGCCCGGAGGAGGCGGGGCCATGCCCGGACGGTATCGACCCTGGCCCCGACCACTCTGGCGCTGCTGGGCGGCGGCCGCCCGGCGCATGGCCCGGCCGGCTTGATCCGCTGCGTCCGGGCCCGCCTTGAGAGCCTCCTCAAGGGCTTCGGCCTGCTTGTTCTTCGGGACTCGCGACAGCTGCTTGGACAGCTCGTGCAGCTCGGGGGGGAGTCGTCGACTCTTTGCCTTGGACTTCTCGATGCTCTTGAGGACTCGACGCACGTAACGGCCCCGGAGGAACGACGACCTCATGGTGAGGCGAGCAATCGACCTTCGGATCCGCCCCTTCCCCCCCTTCTTGGCCTTACCGGCCCTGCTGGGTGTGCTGTCGTTGTCCTTGGAGCGGGCCATCCCTCAGGGTACGCCACCGCTTGCCGACCACGCCGGGCATGAAAGGGTCCATCCGTCCGATTCCCCAGAAGCGGGCGGGCTGGCCCCAGGACTGCTATGTTGCCGCTCAGGCCCGGCTTTGCATCGGTCCTAGTCGCTGAATCCATGGAGGGAGAGCGCATGTACGGCGGTACCACCGGCGGTCCGACGGGCATGGGTGGCACCGGGGCAGCTCTCGGTGGTGCCGGTACCGGCTTGGCGTTCACCGGCTTTTCCGTCATCGGCATAACGTTGTTCGCAATCTGCCTGCTTCTGGCTGGTCTGATCCTCGTTCGAATGGCGCTGGTGCGGCGGGCCCAAACGACCGGCGCATCGCTCCCAGGTGTGCCCGAGCCCCCTGCCCCGTGGGATCGCGACTGACCCTGTGACCATGGCCTCTGTCGGCGTGGACCGCACCCGGCGAGGTTGGTTGCGCCCCGACAAGTCGGCGCCCGCCGCCCTCGGACTGGTTCTCGCCGCCATCGCCATCGTCATCGCGGCCACGCAGACCTTCCTTCGCCGGGTCGAGGCTCTGGTTGCCGCGTTCGTGCTCGGCCGCACCCATCTCGTGCCCCATGCCAGAGCGGTCGGCACCGCCGTCCTAGTCCCTCAGACCCGGCACGTGATTGCCATCGAACTGGCCCCCGGCCTGGCGTCGGCGATGTTGCTCGTTCCCTTTGTCCTCATTACCGGGGCCTTGCTGGCCCGAGGCCTCTTCGGCCCGAGCCGAGCGCTGCTGACACTCGCTGGCGTCGCCCTCATCGTGGTGGTGACCAACCAGGCTCGCCTGGCTGCCGTCGGGGCAGCCATGCGAGTGTGGGGTGTGCACAACGGCTACACCCCAGGACACGTCGTCATCGACACCCTCCTACCCAGCTTCGGCGTTGCCTGTGGCGTCGTGGCGTTCGTGGTCTCGTTCACCCACGCCACGGCCGGCGACGTCAGCCGCCAACCGGCTCGAAGCCGGGGGGGAAGCCTCTCATGAGCACCGGTTTCCTGCTCGCCCTCCTCAACACGGCGGCCTTCATCCTCTGCGTCACGTTCCTGTCGTACGTGATGCTAATAATCATCCCCTTCCTGCGCCACCGACCCGGCGACAGTGGCGATCCCCGCCACTACCGCTGGCACTTCCTCGTGCCGTGCCGAAACGAGGAGGAGGTGATCGCTGAGACGATCGCCGGCCTCCGGCGGGTCTTCCCCGCCAGCCACATATGGTGCATCGATGATGCCTCCACCGATGAGACGGCCGCCGTGCTGAGTCAACTCAGCCGGCGTTACGCCCGCCTCCACGTCGTCACTCGTCGGCCCCCGGACGCGGCCAAAGGGAAGGGGCCCGCTCTCAACGCCGGTTGGCGGGCTCTCGTAACCTCCCTTCCACCCGATGCCGATCTTCATCGGGTCCTCGTCGGTGTCCTCGACGCCGATGCCCGCCTCGATCCCCACGCCGCGTCCATCCTCTCCGGATCGTCCTGGTTCGCCGATCCGTCCGTGGGTGCGGTGCAGATCCGCGTCCGGGTCATGGCCACCACGCTCGCGCCCCGCCTCCCGGCCCAACGCCGGCTCCTCGTCCGCCTGCAGGACCTGGAGTTCTCCGGACCCATCGCAGCCATGCAGATGTTGCGCCGACGCTCGGGCAGTGTCGGCATGGGAGGCAACGGTCAGTTCACCCGGATGTCGATTCTCAATCGCATCGCCGCAGGTGCCGGGACCCCCTGGCACGGCGCCCTCCTCGAGGACTTCGAGTTGGGATTGCACGTGCTTCTCGCCGGGAGCCGGACCGAGTACTGCCACGACACCTGGGTCAGCCAAGACGGCCTGGCCCACGTCCGTGCGCTCCTCCGCCAGCGCTCCCGGTGGGCGCAGGGATCCATGCAGTGCTTCGCCTACCTCCAAGCGATCCTGCGCAGTCCGAGCATCTCCACCACGGGCGCGCTGGAACTGACCTACTTCCTGCTCCTCCCCTGGCTGCAGCTAGTCGGAAGCGTCGTCTATGCCGCCGCCATCGCCGTCATGGGCTACTACGCCCTGTCCGAGCCGGGCGGCCTAGGCGCCTGGTGGAATGCCGGGGCGTGGGGTGTGCTCCCCCTCTTCCTCCTCTTCGGTGTGGCTCCCTTCATGGTGTGGGGTTTCATCTATCGCAGACACAGTGATCGGGACATGCCCCTGCGTACGGCGTTCGGCCTGGGCATGGCCAACTGGGCCTACGGTTACCTGTCGCAGGTCGCCTCGTGGTGGGCGTTCGTTCGAGTCGTGCGGAACCGCCACGACTGGAAGAAGACCGCCCATACCCGACCTGATGCGATCAGGTCCCACGTCCCGTCCCACTTCCCCAGCCTCGATGGCAGGTTCGCCCCCGCGGAACGTCCCCGTTACGTCACAACCGCCCGGTTCAAGCCCCGGATGCCGCCCGTGGAGGATCTTGGCCCCGCCGCCCTGCCGAACGCCCTGATGACGGCGGCGCAACCGGATCCTGCTACCGTCGTGGTCCCGGAGCCTGTCCTCCGAGCCTGATTCCGGAGCGTCGCGCTGATGACCTCGCCCTTCCCCACTGAACCGCCATCAGGCGCCACACCGGTGTTGACCGCCGAGGCAGCCCATGCCCGGCACATCCTCGACGTGGCTGCGAAGGGACCCGAGTCTACCCGCACCATTATCCCGAGCCTCATGCGCTCGTTGGTCGACCAGGGCTACCGGACCAGTGTGAGCTGGTACCTGGCACCCTCACCGGGCGACGACCTCCACGAGGTCATCTTCTCGGTCCGCACGGCGGGTAGTGACGCTCCCGATCTCCGGCGGTGGCGCGAGCGCCGGGAGATCGCCGCCGTGCTCGAGGAGGCCGAGCGTCTAGCCGAGAAGGACGAACGGGTGGAGGTGTGGTCGGGCAATGGGCACGGTCTGCGCCGGCTGGTGATCGCGGGCGGGGTGGGCACGCCCCTGCGGTTCATGGCCCCCCACCTCAAGTCCTTTGCCGGGGAGCAGTCCCTCGCAGCGGCCGCCGTCGCCGCCTGGCAGCGTGTCGGCGGCCCCGAGGCCATCACTGCGGTTCCCGCTCCGATTGAGAGGACCTCTGCAAACCCAGCGACTCCCGATCCCTCCCTCGGCGCCCCTGTCGTCCCCCCACCTGTGGCCCCCCCTGTCCTCGCCGACACCGACGCGCTCGTCACGGCCCTGCAGGAGGCCCTCGGTCAGGTGCGGGTCGAAGTCGACCTGGGCGCCATCGAGGACCTGGTGGCGGACTCCTTGCGATCCGCTCTGGCCGAGCTTCCAGGGACGGCCTTCGGGCTGGACGCCGAATGGGTGGCGGCCAACCTCCGCCCGCCGGTCGTGTCGCCCGATGCTGAGGGCCTTACCGCCACAAACCCGGCTCGAACGCCTACCACCGACATCGAGATCTCGGCGCCCTACGGGGTCCCGGCAGTGGCGGCGGAGTGGCCCCGTTCGACAACCGAGGGGTCCAGGACCTTCCCCCGAGAGGAATTCGAGCGCCTGGTCGACTCCAGCGTGGCCAGCGCCGTTGACACGACCCTGGCGAACCGGCTCCCCGAGCTGTCTCGGAGGTTGGCCAGGGCGATCGCCGACCGTCTTCCGGCGCCGCCTCCTGCAGGGACACCACCCGCAGGGGCGCCAGCAGCGGAGCCAACGTCGTGGCACGTCGAACTGCAGCCCGAGCTCGAGGACCGCTTGGCCGGGTCGGTCACCTCGGTCCTGGACGGGCACCTGGCCCGCCAGCTCCCAGCCCTCATCGACCGCCTGGAAGGGAGCAAGGGGCGGGCAGGATCCGAGCCGACCAGAGTCGAGCCCGATCCTATCGATGTGGCCCGCCGGGTGGCGGCGTCGGTCCTCTCTCCGTCGGAGATCGCCGAGACGCTCCTGTTCCGGCTGCGCCCCCTCCTCGACGAGCACAACGAACGGGCCCTGCACCGCGAGTCGACCGAGGCGGAACATGACCGGCTGGCCGTCGACCAGACACGGGCCAGCCTCAGCCGCCTGGAGGCGAGCATGGTTCAGCGCCTCGAGCGACTCGAAGGCGAGGTCCGCCGCCTGGCTCCGGCGCCGGCCGAGCCGGACACGCCCGGCGCATCAGTCACCCTGCGCGTCCTGCGACCCGATGGCAGCTCGTAGCCCCAAGGAGGGTGCCAAGCGGGTGCTGTGCGTCTTCGGGACTCGTCCTGAGGCCATCAAGATGGCTCCCGTGGTGCTGGCGCTGCGGGACACTGCCGATCTCCAACCCATCGTCGCCGTAACGGCTCAGCACCGCAGCATGCTCGACCAGGTGCTCGATGCCTTTGGCATCGAAGCGGACCACGATCTGGGGATCGGGCGCGAACACCAGACCCTCGGGGAGATAACCCGGCGGGCACTCGAGGGCATCGAGGGTCTCCTGGCGGAGACAGAGCCGGACCTCGTCGTCCTCCAAGGCGACACCACCACGGCCCTCTCCGCCGCCCTGGCCGGATTCTATGCCAAGGTACCCGTCGCTCACATCGAGGCCGGGCTGCGTACAGGCGATCCGATGGCGCCCTATCCCGAGGAGGTCAACCGGCGTCTCATCTCACAGGTAGCCGCCCTCCACCTGGCCCCCACCCCCTCAGCCGTGGCCAACCTGGTAGGGGCGGGGGTCGATCGAGGCAGCGTCATTTGCACCGGCAACACGGTGATCGATGCCTTGAGCTGGACCGTCTCCCGGCATGGGGTGTCGACGTCGGGCCTGCTCGGCGACCTCGATGCCGACGGTCGGCGGCTGGTCCTGGTGACCGTGCACCGCCGGGAGTCATGGGGCAGGCCGATCCGGGGCGTGGCCCGGGCGTTGGCGGCTGTCGCCGTCGCCCATCCCGACACCCTGATCCTGCTGCCGGTCCACAAGAATCCCGTCGTGCGTGCGTCCCTGGTTCCTGTCCTGGAGGGCCTGACCAACGTACGCCTGGTCGAGCCGCTCCCCTACGGCGAGTTTGCCCGGGTCCTGCAACGCTGCCACCTGGTGGTCACCGACTCGGGGGGCATCCAGGAGGAGGCGCCCAGCCTGGGAAAGCCGGTACTCGTCCTCCGCGACGTCACCGAACGCCCTGAAGCGGTGGCGGCCGGCACCGTCGAACTGATCGGCACCGACGAGGCTCATGTCGTCCAACGCATCGAGGACCTGCTCACCGACCCGGCTCTCTACGCTCGCATGGCCCAGGCCACCAACCCCTATGGCGACGGGCGGGCAGCCGGTCGCTCTGTAGCCGCCATGCGTTGGCTCCTGGCCGGCGGCCCCCAGCCCGAGGAGTTCCGACCCGAGGCAGACCCGCCAGACGGGGCCGGAGCGGCAGAACGGGACCGGCCCCATGCCCCCAGGGAGGGGCGGGTTGCCTAGACGGCCGTCCCTCTCCCCTCGGTGGTGTTCGGTGACCCGCTCCGTCGTCGGTGTGGCTCTCGTGGTCGCCCTGGCCGGGGCCGGGTTCGCCATGTCCTTCGCCGCCCAGGTCCCCTCCCCGGTCCCGGTCACCGCCGACCGTCCTGGCACGTGCCACCTGGCCGAGGACCCCAACGAGCTGATCGCCATTCCGAGCGACACCGCTCCTCCGGCCCCCTGCAATCGGCCCCACCAGACCGAGACGATGTTCGTAGCCCAGGTGACCGGCATCCTGGCCGCATCGCCGACGCGACCCAACGGTGAGTTGCTCAACACCCTCGCCAGCCGGCTCTGCTACAACTATACCGTCGAGCGGGCCTACCTGAGTGCCGACCCTTACGACGTGACCTACGGGATCTACTCCTGGTCCAACTTCCCGACCGCCACCGCGTGGGCCCGGGGGGTCCGGACAGTGGCCTGTCACGGTTCGACCCAGCCGGCCACGCCGAACGGTCCGACGATCGATTTCTCCCTGGCCGGTGTCATGAACAGCCCCCACTCCCCCCTGTTCCGGCTGTGTAGGACCGAGAGCCAGGACGTCACCTGCAACCTGCCGCACCTGGCCGAGGACACGAGCCCCAACGTGGTGCTGCCCGCCGGCCCCTACCCCGGCCCCGACAACGTCGCTGCGGCCGAGCGACAAGCATGTGAGCCCATCGTCGACGCCTACCTGAAAGGCCCCGTCGCCTCCCGCCCCGACTTGACCGTGACACCGACCCCGATCACCGAGGAGGCCTGGGTGAAGGGACGGCGCAGCGGTGACTGCTGGCTGACCAACGCCAACCAGGCGCTTACCACCGGCACGGTGCGCGGCGGTGCCCGGTGAACGGATCCTCACGGTGACCGGGACCGTCACCGGGACCCAGGTGGAGTTGGCTCCTGACCTCACCCCCGCCGGACCGGCCCGGCCCGCCGTGGCCCTGGCCGCGGCGGCAACCGGCTTGGCCTGGGTCGGCGTCCTGCTGGCGCGTCTCTTCGCCGGCGGCGCCGTCGGCATGGGCGATCAAGGTGACGGGCGCCGCCTCCTCTGCCAGCTCGGCGTCCGGACCACGACGACGTTCAACGGGAGCACCTCGGCTTACCTTCAGCCCACCTGGATCCCCCACCACTGGTACGGCGAGGCCTGCAGCGCCGACGGAGCCGGCGGCGTGTTCCGCTCCTCGGAGCTGTGGCTGCTCTCCATGGCCAAGCACCTCACGCCTGCCCTGGGCCTGCCCGGTGCCCTCGACCTGCGAGCCCTCGGCGTCATCTGCGCCGTGCTGGTGGGCATGCTCGTCGCGGCCCTCGTCGTCTTCGTCCCCGGACCTCTCATGCTGCGGGTGGTAGTGGCGTCCCTGGTCGGTCTGCTGGCCGCCGACAGCATGGTCGCCCAGTTCTTCATCTCGCCCTACAGCGAACCGGCCGAGCTCATCGCCACCCTCGCACTGAGCCCCGCCCTGCTCGCGCTGTGGCGCCGTGGTCACACGACATGGCCCAGCCTGGTCACCGTCGCCTTCCTGGGCACCGTGGCCATTGGCGCCAAGACCCAGGCCGCCGCTCTGCTCCCGGCCCTGATCGTCGGCCTGCTGTGGCTGCCTCATGAGCCGGCCCGGGTGCTGGTGGCGGGGGGTGGTCGGGCGCTGCGAGGGGGGCGCTGGCTGATAGGCCGGTGGCCCGGCCTTGTGGTGGCGGGTGTGCTGGTCGGGGCCACCGGCTACTTCGTTGTCACCGCCCCGGTGGGCCTGTCCCAACAGGACGTCTACGCCGAGGTCTTCGGCGAGATCCTCCCCCACAGCCACGACCCGGCCGCAGACCTGCGGGCCCTCGGTGCCGATCCCAGCTTCGCCAACGCGGTCGGCACCAACCCCGAGAGTGCCAACGCCGTCACCCTGCGGCCCGGCTACCTCAAGTTCCGCTCCCAGGTGACCCAGGCCCGCATCGTCGAGTTCTACCTGACCCATCCCGACCGCCTGGTCGCCGTAGGTTCCGACGGCCTAAAGGGGGTCGACCAGTGGCGCCAGAACTACCTCGGCAGCTACCTGTACGGTTCCGGCCACCAGCCCGACGCCATCGAGCATCGGGTCGGGGTCTACGGCGTGCTCTTCCAGCACGCCTGGGAACCGATGCTCGTGGTGGTGTGGCTGGCCACCCTCTACGTCGGGGTGCGCACGGCGCTACGGCGGACCCTCGGGCCGGCAACCCGAGCCGTCGGGATGCTCGGCGTGTTCGTCGCCGTGGGTTCCTTCGCCGAGTTCTGGGCTGTCATGATCTCGGTCGGCTTCCCGGACCTCTACCGGCACATGGTCCTCACGAACATGCTGCTGGCCTTGGGTCTGCCGGTGATGGCGGCCTGCGCCGCCCTCCGGGTTCGCCTTCGCCTGAGCACCATGGCGGCCGCCGACCGCGCCCACTCCGAGGGACCCTGAGTGGACCTCCGGGAGCGCCCGGCGGCCGAGGTGCCGCGCCACCCCTGGGAGGTGGCCCGCAGCCGGTTCTTCCTGGATGTGCTCGATCGCTTCGGCGCCCTCGACCGTCCTCGCGACTGGCTGGACGTAGGGGCCGGCGACGCATGGGCCGCCGAGCAGCTCCACCGGCGCCTGCCCGCGCCGGCGACAGTGGTGGGCTGGGACATCAACTACACCAGCGAGGACCTGGATCGCTGCGACAAGGTACCCGGCGTGCAGTTGACGGCGACGCGTCCAGACGGCTCGTTCGGCGGAATGCTGCTCCTCGACGTCATCGAACATGTGGGCGACGACCAGGCCTTCTTGGGTGACATCCTCACCAACCTGGCCGCGCCCCGTAGCTGGGTGCTGGTGAGCGTTCCCGCCCACCCGGCCCTGTTCTCCGACCACGACCGGTTCTTGCAGCACTACCGGCGCTACCGGTCGCGGCAGCTCCTGGAGGTGCTGGACCGCGCCGGCGTCGAGGTCCTGGCGTCCGGTGGCGTGTTCCACGCCCCGCTCGTCGCCCGGGCCGCGGCGGTGGCCGGCCAGCGCCTCCTCCGCCGCCCCGGGTCTGAGGGAGGGGTCGGCGCGTGGAGCGGCGGACCGGCGGTGACCTCGGCAGTGACCGCGGCTCTCCGCCTCGACACCAAGGTCTCACTTCTGGTCGCCGGCCGGCGCCGACACCTGCCCGGTCTCAGCTTTTGGGCCATGGGCCGGGCGGGGTGAGCGTCCCGCCGGCGCCGGTGGGGGCGCGGCCGGCCTCCGGGCCCGTCCCCGTCCTCGTCGTGCCCTGCTACAACGAAGCGCAACGGCTGGACCGGCCTGCCCTGAGACGACTGGCCGAGGGCGGGAGTCTCCAACTGTTGCTCGTCAACGACGGCTCACGGGACGCTACCGCAGCCGCACTGGCCGAGGTGGCCGCCGGGACCACCGCCCAGGTGCTCGACCTGGCCACCAACGCAGGAAAAGGCGAAGCCGTCCGCCACGGCCTACTGAAGGCCCTCGCCGACGGGGCCACCATCGTCGGCTATTTCGATGCCGATCTGGCCACACCTCCCTCCGAGCTCCAGCGTCTGATCGACACCCTCGTGGAGCGAGAGGACGTGGAGGTGGCCATGGGTTGCCGCGTGGCTCGCCTGGGGAGCATCATCGACCGGTCCGTGACCCGCCACTACCTGGGGCGGGTGTTCGCGTCCGCGGCCAGCCTCGCCCTCGGGTGCCAGGTCTACGACACCCAGTGCGGGGCCAAGGTGTTCCGGGCCACGCCCGCCCTGAGCGGGGCACTCGAACGGCCGTTCGGGTCCCCCTGGGCGTTCGACGTAACGCTCCTCCGCCGACTGTTGAGCGGTGACGGCCACCGTCCGGCGGTGGCGCCGGCGGCCATGGTCGAGGTGCCTCTCGGGGAATGGCGGGAGAGAGGCGGGTCACGCCTTGATGTCGGCTCCATGATCCGGGCCTTCGCAGCGGTCCTGGCCATGATCGTTCGCCGAGCCCTCAGGAGGCCTCCGCCTTGAGCACCCGATCCACCGTTGTCTCCGGGCCGGCCGTGGCACGCGAGGGCCGGTACCAGCCGGCACTCGACGGCCTCCGCGCCTTCGCGGTTATCGGGGCCATGACGTTCCACGCCAACATCCTCAAGGGAGGCTTCCTCGGCGTCGACCTGTTCTTCGTGCTCTCCGGCTACCTGATAACCGGACTGCTCCTCACGGAGGGACTCGGCCGCAGGACCATCAGCCTCGCCGAGTTCTACACCCGGCGCTTCCGGCGTCTCGCCCCCGCCTTGACCCTTGTCCTCGTCTTCGCCCTGGTGTGGACGTACCTCTCCGCTCCCGCCGCCATCGCTCCTACTGCAGCCAGCCAGGTCGGCTGGAGCGTCGTCTACCTCAACAACTGGTATGCCCTGTTCGGCCACGTCGGCTACTGGGGATCGCATACCACGATCCTCCCCCTCGGCCACCTGTGGTCACTCGCCATCGAGGAGCAATTCTACGTACTGTGGCCCGTCGTCCTTCTCCTCATGATTCGCTTCGGTGCCCGGCTCCGTCACTTCCTCTGGGTCGCCGGCGGCCTGGCCATCCTGTCGGCGGGGCGGCAGTGGTGGGTCGCTGACCAGTGGGGAGCGAGTCGGGCCTACCTCGGCACCGACACCCGCTTCACCGCCCTGGCCATCGGCGCCACGATCACGGTGCTGATCAAGATGTCCGCTGAGCGAACCGCATCCGACCGGCCGGCGAGCGCGGCCTCCCCGGGTGCCTGGGTCAGTGAGAACGATGTGTCCGAGGCGTTCTGGCGTGACACGGAACGCGACCGGGTGCGCCACCGTCACGCACGTCACCTCGGAAGTGCCCTCCAGGCTCGTCTTTGGGCCGTCGGCGTTCTTGGTTCGACCGCCTTCCTCGCACTCTCGTGGGCCACGGCGGACCTGACCAAGACGTCACTGTTCCACGGCTGGCTCGCCGCCTGCAGCGTGGCCGCCGCCGTTCTCATCGCCGCAGTCGCAACCAACCCCTCCGCTTGGTATGCCCGTCTCCTCTCGCTCCACCCGCTGGTGTGGATCGGCAAGCGCAGCTATTCGCTGTACCTGTGGCACTTCCCGATCTGGATCATCTTCAACGGGACGTCGATGCACAACTCGGGCTTCAACCTGTGGGCCGTCCGCCTGTTCCTCACCGTCACCGTCTCTATGGCCTCGTACGCCTACGTGGAGCAGCCCATCCGGCGAAGCACCTTCTCCGGGGTCAAGATGGGCCTATCCCTCGGCCCCCTAGGTGCCGGCCTTGCCGCCCTCGTCATCGTCACCCCGCCGGTCTTGCCGGCTGAGCTGGGGAGCGCCAGGGTCGTACTCGGCGTTCACGGCGGAGTTGGAAGCACCAGGTCCCTCACCGGTGCCCAGTCCGCCGCCGGACCGACGCCGGCGGCCGCCGCCCCTCAGAGCCTGCGGATCCTGGTTGCCGGGGATTCGTGGGCCAGAAACATGGGCTACGGCCTAACCCTTGCCGACTCGGCACAGCACAACACGGTCATCGATCTGGGCATCCCCGGTTGCGGTCTCCTCACCCCCGACTCGACGGGATGCTCCACCCAGACCCAGTCATGGCAGCATTCGTTGGCCAACGACCACCCCGATGTGGCCTTGTTGATGGAGGGCACCTTCGACGCCGGTGCTGCCGAGCAGCATGGAGGCCCGGGCGCGGCCTGCGCATCGGCCTACGAAGCCCACTACACCAGGGCGCTCGGCTCGGCCATCGCCACCCTTCACGCCAGCGGCCTGCCTGTGTTCGTCACGACCGACCGCGACAGCGAGATCGGTGACATCCAGTCGACCGACTGCATCAACCAGATGATCAGGGCCGCCGCCCAACGGGACTCGGCGCAGCTCTTCGACATCCACAGTCTGCTCTGCCCGGCCCAGGGCTGCGTCACCGACCATGCCGGCCAAGCCGTCTACGATGACACCGGGCACCTGGCCCTGGGCGGTCAGCGCTGGATCGGGGCCCTCCTGCTCTCTGCCTTCCAGGTGACCGTCAAGCCCGTGGCAGCCAACGCCCAGCCGGCGCCCGCCGGTCCCTGTCAGACAGACCCGTCCCGGGTGAAACCGGTCAGGATCGCCTCCTACGCGGCGAGCCCGGCTGCCCCGTACACGGACTCACCCGACCACAGCAAGCTCATCGACGGCCTCCGGGGAAAACCAACGTTCGTGGATCCAGCGTGGATGGGCTTTCACACGACCTCGACGAGCATCGTGGAGACGCTCGCCTCTCCTGCGCCGGTGTGCGCTGCCACCTCGACCTGGCTCCAGAACCTCGGAGGGGCCGTCGCTGTACCGACGAGCATCGATGTCTATGTCTCCAACGTCGCCGGCCAGCTCGGTGAGAAGCTTGGCTCGGTCGACGCGCCGGCGATCGGGCCAGACGACCAGACATCCACCTTGACGGTAACGGGATCACAGCCAGTCACCGGACAGTTCGTCACGATGCAGATCAACTCGATCGGCGACTTTGCCATGACCGAGGAGGTCTCGACCGCAGCACTGACCACACGCTGACGGCGGGCCGGGCACGTGGTGAAGTTTCTTTCTGGCCACCAACCACTGGGCGCGCGACACCACCGGGAAGATTCACGGTCATAGGGACCTAGTGTAGTGCCTTGCAAATAACCGGGGATTGGATTATCATTAGGGTGCGGCTCCGCTGGAGTGACGTCGTAGGGCCAATACTCTCTCCCGCCTGAGGAGGTCCTAGGTGCAGGGATCCAACACTTGGCATAGCAGTCAGGCTTACCTGTCTGTAGTGATAACTAGCTACAGACAGGAGCTACGATGCCTTGCATCACACGCCGAGCCCGACCATTGGTGCTCCACGGCACC
>JBPCNZ010000009.1:0-21805 GCA_051000755.1 Acidimicrobiales bacterium | reverse complement strand
GGGCTGCTTGCCACCTTTCCCTGCGTCCCCAGGGTCAGGCTGCCCCCAGCTTCAGCGGCCTGCTACGACAGGCCACAGGTGGGTCCTTCCACCCCACCCGGTCAAATGGCGCCTCGTGGCGCACGATCCCGTCGACCCACATGTACACATAGTCGACCTCGGCCAGCGACCGACGCGAGAACCGCTCCCGTTCGTCTTGCCACTGCTTGGTCAGCCGGGTGACCACCGACGCCGACAGACCAGCCGCGGAGCCGAAGAACTCGGTCAGGGCCGGAGCGAAGTCTCCCGAGCTCATCCCGTGCAGATACATCAACGGCAACACCTCGGCCACCTTCGGCGACTTGCGGGCCCACGGCGGGATGATCGAGCTGCGGAACCGGGCCCGCTCACCGCTCACCTCGTCCACCCGGCGGTCGTTCACCCGCGGCGCCCGAACCTCGATCGGCCCAGCCCCCGTGGCGATCGACCGCTCCCCAGCATGCCCGTTGCGGACCACCAGCCGCCGGCCGAACTCGTCGCCGTCGGCCGCAAAGGCCGACACGTACGCGTCCACCTCGGCCTCCAACGCCGCGGCCAGCATCCGCCGGGCGCCCTCGGCGACGATCTCGTCCAAGCTCGAGCCCAGCTCCGCGCTCGACTGCTCATCAGCAACTACTCTCAACATCGGCGTTCCTTCCTCGCCGGCGTTGGCACGCCGGCTCTCGTTTTGGTCAACGAGGAAGGTACGCCGCGCCCCGACTCAGATGGTGCATCCACAACTTCTGGTTATAACTCCCCTGTTTGCGCCGGCTGACCAACCCGGCCTCTTCAAGAACGACGAGATGTTTGGACACGCCTTGGCGGGAGAAGGGCACATGGCCGGCTAACCAGCTTGCGCTGACCTCGCCGTTGCTGACCAGGAGATCCAGGACCCGGCGACGGGACGGGTCGGCGATCGCCGACCACAGCTCGTCATCGGGTTGCGTAGTCATCCCGACCGGCGCTCCGCCACCACGCTGGCCAGGCGTTCCAGGAACTCGATCCAGCCACCACGGTGCTCGTCGGCGTAGCGCTCCTTCTCCGCGTCGGGCCAGTTGCGCAATTTGTGGCCGCTCTCGGACACTTGAAGTCGGGTCCGCTCGTTGCCCTCGGGCGTCAAGGTGAACTCGACGAGCATCGAGTTGCCGGCCGCCGGCTCTTCCCCACGGGGTGGTTCCAGCGGAACGAGAAGCGAGTCGGTCGGTCGACCGACCGTTTCCACGACGACTGGGCCGCCCTGGTCCCCGAACTGCATGTAGCCGTGAGCGCCGGGCTCAACAACCAGGTCCACTCGATCGGCGAACCACAGGCTCATCTGGTCAGGCTCGGTGATAGTGCGCCACACCACCTCCGCCGGTGCCTCGATCAACACCTCTCGCTCGATTACCAGGTCCGCCATCAGTGGCCGATCCTTTCCTCAGCGCGTCGGCGACTTTCGCTGGTCGCAGGTGTCGCCACGTGCGTCGGTCGTCGCTCAGTCCCTTTCCTAAACTGCAACCAACAGTCGCACGTTAGAGTGTGCACATGTGCAACTTCTTGGTGCACATGTCCCGAAGACGTGCTGCCTTTGGTTGCATATTGCGAGGGAGAGAGAACATGCAGAATGTCCTGTCTCCTGAAGAAGTCGGTGTCCCAACCACCGGTGTTCGGGCCATCGACCCGGCCACCCGGTTCGGGACGAGCCAGTATCTCCACTTCCCCGAGTCCGATCTGCAGTGGCCGATCACCGCTTACGGGCTGACCTTCGCGGGCTTCGTTCTCCTCGGTGGCAGGGCTGCCGACCTGCTGGGCCGGCGCCGCCTTCTCTTGGGCGGCCTGGTGGTCTTTACCTGCGCCTCGCTCGGTGGCGGCCTCGCCTCCTCGGACACGTTTCTGATCGTGATGGGGGGGATTCAGGGGTTCGGGGCGGCTCTCGTGCTGCCGGCCCCGCTGTCGAACGTGACGAACATGTTCCCTGAGGGAGCAGCACGCTACAAGGCGCTCGGCATCTGGGGCGGAGTCGGTGCGCTTGGCGGAACGGTCGGCCTCCTGGCCGGCGGCATCGGCTGGCAGTACATCTTCTCCTTCAACGTCCCCATCGGAGCTCTGACCCGAGGGCTAGACCGCCCGGTCAGGGAGTCTCGTCGGCAACTGACCGCTCGAGCGACGCGACCTTCGCGTGCATGGCGTCGACGTGCCCGGGCCGGATGTCGAGCTTCACGACGACGCTGACCCGAGGCGCGATCGAGGCCATGTGGTCGATGCACTGCTTGATGAGAGCGAAGACCTCGTCCAAGGTCCCCTCGACGTTCGTGAACATCGCGTTCGTCTCGTTGGGTAGCCCGGACTGCCGGACGATGCGGACGACCTCCGCCACGGCCAGCCCGACCGAGCCGTCGGCGGTAGCGGCCGGACCGCCCACGGGCGAGATGGAGAATGCAGCGACGACGGCCATACCTCGAGATTATGAGTCCGAGATCGTCGGCCGGGACCGCGATGATCCTGGGCTACTCGCCGGGGAGGATGCGACGGATTGGACAGGTCGCCAGATCCGCTCGGGGGAGCCAGGCATGTCGAGGTAGGTGATCCCGACCCCGATCGGACGGCTGCACGCGATTGGAGGTGTTTACCTAGTCCTCCTCGTCCCACGCCTCATTTCGTGCGGCCACCTGCGCTCGCCAGTTCTCCGCCGCCTCTTTGGTGGGGTAGGGCCCCATCCGATCCATCTCGTCGCTCTCGTCGTGCGTTTCAACCTTCTTGTGCTTGAAGCAGTAGTACCACTGGCCGTGGGAGTCGCCGAGGTTTGTTGGATCGTCGTTCATGAACTCGCACGCTACGCACCCCGGGCCCTCGGGGAAGGGTCGCTCAGCCCTCCTGCTCGGTCGGCCGGATGATCTCGTTGACAGCCGTGTGACGCGGCTGGGTGACCATGTAGAGGACGGCCCTGGCTATGTCGTCGGGTTGCATTTGTTGGATCCCGGCAAACCTCTGCTGGATCGCCTCTCGGACCTCGGGCCTGTTGTGGCCGGCCAACTCGGTGGCCACCGCTCCAGGCTCGATGAGCCCGACCCGGACGTGGCGACCGGTGACCTCCTGGCGCAGGCTCTCACTGAAGGCGTTGACGCCCCACTTGGTGGCGTTGTAGACGGCGCTTCCGGAGCGGGCGACCCGGCCCGGCCACGGAGGAGAGGTTGACCATGTCGGCCACCCGGCGGGGTTCCTGTTCGGCGGCCGCCAACAGGTGCGGGGTCGCTGCGTGGCTGACATAGAGGAGCCCGGTCAGGTTCAGCTGAACCATGCGATCCCACTCCTCCATGGGAGCGTCCACCGCCGGTCCCAGGAGCATCACCCCCGCATTGTTGACCACCACATCGAGGCGGCCGAACGCCCGGACGGCACCGGCGACCGCTTCCTCGGCCGAGGCTCGCTCGGTCACGTCCGCCTCCATGACTTCGGCGGTGCCGCCCGAGCCACGGATTCGCTCCGCCAGGGCGTCGAGGCGATCCCGTCGTCGGGCAACCACCACGACCGCCGCGCCCTCGGCGGCGAGCGCAGCGGCGGTGGCGTCGCCGATGCCCGAACTGGCCCCTGTGACCAGCGCCGCCGTCCCTTGCAAGAGATCTGTCATGTGCCCCTTCTACCCGGGGACCGACGCCTATCACCAAGGGTGTGGTTGCGGTCCTGTCGTCCGTGGCCCTGGGGAGACCGGTGGCTCAGACGACGCAGCTGTCGCCCTCGCAGGCGCCCGGCTCATCACCTGACGGGACCACGACGAGTTGGGATTTCTCCCATGCCTGGTTCAGCGCCGCCGTCAGGGTGTCGACCGGCTGGGCGCCGGAGATCCCGTAGGTCCGGTCGATGACGAAGAAGGGCACACCGCTGATGCCGAACGCCGTGGCCTCAGCCTCGTCGGCTCTGACGGCCTCGCCGTAGCCGTCTCCGGCGAGGACGTCCGTGGCGCGCTGGCGATCGATGCCGACCTCCTCCGCCAGGGCGGCGAGGGTGTCCGGATCGCCGATGGGGCGTCCCTCCAACAGATAGGCGGCGAAGAGGCGCTCTTTCATCTGGTCCTGTCGATCCACCTCGGCGGCGAGGTGGACGAGCCGATGGGCGTCGAACGAGTTGCCCGATCGGGCGGTGACCAGATGGAAGTCGAGCCCCTCGTCTGCGGCGACCGATGACATACGGTGCTGGGCGTCGAGGGCATCTTGGCGGGATATTCGGTATTTGGCCGCCAGACGATCGGTGGGGTCACCCTCGTGGGAACGGGGCGCCGAGGGATCGAGCTCGAAGCTGCGCCACACGACCTCGACGTCTTCTCGGTGGGGAAAGGCCGCCAGAGCAGCCTCAAAGCGACGCTTGCCGATGTAGCACCACGGGCACAAGATGTCCGACCAGATTTCAACCTTCACCTGCGACCTCCACGTTGGGCGTTGGTCGTTACAACGCCGGGAACGGTCCGGTTCATCCCGGCCGAGCTGGTCGCAGGCTTGCACCGGGCGCAGGGCACTCTCGGCGGGGCCCTCTCGTCGGCCCAGGGCCAACCCGCCGCCAGGGCCGCCGGACTCGTTTCCGGCGGGCCTGGCGTGCACCCTTTGTATCGGCGTCCTGAGGTTCAGAACCGCAAGTACCGCAGGGCGGTACGTTCGGTTCGCAAGCTCGGGAAAACCGATACCTTCGGTTCACGGCGACCGGCGACCGGCGACCGGCGACAGCGATCACCACGCCGGCCCGCACCCGCCGCAAACGCCGATTCGAGCTGCGTAAGATGCCGCCCGCTTGACGGAGGGTCCGGAGCAACCGAACATCGAGGCCATGCGTCCTCGCCTCGCCCGACTCCCAGGCTGGCGACCCGGCGCCGGCATCGCCCCGGTCCGCCCCCGGGAGCTGGGAACAGGGTTGCGGCGTGCTCTGCGTCAGATCGTCCGCGTCGACCGTGACGGGTTCGCCCCCCTCGCCGGGATCCGGGTGGCTCTGGGTGTCGTGGTGGCCCTGGTCTTAGGCCGGGTCTTCAACAACCCGGCGGCGGAGGCGTCCATGGCCGCCGGGGCTCTCCTTGCCGGCATACCGGCGGCGATCAACAGCGGCCGCATGTCGCTGCGCGCTCTCGGTGTCGTGTCCTTGACCATGGCCGTGTCGACCTTCGTCGGTTCGGCGAGCGGGCAGCTCGGCTGGGTCCACACCGTGATCCTGGCTCTGTGGTGTCTCATGGCCGGCCTGCTCTTGGGACTCGGCAGCCCGGCGACGTCGATCGGTACCCAGGGGATCGCCGCCATGATCGTGTTCGGCCGATTCTCGGAGCCACCCGGCGCCGCTCTCCACCTGGCCGGCTACGTCCTTGCCGGTGGTCTGATCGCCACCCTCATCGTGGCGGTGACCCGACCTCCGGTGACCTCGGCCCTGCAGCGCGACGCGATCGCCGCCGGATTCGCGGCCTTGGCCGAGTTGGCCGGTGCCGGTGTCACCCACCGCCGCGGCGTGGCCTCCGCGGAAGCCCTCGAGACCGCCGCCGTCCTCCTCCAGAAGGGGCTGCGCTTCGACGCCGAGGAAGGTTGGCAACTCCGGGCCGTGCTCGACGTGGCCCGGAGATCCCGACTCGAGCTGTTGGCCATCGAGGGGATCGGTCGCCGTTTGATCCGCCTCGGTGCCGACCCGTCTGAGGTGCCGTGGGCCGCCGTCGACGTCGCCCTCTCCGTCGCCGCCGAAGCCTTTGTTGCGCTGGGGGAGGGCCTCACCGCCCGCAGGGCCGCCAGTGGGGCGGTGGCGGAGCGTTCCACGGAGGCGACGCAGCGAGCCCGGCGCATCCTCGAAGCGGCGAGCGCCACCCGCCCAGCGGCCCCCGGCGACAACACGCCGACCGCCGACCACCCGGAGAGGGCCGCCCTCGACGCCCTCGAAGCCCACCTGGGCGCCCTGGCCGGCCAGCTTCGGGCCGCAGCCGAGCTGGTGCAGCGGACCACGACGACCGATCGGCGCAAGGCATTGCCGCCCGTCACCCGTCCCGCCCGTCCCGCCCGCCCTGGCCGACCCGCCCGCCCCAGCTCCTTGGCCGCCTTCCGGGAGGATTGGGACGCACTGTGGGCTCACGCCAGCTTCAGCTCACCCATCGGCCGCCACGCCCTACGGCTGGCGGTCGTCGTCACGGCGGCCGAGGTCCTGGCTCGCCACACCCCGCTCGGCCGCGGATACTGGGTGGCGTTGACCGCGTCGGTTGTTCTCCGGCCGGACTTCTCGGTCACGTTCAGCCGGGGCCTGGCTCGCATGGCTGGAACATGCATCGGTGTCGTCCTCGCCGGCCTGCTCGTCGTCGCCTTGCATGCCAACGCGGCCGCCGAGATCATCGTCATCGGCCTGCTCGCGGTGGCGGTGGGTGCCAGCTTCGGTGCCAGCTACGCCCTCTTCACCGGATTCCTCACCGGGCTCGTTGTGCTCCTTGTCGGGGTGGTGGCACCGGGGACCGTCTCCACCGCCGTCGATCGTCTGGAGGACACCCTGGTGGGTGGGTCCCTCGCCCTCGCCGTCTACGGGCTCTGGCCCACGTGGTCCGAGCAGCAGGCCCCCAAGGCCCTCGCCTCCTTGGTGACCCGCCAACGGGACTACCTGGGGGCGGTGCTCGCCGTGGCCAGCGGCGCCCGTCCTCTCGACAGCCGTGAGATGCGGGGCCTGGCACGCGACGCCCGCCGGGCCAAGGCGGCGGCTGACGAAGCCATCGTCCGATCGGCCGACGAACCCGAGGGCCGCCGATTCAGCCTGACTAAGGGCCGGGGGATCCTGGCCGCCCTCAGCCGCATCAGCCTGGCCGCTCATGCTCTTCGCAGCGACATCGAAGATGGGCGACTCGGGGAGCCGGTCCCGGCACTGGACCCCTTGGCCCACGATGTCTCCGACGCCCTGGCCCGGGCGGGCGATCAGCTCGGCCGCCCGGAGGCTGCGGCGGCGGTCGGGCCCCGACCGTCGTTGCGTCGTCGCTACGAGGAGCTGGCAGAAGCGGTGGCTGGCGTGAATGGCAGCGGTCCGCTCCTGACCGCCTCCGACGAGCTCGTCGATGCCGTCAACACCCTTGCCGATCTCCTCGGGTTGACGGCGGTAGCTACTCAGGACTGATCGTCCGCGCCGTCCGAAGGCGTTGGTGTCTGCGCCCATCGCCCACCACTGTGGGTAGCAACGTGTCTCGCGGTTTGATGTAAACCTCGTTGTTGGGGCAGGATACAGGGGCCCTTGACGGGGTGTTTGGCATTTGTCCCATTTTCACGGTGGCGTCCGGTCCCTGCGTTCCGTGCTGTTCTCGTTCCCGCACAGCCGCGTCGCCCTCGCCTGGCAAAGGAGATGTCGTGCGGTCAGTGGCTACCACGGAGAGCGTTCACGGGGGCGAGGGCGGTGGCGGTGGAGCGCCTGGCTTCGGTACCCGCCGGGGGAACCTGTGCTACATCCAGACGAGCATCTCCCCGATGCTGTCAGGGCTGCTCGATGAGCGGGCCCGTCAGGATGACGTGGTCCTGGGCGAGGTCGCCTACCAGGCCGTCCTGGCCATGGACGGTGATGGGCAGGGTCGGCGCGTCCGGCGCCGGCGGAGCGGCAACCCCGTCCGCCGCGACATCGGGTTCTTGCCCGACGAGGCGGCGGATACGGTCAACCGGGCGACGGCTGCCGGCTACCGGCCGTCGGCGTTCCTACGCCTGGCCCTCGAGGGCTATCTCCGGGGCGCACCGGCTGGGAATGGGCACGCCGACGGACAGGGCGGCCATGTCCGCCCCTCGATCTGAGGGCTCTCACCGGTCAGGCCCCGGGGTCGCCGACGTGGACCAGACGCTTGCCGATGTTGTTTCCGGCCAGCAGTCCGACGAGGGCTTCCGGCGCCCGTTCGAGGCCGTCGAGGATGTCCTCGGTGGGGATCAGTGAGCCGTCTTCCAGCCATGACGCCAGGGCGGCAAGAGCCTCCCCGAAGCGGTCGGCGTAGTCGGTGACGATGAAACCCCGCATGGCCAGGCGCTTGGTCACCAGCAACCCGGGAACGCCCTGGGGGCCGGGGGCGGGGGAGGTGGTGTCGTACTGGGAGACGACGCCGCAGCAGGCGATGCGGCCGTGGAGGTTCATGCGGGCCAGGACCGCCTCGAGCGTCGAGCCGCCCACGTTGTCGAAGTAGACGTCGACGCCGTCGGGGCAGGCGGTCTTGAGCTGCCGGCGGAAATCCGGGTCGCGGTAGTTGACTGCGACATCGAAGCCGAGGTCGTCGGTGAGCCACCGGGCCTTGTCGGTCGACCCGCAGATGCCGACGGCCCGGCACCCGTGACGCTTGGCGATCTGGCCCACCAGGTTGCCGGTGGCACCGGCCGCAGCGGACACCACGACCGTCTCCCCGGCCTGGGGCCTGCCCACATCGAGGAGACCGAAGTAGGCCGTGAGGCCGGTGATCCCGAGCACGTTCAGATGGGAGGCCAGGTGAGGCCGGCGTTCGAGGGCCAGCAGACCCCGGACGGGAACCACGGCATACTCCTGCCAGCCGAATTCGCCGGCGACGAGCTGGCCGGGGGCGAACGATGGCCCATCCGAACGCACCACCTCGGCGACGCCGTAGCCAGCCATGACGTCGTCGGCCTCCATGGCCGGCCGGTAGGTGGCGCCTTGCATCCACGCTCGCCCGGCGGCGTCGATCGACAGCCACAGCACCCGGCACGCCACGTGGTCTGTGGGCAGGGTGTCATCGAGATCGAGATCGACGGGGCGGAGCTCGAAGTCCTCGACCGTGAGCCGCCCCTGAGGGAGGCGGGCCAGCATCCAGCGGCGGTTGGTGATCATGCGGGGTGGGACCGACCGGCCGCCTGAAGGGTGGCAGCGAACTCGTCGCTGTCCACGGCCGCGGCCTCAGTGGTACGGACGAAGTCGGTCAGCAGCGAGGCAAACAGCGCCGGCTCCTCCACGTGGGGGAAATGTCCGGCCCCCTCGATGATCTCCAGGCGACTCTGGGGAATGGCCTCGTGGGCGGCGTGGGCGTGCTCCACAGGGATGATGCCGTCGCGGTTCCCCCACACAATCATCGTCGGGATCCGCTCGAGCAGGTACAGACGATCGTTGGCGCTCACCGACTGACCCCCCGGGGCGATGACGTGGCGCAGGGTGCGCACAAAGGCCTGGCGGTTGGGCGCGTCGACCAGCGACGCGTAGGAGCGCCAGGACTCGCTCACCCTCGCCGAGCGCAGGCCCTGGCCGTGGGCCACCCTGCCCAGGGCATCCCCCCAGTTCCGGACGAACTGAGGGAAGAAGAGAGGAGCGACCAGGTCGGCGCCGGGCAGGCTCATGAGGCGGAGCAACCAGCTGACCTCGGTTCCCAGCCCGCCGCTGTCCACCAGGACCATCCGCTCGCAGCACTCCGGGTGCTGGTAGGCGAACTGCATGGCGATCCCGCCACCGAGGGAGTGGCCGACGAGGGTGGCCCGGCCGATGCCGAGCACGGCCACCAGGTCCCGCAGCCCGCTGGCGTAGGCGCCGAGGGAGTAATCCCCGAGCGGTTTCGCCGACTCACCGTGACCGAGCAGATCGGGGGCGATGACGGTGAAGTCGCGGGCCAGCAGAGGCAGGGCCGCCTCCCAGGTGGCCGAGCTCCCGGCGATGCCGTGGATCAGCAACAGGACCGGGCCGTCCCCGGCCCCGGCCCGGCGATAGCTCAGCTCATGGCCATGTATGCGGACCCGCTCGACGCTGAAGGTTGACATGGGCTCCATTGTCGCAGTCCTGGCCGGTGGGGGGCCGCCGCTACCTTGGAGGCCTGTGTCCGATGCCCCTGTGGAGGTCCGCGTCATCGATGTGTGGGCCCTCACCCTCGCCTCGGGGGAGGTGCCGGCGGCCGATGTCGAGCTTCTCGACCGGGAGGAACGAACGCGGGCCTCGGAGTTCACCTCGGCGTCGGCTGCGCGCACCTATGCCGCCAGCCACGCTTTTCTCCGCCGGGCCCTCGGTCGCCGCCTGGGTGTCGATCCCGCCGGACTCCGTTTTGACCGCAGCTGCGACCACTGCGGCCATCCCCACCACGGCCTCCCTCGCCTGGTTGGTGGGGGAGCCTCGTTCAACCTGAGCCACAGCGGTCTTCACGTGCTGGTGGCGGTGGGCGAAGGCCCGGTGGGCGCCGACATCGAGGACGCCGATCGCCGGCCCGTCTCCGACGGTGTGATCCGCCGTTGTTGCACCGCGACCGAGCAGACCTGGTTGGCCGGGGTCGCAGCCGGGGACCGACCGGCAGCGTTCCTCGATCTGTGGACCAGGAAAGAGGCGGTGGCCAAGGCCCTGGGCCTCGGCCTGGTTCTGCCGTTCTCCAGCTTCGAGGTGGCCGGGCCCGACCCGATCGTCGCTCGCCACGCCGCCCTGCCCCTCGTCGCCCACCGCATCGAGGTCACCGGAGCGATGGCCGCCGTCGCCACCTCGCCCGGTGCGGCCATCGACCACCATCTGCACTGCGAGCCCGGCGACACGTGAGTCCAACGGCTCAGAAGCCGGACTTGGTAACCAGACCATCGTTCATGGCCCGCTGCCGCCAGGACCTCAGGGTGGCGCTCACCGGATCCCGTTCGGGTCCCTCGGACGGAACCGCGACCACCACCCGGCACACTCGCCCGGCCAGACGGATCTCCTGGGTCAACACCGGACGCCAACCGGCGGTGGCCAGCTCCGCCTCGGTGTCGGCGGCGGCCTCGACGAGCACCGTCAGGGTGCCGGTCGGGCCGAGGAGACGGAGACCCTCGACCCACGCCGGGGCCAGGCCTGCCGCCACGCCTCCCCGGGCGAAGGCGGCCCTGTTCCACGGCGGGTGGGTCACCCAGGCCGCTTCGGGTTCGGGGTGCCACGGTCCCCGGGCGGCGTCGGCCCTGATCCATGGCAGGGCCACACCGGCCCGCGTCGCGTTGGCCCGGGCGTTGACCAACCGACCGCCGTCGAGGTCCGAGCCTGCCACCCGGATGCAGGGGGCGGCCAGGCCCGCTTCGATCGGGATGGTGCCGTCGCCGCAAAAGGATCGACGACCCGTCTCGGTGATCCCGCCAGGCGCAAAAGGGCGGCTGCCGCCGGCGGGTGCAGGGTGGCTGGTGCCGTGTCGTGTTTCCACGGACGGCGGTGCAGGGGGCGGGCGCCGAGCCTCACCATGACCTCGGCCCCGTCGCCGGTCACCACCACCCGCACGGTCAGATCACTGGGTGGCGGTGCCCCGTCCCGGCGTGAGCTGTAGGGACCGCCGATCATCGGGCTCAGGGTGGCGCCCAACGCATCCTCGAGGTCGTAGCGGTTGAATCGGCGGTCACCGTCGATGCTGGCCACCACGTCGAAGGCGGGGCGGTCGGGGAGCGCACGGGACGCCCGGACGGTCGCCACGGTCCCGGCCAGGTCGAGGCGGCGGGCTCGGGCGGCGACCGCCGACGGGGCCCGCCGATCCCGGCCTACGTCTGGGACGGCGCCGACGACGACGAACACGTCGTCGACCGTCCGCAGGGCACCGACCGCAGGTGGGAGCTCTGGCAGGGTGAAGCGGACCTCCCGCGTGGCGAAGGTCAGCTGACCGCCGGGGAGAGCACTGGAGACCTCGTCGGCAGCCACCCATTCGAGGCCCCGGGCCACCCGGGCGGTCAGGCCGATCGTCACCGGGCCAGACGGTAGCGGCGCCGTTGGTGGGCCGCGGGCCACCCATGCCAGGCTTCGTGGCCGTGACTGTCGAGGATCCCGTCCCGGTCATCGTCGGCGCCGGCTATGTCACCCGGCACCCTGATGACCTGGACACCACCACCGAACCTGCTGAGCTGATCGCCACCGCCATCGAGGGAGCGGCGAGCGATGCCGGCATCGATCCCGCCGCCCTGGGCCAGGTCGATTCCCTCGATGTGCTCAACCTGCTCAGCTGGAAGTACGCCGACCCCGCCGGAACGGTGGCTGGCAGGATCGGGGCGCGGCCGGGCCGGGCGTTGTTCAGCGAGCTCGGCGGGGAGCAACCCACCGCCCTGATCGACGCCGCCGCCCGCCGCATCCAGCACGGCGAGTCGTCCGTCGCGGTCATCGCCGGTGGCGAGACGCTGGCCTCCCGGCGCATGTGGGGGAAGGCCGGTCAGGAGCCCCCCTGGTCCCCCAGGGGCGAACCGCCTGTTCCTCTCGATCCGTTCTACGGAGTCCGCCACGGCCTGGCCGAGGCGGGTCTCGGTGACCCCACCCAGGTCTATCCGCTGATGGAGAACGCCCACCGGGCGGCGATGGGCCTGACCCTCGAGGAGAGCCAGGCGGCCAGCGGCCGGATCTGGGCCGCCCTCTCGGAGGTGGCAGCCCGGACCCCGGGGGCCTGGTTTGCCGACGCCTTCAGTGCTGACGCCATCACCACGCCGAGCGCCTCCAACCGTCCCATCGCCCACCCCTACCTCAAGCTCATGTGTGCCCAACCGATGGTGGATCAGGCCGCCGCCGTCCTGGTCACCTCCACCGATCGGGCCCGCGGCATGGGCATCCCCGAGGACCGCTGGGTCTACCCGTGGGCTGGGGCAGGGGCGCTCGACAGCACCGAGGTGCTGGAACGGCCCAGCTACGCGGCTTCGGAACCGTTGTGCCGGAGCGTCCTCGACGCCCTCGCGCTGGTCGACCTGAACCCCGGAGAGGTGGATCTCCTGGAGCTCTACAGCTGCTTCCCGATCGTGCCCAAGCTGGCCCTGGAGGCACTCGGTCTCCCGGATACGACACCGTGCACGGTGGCGGGGGGTCTGACCTTCTATGGCGGTCCGCTCAACGCCTACATGCTCTGCGCCGCGGCGCACATGGTCCACGCCCTGCGCGCCGGGACCGGCACCGGCCTGCTCTACGGCAATGGCGGCTACCTGACCAAGCACCACACCCTGATCGTCGGCACCGAACCTCCGCCCGGGGGCCGCCACAGGCCCGATGAGCGTGCGTCCCGCCAGGCGACGTTGAACCAGCGGAGGGCACCCGTCGTGACGTCCCGTCCCGCCGGACCGGCGACCGTGGAGACCTACACCGTCGTCTATGACCGCTCCGGCGTCCCCGAACGCGCCGTGGTCATCGGCCGGGTGGGCGACGGCGGTCGCTTCGCGGCTCGGGTGGCGGCCGACCCCGATGTGCTGGCCTGGCTGGTCGGCGGCGTGGACCAGCCCGTGGGAAGGGCCGGGACCGTTGCGGCCGGCGACGACGGCCTCCCGGTGTTCACCTTCGCCTGACGCTGCCGGTCAGGTCTGGGCCGGTCAGGTCCGGTGGGCGCCCAGGGCGGTCTTGATCATCGGAACCTGCATCGGCACCCGGGCCCACAGGGCAAACTGGCGCACCAGCGGCTTGCCGGCCCGCCGCTCGTCGATCGCCATCTGCACGTTGGCCGGCCACACCGCCACCAGCAGGGCGGCGCTGAGAGGGCCGGCCCACCCGGCCTGGGTGATCAAGCCGGCGGCGCATGCCAGTTCGATCACGCCGCTGGCGTACACGGCGCCACGGGGCTTGGGTACCCACCGGGGAACGATGGCCTCGAACAGCTTGGGGGTGACGAAGTGGCCGATGCCGGCCACCGCGAAGGTGGCGGCCAGGCCCTTGGTCTTGCGGTTGAGACCGCTCGAAGGGGCGCGGCCGGTGGGCGAGGAGATCATGGTCGGATGGTATCGACCTGCGAGGCGGGCGATGCCGTGCCGACCAAATGGCGCCCGAACCACTCCAGGATGATCTCCGCCCGGATGATCCGGTGCTTCGGGCTGCCGCTGCGGGACAGCTCGTGGTTCTCCCCCGGGAAGCGGATCAACTCCGGCTGGCGTCCGAGGAGCCGCAGGGCGACGAAGAGCCCCTCGGCCTGGTCGATCGGGCAGCGCGGGTCGTCCTCAGAGTGGACGAGGAGCAGAGGGGCGACCAGGTCGGCCACGTAGGTCGCCGGCGACTGGCGTACGTACAGGTCGGGGCGATGAACATGGTCGTGGCCGACGTAGCTGCGGAACGCCCCGGCAAAGTCGGAGTTGCGTTCCAGGGCGAGCAGGTCGTTGGCCGACCGTTCCGAGCATCCGGCCACGAACGGCCCTCCGTGGCCCATCGTCCACGACGTCAGGTAGCCCCCGTAGGAGCCGCCCAACACCCCCATCCGATCCGGATCGACCCACCCGAAGCGCCGGGCCGCTTCCGCGACGCAGGCCAGCACGTCGTCGTGATCGACCCCGCCCCATCCGGAGCCGGAATCCTCGTCGGCCTCGGGCCATCGCACGGCCCGTCCCCATGCCTCGCTGTAGCCCGAACTGCCCCGGGGGTTGCAATAGACAACCCCGAAGCCGGCCCCGGCCTGGATCTGGAACTCGTCGAAGAACCCGTAGCCGTAGTGGGAGAACGGCCCCCCGTGGATGTTGAGGAGGGTGGGCTGACCGGTGTCCGGCGTGCCGGTCTCGATGGGGGCCATGGCCCAGCACTCGACCTCGGTGCCGTCCGCCGATGTGGCGCTGAACCGCTCCGGCACGAACGAGCGTGACGTGGTCGAGCAGGGAACGCGACAGCCCCGTCACCCACCGGGGGCCGGTCTGATCGCCGGCCGCCACCCATGCCTCGGGCAACTCGGTCGGGGTGGAGGCCACGTACGCCAGGCACCGCCCGTCGGGATCGGCATCGAAGGCGGAGATGACCCGGTCGCCGCCGAGGACCAGCTCGGGCGGGGCGTTGCCGGCGGGGTCGAACCGGTGCAGGTGGGTGGCCCCGTGGTCCTCCACCAGCGCCGCCACCCGTCCTCCTGTCCAAACCAGACGGACGCCGGCCACGTTGCGGTCGAGGGTCCCGGACAGGTCCCGGTGGTTGCCGGTGGTGGTGTCGTAGACGGCTACACGGGTGTGGCGGGGCTCGGACATCGGGGTCGGCAGGCGCAGATAGGCGATCCAGCGCCCGTCCGGTGACCACGACGGCTCCGAGTACTCACTGGAGGTATCGGTGAGCCGCTCCGGCTCGTTGCCACCCAGGGCGTCGACCAGCCACAGGTCATTGCACAAGTCAAGGTCCCAGCCGGGGTGGCGGGCGGAGCTGACCACCACACGGTCCCCGCCGGGGGACCACGACATGGCCGTCACGGCCGCCGGCCACGGGGTCAGCAGACGGGGCGGGCCCGTCCCGTCGACGGGCACGACGTAGAGCTTCGGGGGCCGGTCGGTCACCCACCCGTCACCGTTCATGGTGGTGAACAGGGTGCTCACGCGGCGGGGTGGGAGGTCGGCGGCCCGGGGTGGCGAGCCGGGGGTCCCGTACCGTTCGGCGTCGGGCTCACGGGCCAGGACGGCCAGGTGGGTGCCGTCGGGGGACCAGCCCAGGTCGACGATGTCGTCAGGGCGTTCGAGCACCTGGCGGGGCTGGCCGCCGGCGGCGACGGCCAGCACCATGACGGCGTGGGTGTGTTCCTGCTCGCTCACGTAGGCGACCAGGCGACCCGATGGCGACCAGCGGGCGAGGGTGTCGGCCCGTTCCGCGCTCGTCATGGGCTCGACAGGCCCGGTGCTCGAGCCGAGCCACAGGCCTGTCCGGTAGCGGTTGGCGGCCAGATCGACGCCCTGCACCGTGACCACCACCTGAGAGCCGTCGGGGCTCACGGCCACTCCCGTGGCCTGGGCCAGGTGACCGATGTCGGAGGGCTGCATGCCGGGCATCCAAGCAAGGGTATCGGGGGGAGTCCGGACCGGCGCCTGGATTCGGCGGTAGCCTGACCGGCCATGTCGCCGCAGCTGCGAGACCGGGCGTTCACCGTAGGCATCGAGACGGGCGCCAAGGTCCTCCATGCCGCCGAACGAGCCGTTCTGCGGTCCTCGACGGTACCTACCGCCCCCTTCCTGTCCACCGACGGCTTCGACTGGATCGCCGAGCTGGAGCGCAACTGGAAGGAGATCCGCGCCGAGCTCGATGAGGTGCTGACCTACCGGGACGACCTGCCCAACTTCCAGGACATCTCCATCGATCAGGCTTCGATCTCCGGCGACGACGGGTGGAAGACCTTCTTCTTCGAGGGATACGGGTTTCGCTCCGAAGGCAACTGCGCCCGCTGTCCCCGTACGGCTGAGCTGATCGACGCCGTCCCTGACCTGACGACGGCGTTCTTCTCCATCCTCTCGCCCCACAAGAAGATCCCTGCCCACCGGGGGCCGTGGCGCGGCGTCCTCCGCTACCACCTGGCCCTGAGGGTCCCCGAGCCCGCCGATCAGTGCGGGATCACCGTGGGAGGGGAGACGGCGGGGTGGGAGGAGGGCCGGAGCCTGCTGTTCGACGACGGCTACGACCACCATGCGTGGAACGATTCGGACGAGGTCCGGGTCGTGCTCTTCGTTGATGTCCTTCGCCCCCTCCGGGCGCCGGCCGACCAGATCAACCGGACCCTGGTCCGGGCCATCGGTCGTTCGCCCTACATCAAGGACGCCAGGAACCGCCACGAGGCCTGGGAGCGTCGCTTCGACCGGGAGCGGGCCGGGGCGTGACCAAGCCGCAGGGTGACCTCTTCGCCAAGCTGGCCGATCCCCGACTCGAGCAGTACCACTTGGCCGAATCTCTGGGCCTCATGCCCTTCTACCGCCAGATGGAAGGCGAGATCGGCACGACCGTCCGCTTCGACGGGCGCGACATGGTCATGCTGGGCTCCAACAACTACCTCGGTCTGACCACCGATCCCCGGGTCAAGGCCGCCGCGGTCGACGCCGTGGATCGCTACGGCACCGGCATGACCGGCAGCCGCCTGCTCAACGGGACCCTCACCCTGCATGTCGAGCTCGAGGAGTTCCTGGCCGACTGGGTGGGCACGGAGGCGGCCCTGGTGTTCACCACCGGCTACACCGCCAACCTCAGCCTGGTGACCGCCCTGGTCGGCCCCGACGATGCCGTGTTCCTCGATTCGGCGGCCCACGCCAGCCTGGTCGACGGAGCCCGCATGGCCGAGGGCGCCCTGCGGGCCTTCCGCCACAACCGGCCCAACAGCCTGAGACGCGGCCTGAAGAGCTGGCGGGAGCAGCCCGATGCCGGTGGCCTGCTGGTCGCGGTGGACGGCATCTACTCGATGGAGGGCGACTGGGCGCCCCTGACCGCCATCAGCGAGGTGTGCCGGGACTACGGGGCCCGCCTGCTCGTCGACGAGGCCCACGCCCTCGGCGTGATCGGTCCTGAGGGCTCGGGGACGGTGCGCGCCACCGGCATCGTCCCCGATCTCGTCATGAGCACGTTCTCCAAGTCGCTGGCCAGCTGCGGTGGCTTCGTGGCGGGCAGCAAGGCTCTCATCGACTACCTGCGCATCGCCAGCCGGCCACTGCTGTTCACCGCCGCGGGCACCCCCGCGGCCATGGCTGCGGCCCGGTGCGCGGCGGGCATCGCCCGCCGCGAGGACTGGCGGCGGGAAGCGGTCAGGGCGCGGGCCACCCAGCTTCGCGACGGTCTCCGGCAACTGGGCTACCACGTGAGTGAGAGCGACGGGAGCGCCATCGTCGCCGTGCACGTCGGGGACATGTGGGAGGCCGGGACGCTGTGGCGGTCCCTGCTCGAAGAGGGTGTTTACACCAACTGCGCCATCCCGCCGGCGGTGCCCAAGGCGGTGCTGCGGACGTCGGTCATGGCCACCCACAGCGAAGAGGACATCGACCGGGCTCTTGCTGGTTTCGAGGCGGTGCTCACGCGGGTCGCTGGTACAACCGCCACACCTTGGAGCGGCGGGCTCCCATAGCCGCCAGTTGGTCGTTGATCCGATGGTTCGACGCCAGCGTCCAGCCCGCCTCGGCCGTGCGGATGTGAGGATCGGAGGCCAAGCGGTCCACGATCTCGGCGTAGAGGAGCGGACCGAGAGCCCTCGTCTGCCACTCCGGCTTGATGCCGAGCGCCCACACCCGCGCCTGGGACAGCTTCTTGCGCCCGGCGAGCAGGGCGATCCAATGGAACGGGAGGAGCCGGCCGCTACGGACCCGCACCATCAGCCTGTTGAGGTCCGGGAGGGCCAGGCACACGGCGACGACCTCCCCCGCCGCGGTCTCGACGCCGAAGGCCCACCGGGGGTTGATGATGGCCTTGAGCTGCTTGCCCAGGTGGCGGACCTCCGCCTCGGGCATGGGTGCGAAGCCCCAATTGGCCTGCCACGCGGCGTTGTACACCTCGAAGCACTTCCCGACGTCGGCGTCGAAGTTCTTCATGTCCACCTGGCGAACGTGTACTCCGGCCCGCTGGCGGATCCGTTCGAGGGTCCGGGTCTGGCGTTCCGACAGGGCGGTGTGCATCTTGTCGAAGTGCCAGGCCCACAGGTCCATCGCCGGCTCCCAACCCGCCCCGGTCCACAGCTCTTCGGCGTAGGCGGGGTTCTGGAGCGTCATCAGGGCCGTGGGCTCGTCGAAGCCCTCGATCATCAGCCCCAGCTCGTCGTTGGTGGTGAAGTCGGCAGGCCCGACGCAGGTGTCGGCGCCCTGAGTGTTCAACCAGGCCGACGCCACGTCGAACAGTGTCGCCGCCACCTCCGGGTCATCGAAGCAGTCGAAGAAGCCGACCCATCCCCATCGCACCCCCTGGTAGTCGTTGAAGAAGGTGTCGAGGCATGCCCCGACCCGGCCCACGGGCTTCCCGTGGCGGTAGGCGATCCACAGGGCGGTGCGCTGGTGGGCGTTAGCCGGGTGGCGAGGGGAGAGCCGGTCGTAGACCGAAAGGCGCAACGGAGGTACCCAGCTCGGGTCATCACCGTGGATCCGGAACGGAACGTCGATGAACCGCCGGCGCCCGGCCAAGCCGTGCGCGGGGCGGATCTCCACGCCTGGCATCGCCAGACCGTAGCGCAGGGCCTCCGGCGAACTGGCAGACTGCGCGCCCAGAGGCGACGAGGAGGTTGCACCGTGGTCGTGGCCGATTCCGAGGTGACCGGCAGGCGGGAGTTGGGAACGCCGGGTGGGCATCTGCTCGACCGCGCCGGGACGTTGGTCCACGATCCGACCCGGACCGATGTCGAGGCGTCCCTTCGCTCGGGAAGGTTCTTCTGGTTGAACCTCGCTCGCGTGAGCGATGAGGAGCTGGGGTGGATGCGGGAGGTCTTCGGTTTTCACCCCCTGGCCATCGACGACGCCGTGACCTTCGGCGAGCGGCCCAAGATCGAGGAGTACGACGATCACATCCTGCTCGTCATGTATGGCTCGGCGTTCGACGACGGCACCGGTGAGCAGGGCCCTCCGTCGCCCGGGTCCAAACCCGACGCCTCGCCCGCGATCCTCCCTGAGAACCTTGATGACGTCCTCGAGGTGCACTGCTACGTCTCGGCCAACTTCCTCGTGACCGTGCACCGGGGCAGCTGCGCGGCGTTCACCAAGCTCGCCACCCGACTCTGTGAGCACGGTGTTGCCGTCGACCACCCGGCCCGGTTGTTCCACCGGGTGGCCGACATCCTCGTCGACAGCTTCTTCCCCGTCCTCTCCAAGCTCGACGACCGCATCGACCAGGTCGAATCGGACATCATCGAGCGGCCCGACCGATCCCAGATGGGAGAGCTCCTCCATTTCCGACACTCCCTGATCGGCCTGCGGCGGGTGGTCACGCCCCAGCGGGACATGTTCGCCAGCCTGGCGGGTGGGGTGGTCGAGCTCCCAGGACTCGACGACGAGGCTCAGCGCTACTACCGCGACGTCTACGACCACCTGATTCGCCTGTCCGACCTGATCGACGGCTACCGCGACCTGCTGTCGGGGGCGACGGACGCCTACCTCTCGGTCACGTCCAACCAGCTCAACGTGGTCATGAAGCAGCTGGCCATCATCTCCACGGTCTTCCTGCCGTTGTCGTTCCTGACCGGGTTCTTCGGCCAGAACTTCACCTTCCTGACGTCCAACATCGGTAGCTGGGAGACGTTCTGGTTCGCCGGGGTCGGCAGTGAGGTGCTCGTGGTCGTCAGCATGATGGCGTTGTTCCGGGCCCGGGGCTGGCTGGGCCGAGCCGGCTGACGGGCCCGGCGGGCCGGACGCCTACAGTCGGGAGGTGACCGCATGGAACTTCGCGGACGTCTGGGAGGTCGTGGCCGCCGAGCGGGCTGACCTCCCCGCCATCGATCAGGGTTCGACCCACCTGACCTGGAGTGCGTTCGACCAGCGGGCGGACGCCCTGGCCGCCATGTTGGTGAACGTCGGCGTGGGACGGCAGGCCCGGGTCGCCCAGTACCTCTACAACGGACCTGCGTATCTCGAGTCGGTCTTCGCGTCGTTCAAAGCCGGTCTGGTTCCCGTCAACACCAACTACCGCTATGCCGCCGACGAGCTGGTGTATCTCTGGGACGACGCCGACGTCAAGGTCGTCATCTTTGACGCCGACTTCTCCGAACGGGTCGACGCCGTGCGCGGCCGGCTGCCGCGGGTCCGGGCCTGGGTCCGGGTCGGAGGCTCGGACCCACTCCCGCAGTGGGCGATGGCCTACGACGACGTGATCGCCACACCGGTCGCCGACCCGGTTCGGGCTCCATGGGGACGGAGCGGCGACGACCTGCTGTTCATCTACACGGGCGGGACCACGGGCATGCCCAAGGGGGTCATGTGGCGTCAGGACGACCTGTGGGCCATCCTCAACCGCAGCGGCGAGCTGCGCCATCCCGAGGACGGCAACCTCGCAGATGTCCGGGCCACGCTCGGCAGGCCCTCCCGGCACCCCCGACCGCGGCTCCTCCCCGGCCCCCCGTTGATGCACGGGACCGCCCTGTTCACGGCCATGTCGGTGTTCACCAGTGGAGGCTCGGTGGTGCTCACCCGGGGTCACTCGTTCTCGGCGGTGGAGGCGCTCGATACCGTGGCCCGGGAAGGGGTGACTCAGATGACGATCGTGGGCGACGCCTTCGCCCGGCCCCTGCTGGCCGAGCTCGACGCCAGACCGCGCCACTGGGATCTCTCGTCGTTGTGGCTGATGGTCAGCTCCGGGGTCATGTGGTCGGCGCCGGTGAAGGCGGGGCTGGCCCGCCACCTGCCGTGGCTGATGATGGTCGACACCCTCGGCTCCTCGGAGGCGCTCGGCATCGGGCGATCCCGCTCCACGAGCACCTCCACCACCGCCACCGGGGGCTTCCAGCTCGGTCACGGTGCACGCGTCGTCGACGAGCACGGTAGGGACGTGGTCCCCGGGTCCGGGGAGCGGGGCATGCTCGCGGTCCAGGGTCGCGGGCCCGTCGGCTACCACAAGGATCCGATCAAGTCGGCGTCCACGTTCCGCATCATTGACGGGGAGCGATGGACGATGCCGGGGGATTGGGCCACCGTGAACACCAACGGCTCGCTCACCCTCCTCGGTCGGGGCTCGGGCTGCATCAACACCGGCGGCGAGAAGGTGTTTCCCGAGGAGGTCGAGGAGGTCCTCAAGACCCACCCGGCGGTGATCGACAGTGTCGTGGTCGGTGTTCCCGATGAGCGGTTCGGCGAGGCTGTCGTCGCCCTGGTCGAGGTGGCCGACGGCACCGTCGCCGACGAGACCACCCTGATCGGATGGGTCAAGGATCGCGTGGCCGGCTACAAGGCCCCTAAACGGGTGCTGACGGTCGCCGGCGTCAACCGGGCCGCCAACGGGAAGGTCGACTACCGCCGGCTGCGCCAGCAGGCGATCGAGACCCTCGACGCGCCGTCAGGTGGTCCCGTCGTCGGTCCTCGGTAGCCGGGACCGGATGCGCACAACCCGCCGGGGGCGCTTGGCGGCGGGGTCATCCGGGGGGTCCCCGGGGGCGGGCGCCGGCCCGGCCGGCCCACCGGCCTCATCAGGAGCGCTCTGTGGTTCGGGCGCCGTCCGGGACCCGCCTCCCGGTGTGCGGCGGCGGGCCAGCCGCTTGGGCGGTACGGCGGCCTGCTCGTCGGCGGAGGCCGCCGTCTCC
>JBPCNZ010000008.1:0-5322 GCA_051000755.1 Acidimicrobiales bacterium | reverse complement strand
GGGGCCCCAACGCCAGACTAGCGACGGCCTCAAAAGGCCAAGGGAACGACGGCGTCGGCGGGCAGGCCCACCCCCATTTTCGCCCATGGGCGACGTCCCCGCCAGGGGACCCTGGGACTAGCTAGGCTACTGCTGTCCCGATTGCCGTGGGCATTGTCGCGATACCGGACCTGACCCGAAATCGGCGACCGCCCCACGTGATGGGCGCGTGGTCAGGCGGCGGCTCGGGCGCGGACAAGTGCCTCCAAGGGTTTTGCCGCGTCGCCGACGAGCTCCATGACCACCTTGTGTCCGCCGGGCCGATCGAGGACATCGAGCACTCGCGCGCGCCACGCTTGCCGCCGAGCTTCACCGCGGTCCTCAGTTGCCGGCAGCGCAGAAAAGTCGGATGGATGTTGATGACGCCGGGTGACAGTTCCACGGCGGGCGGATGACCCCGCAACACGCCGGGCCGGCGGAGCACAGGAGCCGCATGGCGTGACCAGCCCGCCAACCGCAGCGCCATGGTCGGCGTGGGTGGCCCGCCAACACCGTGTCATGGGCGGCGGCAGCCTCGGCCTGCTTCCCTTGGGCCTTCTCCTCCCTGTTGGCGACAAGCGACCGCCCTGGTGCTGGACCCGCCGGTCGTCGGTAGCCCGCTGGCGAGCGGAACTGGCCACGGCGCGGTTGTTCGGTCTCGGCATCACCTTCTGGGGGCGCAAGGTCCCAGTCGTTCGCTCGGAGCAGTGCGACCGGAGGGCCGAACACCGGTACCCTGTCGTGGGCGCGGCCCGAGCGTTCCAACAGGTGGCTGACTGCGCTGCGGGACCGAGCCAGGCCGGTTGGACCATCCACTGACCTCGAAACCGGCTCCGCCGGACGCCCCTTACCCACATCCGCATCCACCCTCCGATCCATCGCCCACCTCGCCTCCAAAGCCACCCCACCACTACCCCTCCCGGCCATCCCACCTCCGTCCTCCCCCCCGCCCACGGCCCACGCCCCCAAACCCCCACCCGAGTTGCTTCACACAGCTGGCATTCGAGGCGGCGTCCGGTCCCGGTGGCCGGGAGAGCGCCTATCCGGCCACCGACCGCACCGCACCGGCCTCCCACATGACGGAGCGGATGGAGCAGCCGAAGGCCGACCTCGGGTCGTGCGCCACCCTGGCCGCTGGCGGACCTGCCGGTCACCTCCACGCCATCGAGCACGGCACCCGGGCCTGCTCCCTGACTGTGAATGGCGCAGTACCCCGGACCCATCACCTCACCGTTTCCGAGATCACCCGCCTCACCGACGACACCGTGGCCGTGACCCTGCGCGTGCCCGCCGAGCTGAGCGACACCTTCGCCTTCAACGCCGGCCAGCACATCACCGTCGCCGCCAAACACGCCGGTGTCGAAGGGCGACGGACCATTCGCTGTGCACAGGCCAGGTAGAGCCAGGAGCGGGAGACGCCTGCTGCCCGGGCGATGCCTCGGAAGCTGACTGGCTCGCTGCCACCAGCGAGGGCCGGCGCCTCCGTCGTGGCTCATACCGCCGTCGCCTTCGATCTCGTCCAAGCGACCGCGCCAGCGAGGACCTCGACCTTCTCGGGGTCTAACAGGCGCTCCCGCCATCAACAGACCGCCTGCGGTTTGTGAACACAGATGGTAGGGGAACAGTCTCCCTAGGTGCATGGGAGCCTCCCGCTCTCAGCCGAAAAAGAGGGTGAGCCACATGGGCGCAGGAACAAGCATCTTCCTTATCGCTGTCGGAGCGATCATGGACTTCGCTGTAAAGGTCAACAATAGCCACGGGTTCAACATCAACAAGATTGGCCTGATCCTCATGACCGTCGGGATCGTCGGTCTCGTCCTGTCGTTGTTCTTCTGGAGCTCCTGGGGCGGCGTCGGAAGCTACCGACGCACCCGGGTCGCTTCCGGACGTTCCCGGCTTGACCGCCGCGGACAGCCTGTCGTCGAGGAGCCCGCCGGCTTCGTCGAAGAGGAACGCCGGTACTAGCAGCGGCCTCACCCATCGATTCCGAGTGCACGCCTAAGACGGGCTGCCCTGCCTTCAGGAGGTATCTGCTGTGTTATTCGATATCGTGATCGCTGTCGTGATCGTTGTTGTGGCCGCCGTGCTCGGTCTCGTCGTGCACCCGCTCCTCTGGATCTTGATCATTGTCGCCGCCCTGTGGCTCTTCGGCAGAAACCGGGGCCGTTCGCGATCACGACTCTGATCGGCAAGTCATCATCACAAAACAGTAGGAACATCATTCGTCGATAGGATTGCCGGTGGCTGGAGGGCGACGTAGAACCACGGGTTGGGAGCGACGCGGGCTGGCTGGCCTGGTCGACCGTCTTGACGTCACCGTGCAGGTGAGCGTAGCTGTTGTGGGTGTCGGCCGGTTGGCCCCCTGGTCCGAGGCTCAGGTCACGGTGGTGGCCAGCTTCAAGCCGTACTGGTGCCTTTGCAGGGCTGGGCCGACGCTCGATCCCAGCACCGGGATCGAGCGTCGACCACTGCGCCGCGATCCCGATCGCCATGTCATCCCCCCCGCTAGCTCGAAGCCGTATGGCGCCGCCAGGATCTTCCCGTTGGCGAAAAGACGCTGTGACGAGGCGCTCGGTCTTAACGTCGACGACCTCGACCTCGACGACAAGACCGTCACCGTGGTGGGCAAAGGCGGAAGACCCCGGCGAGTGAACTGGTACACCCACACCGCCCACCTCCTCCCACGGCAGATCGACGACCGCTCCAATGGCCCGCTGTTCCTAGCCGAGCGTCGACCCCTGCGGCCCGTGGCCAACCTCGACCTCGACGCCCCAAACCGGACGCGCCCGCCTGCCCCGCCGGCGAACCGCCGAGGTCTTCACCGCCGCTACAGGCTGGACCCTCCACCAATTCCGCGACACCTGCATCCGAGAACTCACCGGCACCGGCTGCCCCCTCCCGATCCTCCAAAAGATCTTCGGCCACCTCTCCTTGCGTACCCTCACCGAGCACTACGGAGGACCGAGCTGGGCGTGGGACTGAATAGTACTCAATAGTAATCTTAACACCATATGGAAAAGACTATTACGGGGAGTGTATGCATCACATGGTCTGGTTCCGGGGAGCGAAGCGGGGGCGGTGCGTCACGGCCCGAACGACCACGCCGCCGGCCAGGAACAGCGCCGCCCAGAGGGGAACGGGCCATGACGCCCGGCCAGGGCCCACGTAACGATCACAACGGGCCCTGACACCCCCGCACCTCTCCAGGAGTCGATGTCATGCTCAACCGCCTCGGATCATTCGCCGCCTGCCGGCACCGTTTCGTGCTCATCGGCGCAGCCGTGATCTTCCTTGTGCTCGTCGTCGTCGGAACGGGGGCCTCCCCCACCTCAAGTCGGGCGGCCAGATCGACCCCCGGGCATCGTCGTCGAAGGCGGCGGCCGCCCACTTCGGCGGTGAACAGGGCCTGATCGTGGTCGTAACTGGCCGGCCGGATCGTCAGTCCCGATCGCCGGTTGCCCCCTCCGTCAGACGTGCTGCTGAGACCGACGGGAAGTCGTCAGCAGGCCGGTGGTGCACCTGCGGGGGCAGCCGGGACGATGCCAATGCAGCCCAACCAGGTCTGCGGGGACCAGACTGGGGTCCGCTCATGACCGACGACCCTTGGACCGAGGCGACCCCCGGCGCGCCTGCCCCGACCGACCCCCGCGGCGGGACGGGGTCCGACCCGGACGATCCCGGGACAACGAGTCCATCGGTACCGCCGGAGGTCGAGGCAGACGAGGGACTTCCTCCCCATGCGTCTGCCCACCTTTTGTCCACATCGGTCAGCCGGCTGAACCGCCTGCGGGCCGGGGTGCTGGGCTGCAACGACGGGATCACCAGCACCGCAGGCCTGGTCGTCGGCGTCGCCGCGGCCACCACGGGCACCACGGCGCTCGTCTTCGCCGGACTGTCAGGCTTGGTCGCCGGAGCCCTCTCGATGGGCGGCGGGGAGTTCACCTCGGTCCGGGCTCAGCGCGACAGCCAAGAAGCGCTCCTGCACATCCAGCGCGGCGAGCTCGAGACCATCCCTGACGAGGAGCTCGATGAGCTTGCCCACCTGTACATGCAACGAGGTCTGTCGCTGCGACTGGCCCGCCAGGTCGCCGTCGAGCTCACCGCCCGCGACGCACTCGCCGCCCATGCCGAAGCGGAGCTCGGGATCGACCTCGGTGATCTGGTCAAACCCTGGGAGGCTGCGTCCGCCTCGGCGGTGTCCTATCTCATCGGCGGGCTGGTTTCCCTGCTAGCAATCCTACTGCCCCCCGCGAGTGTCCGGATCGCTGTCTGCGTGGCCGCAGTCCTGGCCGGCCTGGCCCTCACCGGGTACCTCGCAGCCCGGCTCGGCGCTGCGCCCACCGGTCGGGCCACCCTGCGCAACCTGCTGGTCGGCAGCATCACCATGGCCGCCACCTACGCCCTCGGAACGGCTGCCCATGCCCTCATCTGAGCCTCGGGCTGGCCCATCTCGCCGAGTTCGGCCAAAGATGAGCTCACAAACCTCCGCTCCCCCATTGACAAGATCCCGTATCCGCCTACGCTGGAGCCCATCGGCGCAGTTGTCCGTATCGCGGGCTGGTGTCGGAATCTGCGAAGGTCAAGAATGTCGCTCCAGACCCTGGTGACCGAGGCGAGTCCCGAAGGAGTCGGATGGACGTTCATGGGGCCATGGATGCTTGAGCCGGATGCGTTCATCCCATCTCTCGCCAGGTGTGCCACCGCCACCACGGTCGTCGCCGATCCGTACGAGGCGGCTTGGAGGGTCACCCATTGCGGGAAGTCACTCTCCGAGGCCATCGACGATCTCATCGCTACCCTGTGCATCCCCTACGACTTGGCGTCGTCTCTCGTGTGGGCCGAGATGTCCAGTCCGTCGGTGCGCGTCCCCGACTAGGCCTTTGTCCGGCGGAGTCGGAGGTTTGAGTCAAGTTTTTGACTTTGGTGGCTGTTCAGGCGGCGATTCCGGATCGGGTGGCGAGGTCGTCGAGGGCTCGGCGTAGCGGGGCGGGGCTGTTGGGGTCGGCGAGGTCGGCGAGGGCGGTGCGGGTGAAACGGTTGTAGGCGTGGTGGAAGAACCAGGCGGTTCTCCAGCCGAGCGGGGTGGGTCGGTAGCGGTTGGTGTGAGGGATGCGCTTGATGAGCCCGTGGAGACGAAGTCTTCGCAGGTCGTAGGTCATCATCCCCGCGGAGATGTCGTCCACCTCGACGCCGAGGAGGGGCGCGACGAGGGGTTTGAGTGTCCGGTTGGAGAAGCCGTCGGGTCCGAAGCGGTTGATGGCGATGGCTCCGAGGAGGGCGTGGACTCGCTGGTCACCGAAGCGG
>JBPCNZ010000007.1:0-12300 GCA_051000755.1 Acidimicrobiales bacterium | reverse complement strand
CCCATAGCGCCACCGCCACCCGGACCCCCCGCCCCGATAGCACCCTCATCACGGCCTCAAACGGTCCCAGACCGCAAAAGGCCTGGCCACACCCCCCATGCCGCTCACTCCTGGAGCGCCGCACCCGAATGAGAGTGTTGTGGTGAATCGGTGGCTGCCCGCTGTTCGCGACGGCCAGCCGTTACGGGACGGGAGGGGGCGCCGCCAACGAAGTCGGCGGCCCCTCCTGCCACCTCCGCCGACTCATCCCGGGGCCCCCGGGTGCCGGATCGTCTCCCAGCGGACCCGGCCATCGGTCACGCATTCGGCCACGAGGGCCGCATCGGCCAGGGCCTGCTCCTCGCCCCGTGAACCGGCCCGGCTCAGATCGGGGACGTGCACCATCACGATGGCGCGCAGGTCGCCGAGCACCCCCGCCTTGACCTCGCTGTCGCCGTCGAAGACGACCAGATGGACAGGGTGGCCGACGAAGTGGGCGTCGGCGGCGAGAAAGGGCAGGACCCGGCCGCCGGCCACCCCGGCGCTGACGGTCGTCTTGCCGTCCAGTCGCGAGGCGTCCACGGCCGTGCGCGTCACCTCGGCCGCCTCCTCGACCCGCCACGCCCGGTACAGCCCTTCGGCCCGGACCGCTGCCGACCGGCGCAGCAACGCCAAGCCGGCGACGAGGCCGACCAGCATCCCGGCGGCGAGAGCGACACCGACGCTCATGGGCGCAGCTGCCCATCCGGGGGGGCTTGCGTACCACTGAGCGAGGAACGGACGGGGAGCACGAGACCGTGGACGGCCCCGCTCTCCACACAGGCCTTGATCCGCCGCTCCGCCTTGGACAACCCGGCTCGGCCGGTCTTGACATCCACGAAGACGATCTGGCGGAGGTGGTCCCTCGCCCCGGCGCGGACCTCGGCGTAGCCGTCGAAGACGACGTAGTCCACCGGCTTGCCGAGGAAGCGGGCGTCCGCCGGGTCCCAGGCGAATCCAGGGGCGTGACCTGCTCGGTGATCTGCCCCCGCACCACCGCCCGGCTGTGGCGCTCGGAGGCGGCGACCAATCGGTCTGCTTCCTGGTCCCGCCAGGCGTCGAGCAGCCGGGTGGCCCGCCGGAGCTCCCAGGCCCGCAGGGCCCACGCGGCGACGGCGATCCCGGCGACGGCGCCGACGACCACGGCGACAAGGGCCGTCACCGCCACGGGAGGATCCATGCCGGATGCGGGGAAGGGGCGGGGTCGATGGGTGAGAAGCTAGTCACGGCGTGAGACAGCGCCGTTGTTGTGCAGGACCCGCTCAGTGGTGAAACGTCTCGCGGCTCGACTCAGCCGGCCGGGACGAGCCGTACTGGGTCAGCAGCTTGGTCTCCCGGCGCAGGTCGGCGGCGAACAGGTCGGCCATGTCCCGCCCGAAGCCGTTGCGGACCACCACCCGCAGCACCGCCGTGTCCGTCAGGTTGTCGGGGAAGGAGTACGCCGGGACCTGCCAGCCCTGCTTGCGCATGCCGTCGGACACGTCGAAGACGCTGAAGCCGGTTTCCTCCGGCTTCATCCGGCAGACGAACACGGGCAGCTCGGAGCCGTCGCTGAGCAACTCGTAGGGCCCGATCCTGGCCACCTCCCCGGCCAGGTGGCGAGCGACGTCGCGGCAGGCCTGGGCGACGGCCTTGAAGCCCTCGAAGCCCAGCCGGATCAGCTGGAAGTACTGAGCGACCACCTCGGCTCCGGGTCTCGAGAAGTTCAGGGCGAAGGTGGGCATGTTGCCGCCCAGGTAGTTGACGTGGAAGACCAGATCCTCGGGCAGGTTGTCCTTGGTGCGCCACAGGACCCAACCCACTCCCGGGTAGACGAGGCCGTACTTGTGGCCGGAGGCGTTGATCGACGCCACCCGTTCCAGGGCGAAGTCCCACACCACGTGGGAATCGAGGAACGGGGCGATGAAGCCGCCCGATGCGGCGTCGACATGCACCGGCACGTCGGGGCCGCCGTCGGCGACGAGCTGGTCGAGGGCGGCACAGATGTCGGCCACCGGCTCGTAGCTCCCGTCTTGGGTGGAGCCGAGGATGGCCACCACCCCGATGGTGTCCTTGTCGCAGAGGGCGACCGCCTCGGCGGCGCCGAGATGGAGCCGGTCGGCTTCCATCGGCACGTAGCGGGGTTCGACGTCCCAGTAGCGGCAGAACTTCTCCCAGCACACCTGGACGTTGGTGCCCATGATCAGGTTGGGCCGCTGGGCGTCGGTGCTCGCCAGGCCCCGGCGTCGGCGCCACCGCCATTTGAGGGCCATCCCGGCCAGCATGGCCGCCTCGCTCGACCCGGTCGTCGAGCAACCGGTGGCGTCATTCCCCGGAGCGTTCCAGAGGTGGGCGAGCATGTGGATGCAGCGTCGTTCCAGCTCCGCGGTCTGGGGGTACTCGTCCTTGTCGATCATGTTCTTGTCGGCGCAGTCGGCCATGAGGTGGGCCGCGTTCGGTTCCATCCATGTGGTCACGAAGGTGGCCAGGTTGAGCCGGGCGCTGCCGTCGAGGAGGAGCTCGTCGCGGATGAGGTGCTCGGCCACATCGGGGTCCATGGGGCCGTCGGGCATCCGCAACTTGGGGAACGAGCGGATCTCGTTGCGGCGGGCGTACAGCGGTGGGAACGAGACCTCATCCGATGGGGGGCCGTCGTGGCGATGGAGGGGCACGGGGAGCAGCGTAGTTACGCGACCCGCCCCCTACCCTGTGCGATGTGCAACCTCCGGCCCCCCGTCGCGCCCTGCAGCCCGGTGCGGTCGCCGAGCTCGACGGGGGGCCGATCGAGTACGCCTGGACGGACGGCTACGATGACCGGGCCCCGGTCGTGTTGCTCCATGAGGGCCTCGGCTGCGTCGCTTTGTGGCGGGACTTCCCGTTCCTGGTGGCCGCCGGGACCGGCCGGCGGGTCCTGGCCTACTCCCGGTACGGCTACGGAGGTTCCGGGCCGGCGGCGCTGCCTCGCCCCGCCCATTTCATGCACGCCGAGGCCCTCGACGTCCTTCCCGCTCTGGCCCGCCACCTCGACCTGCCCCCCGCCATCCTGGTGGGCCACAGTGACGGCGCCAGCATCGCCCTGATCGCGGCCGCCGCCCACGCCGTCGACCTGGTCGCTATCGGGGTGCTCGCCCCCCATGTCTTCGTCGAGGATCGGTCCCTGGACGCCATCGCCGCCATCCGGGGGGACTACCTGGGCGACGACGGGCTCCGCCGCCGTCTGGGCCGTTACCACCGCGATCCCGACATGGCGTTCTGGGGTTGGAATGACGTGTGGTTGGCCGACGCCTTCCGGTCCTGGGACATCACCGCCATGCTCGGATCCATCGATGTGCCCGTCGTCGCCGTCCAGGGTCTCGAGGACCCCTACGGCTCGACCGCCCACGTCGAGGCGATCGAGTCACGGGTCCAGGGTCGCTACCGGGGGGTCGTCCTGGCGTCCACCGGCCACGCCCCCCATGTCGAGGATCCGGTCGCGACCGTCGAGGCCCTGCGAGCGGCGATGGCCGACCTGCCCTGAGGGGCGCCGGGCCCAGGGCGCTCAGGCGTGTCCGCTCACCAGGTCGGCGACCCTGCGCACAACTGTAGAATATCCACTCGGCGTGAGCCCACAGAGGGGGAGTGTTGGCAGGCTTCAATGCGGCGTCCTGGTTGGTGGAACGCCATCTGGACGAGGGAAGGGGCACCACCACCGCCATCATCAATGACGCCGGGACCCGGACCTACGAGCAGCTCGCCGGTGATGTCTGGGCGGCGGGGAATGGCCTCGCCGCCGCCGGTGTCCGTCCGGGCGAGCGGGTAATGCTGGTCATGAACGACGAGCCTGCCCTCCCGGCTTTGTTCCTCGGCGCCATGCGCATCGGGGCGGTCGCCATCCCGGTGTCGACCATGTTGACGGCCGGTGACCTCGCCGTCATCGCCGCCGACGCGGAGGTGGCGGCGCTGGTGGTCTCCGACGCCTATGCCGGTCAGGTGGCCACGATCGTCGCCGGCACCCCGAGCCTGCGGGTGGTCGTCACCGCCGGCCCCCCCGCCTCCGTCAACGTTGGCGGTCGCCCGATCCCGGTGCTGGCGTGGGCCGAGTTCGCCGACCGTACCCCGCCCGCCGATCCGGGCACCGACGACGACACTCCCGCCCTGTGGCTCTACACGTCGGGAACGACCGGCAAGCCCAAGGGGGCGATCCACCGCCACGCCAGCCTCCGGGCCACGGCGGACAACTACGCCCGCACCGTGCTCGGCACCGGTCCCGAGGATCGGTTCTACTCGGTGGCCAAGTTGTTCTTCGCCTTCGGCCTGGGCAACGCCCTCACCTTCCCGTTCGCCGTCGGAGCCGCCGCCATCCTCGACCCGGGCCGGCCCACCCCCGCCCGGGTGGCCGAACTGGCCCAGCGCTTCGAGCCGACGCTCTTCTTCGCCCCACCGGGATTCTGTGCGGCACTGGTCGACTCCGACGTCGATGGCACGGCGCTGGCGTCGGTGCGCTTCGGGGTCACTGCAGGCGAGACCCTGCCCGCCGATCTGTGGCGCCGGTTCCGGGACCGCTTCGGCGTCGAGATCCTCGACGGCATCGGCACCACCGAGGCACTGCACATCTTCTGCAGCAACCATCCCGGCGACATCCGGCCCGGCAGCACGGGCCGTCCCGTGGCCGGCTACGAGTGCAAGCTGCTCGACGAGGACGGCGGGGAGGTCACCGCTCCCGACACTCCGGGGTTTCTCCATGTGCGAGGGGCCTCGATCGCCCTGCAGTACTGGAAGCGCCCTGAGGCCACCGCCATGGCCTTCGTTGACGGCTGGTTGCGCACCGGTGACGTGTACGCCAGGGATGCTGAGGGCTACTACGCCTACTTCGGCCGCAACAACGACCTCATCAAGCCGGGCGGCATCTGGGTCTCCCCCGCAGAGGTTGAGGCGGCGCTGACGGCCCACGACGACGTTCTCGAAGCGGCCGTCGTCGGCCAGCGCGACGCGGACGGTCTGGAGATCTCCGTGGCCTTCGTGGTGGCGCGCGCCGGGCACACCATCGACGCCGACGTCCTTCTCGCCCACTGTCGGGAGCGGATGGCGGCGTTCAAGCGCCCCCGGCGCATCGTCGTGGTCGACGAGCTCCCGAAGACGGCGACGGGGAAGGTTCGCCGCTTCGCCCTCCGTGACCTGCTGGCCGGCGAGGCGACCTCGGAACCGGGCTGAGGCCGACGGATCAGTCGAAGATGGGGTCCCGGGTCCGGGTCCGCTTGAGCTCGAAGAAGCCGTCAACACCGGCCACGGCGACGACTCCGTCCCACAGCCTGCCCGCCTCGTCGCCCCTGGGGATCGGGCTCATCACCGGACCGAAGAAGGCGATACCGTTGACGCTGATCACCGGCGTCCCCACCTCGTAGCCGACCTGATCCATCCCCTCGTGGTGCTGGGCGCGGATGGCGTCGTCGAACTCGGTGCTGTCGGCCGCATCAGCCAGAGACTCGGGGAGGCCCACCTCGGCGAGGGCGGCAACGAACGTCTCCCGCTCCCGCGGTGCCTTCTCGTGGTGGAACCTGGTGCCGAGGGCGGTGTAGAGGGGCAGCTTCACCTCGTCGCCATGGGCCTGGGCCGCGGCCATGACAACTCGCACCGGCCCCCAGGCCGTGGCCAGCATCTCCCGGTACTCATCGGAGAGGTCTTCCTTCTTCTCGTTCAGGTAGGCCAGCGACATGATGTGCCAGCGCACATCGATGGGTCGGACCTCGGAGACCTCGAGCATCCAGCGGGAAGCGATCCAAGCCCACGGGCAGAGGGGGTCGAACCAGAAGTCGGCGGTGTCTCGGTGATCGGTCATCGAAGTGGTGCAACACGGGTCCGCCTCGTTCTCTTCCCTGCGGCCGTTGCCATCCCGGGCCCGGTGGTTGGTTGGTCCGGGCCCGGTTGGGGTACAGGGGCCTCGGGCGGTGATGCAGCAAAGGAGCACCTTGGAGGCCACCAGATCGTTTGAACCTGAGGCTGAGCAGGTTCTGGCTGCCCGCCATTTCGTCGCCAGCTCTCTCGCGCGCTGGGGCCTGATCAACCCCGATGTGGCGTTGCTGGTGAGCGAGTTGGCCACCAACGCCGTTCTTCACGCCCGCAGCGAGTTCGAGGTGTGTGTGGCTGCGGTCGCGGAACGCATCAGGGTCGAGGTGTCGGACTTCAACTCCCGCCTGCCCACCATGGTCACCGTGCCCGCCGACGCCTACAGCGGCCGGGGCCTGATGTTGCTCCAGGCCCTGGCCGGGTCGTGGGGTGTGGAGAGCCACGCCAACGAGGGCAAGACCATCTGGTTCGAGGTGCCGACCAAGCGCAACTGAACGGGAGCGCGTCAGGATCTCCTTGCCAGGGCGGCCCGGCCCGGGCACACTGGGTGCAACACCCTTGGTGAGCGTGTGCTCCCCTCGCAGGTCCCCTGCGCCGTCGTCGGCTCGGCAGCCGATGGTCCGCATCCCCGGATGCCATCGAGGTCCGGGGACCCTGTACCGAGGAGACAACCATGACCCGATCCGTCGGACTGTTCATCAACTCGTCAGCGCCGCTCGAGGAGCTGGCCCACCAGGTTGCCGGCGTCACCCAGACGTCGGCCACGCCCAGCACCGACCCGGGGGTCTGGGAGCTGCGCTTCGGCGCCGTCACCGCCGCCCTCTCCGCCCACTTGGGCTCCGACATGGTCGACCCTCTGCTGCGTCGGTACCCCTACGCCCTGGCCGCGGAGATGGCCGAGGGTTCCACGGCGGTGGACAGCCCCGAGGTCAAGGCCCTGCGCGACGTGGCCCGCGTCCTGCACGATTCGACCGATCTGGCCGCCCTGCTCGTCGTCGACGTTCAGAACCGGCGGCCCGCCTCGGCCATCGACGGCGACTGAGTGCCGTCGCCGGGTCCGGCGGTGCGCGAAGCTGGCTCCAATGGACCGAGTCACCGGCGACGCTGCCTGGGCTGAGGCCCTCGTTGCGGCCATGGGCCCGGATCGGGCCGAAGCGGCCCGGGCGTACGGCGCGACGGTCCCCGCTGGGTACCGGGAGCGCGTCCAGCCCGGCGATGCCGCCTGGGACCTCGAGAGCATCCTGGTGCTGGAGTCCGGGATCGCCGGCGATGCCGGTGCCTGCGGGGGAGCGGGGGTGTTCCTCGGGTCCCAGGCCTCGGGGGACCGGACCGGCGGCCCCCATCGCATCGGCGTCCGGCCCGGCCGGTCGTCGCTGCCGGGCTCCTTCCGGCTCCGTCGGGTGGCCACCGAGTCGGTCGAGCTGTCCGAGTTGCTCCCCCTCATGGAGAGCTTCGGTCTGGTCGTCGTCGAGGCGTTTCCGCAGTGGATCGATCCTCCGGCGGGATCGATCCGCCCGTGGCACATCGACGACATCGGCGTCCGCCTTCCGTCGCCGCCGTCGGGTCCGGATCCCCGTTTCGACCCGGCCGCCGACGGCGACCGCCTCCTCCACGCCCTCGAAGCCGTTGCCGACCGGGCCGCCGACGTCGACTCCCTCAATCGCCTGGTCCTCGCTGCCGGCCTGGGATGGCGCCAGGTCGTGGTGGTGCGGGCCTACCGCCGCTACCTCCATCAGGCCGGCTGCCGGTGGTCTCCGGCGGAGCTCGACGATGCCCTGGCCGGGTACCCGCTCGTGGCCCGCGCCCTCGACGGCTTCATCTCGGCCCGGTTCGACCCGGGATCGGTCCGGACCGCGGCGGAGTCCCGAAGGACGCTGCTCGACGCGGTCGGCGAGGTCACCCACCTGCAACAGGACCAGATACTGCGCCTCTTCGTCGGTCTGGTGGACGCCACCGTCCGCACCAATGTGTTCACCGGTCCGTCCCCCTTCGCCCCGGGCCGGGCGGTGGCGATCCAACTCGACAGCGCCCGGGTCCCGGGCCTGGCGCCCCCCCGCCCCCGGGTGGAGACCTTTGTCCACGGCCCCGCCGTCGAGGGCATCCATCTGCGCAACGGTCTGATCGCCCGGGGTGGGTTGCGCTGGAGCGACCGTCCCGACGACTTCCGTACCGAGGTCCTCGACCTGGCCCAGGCTCAGGTGAAGAAGAACGCCATCATCGTCCCGACCGGGGCCAAAGGCGGTTTCGTTGTTCGCAGCCGGGTCGTCGACCCGGCCGGGGGGCCGGTGGCGAGCGCGGCCATCCAGGCCGCCTACGAGGTCTTCGTGGGGTCGCTGCTCGACATCACCGACAACGTCGTCGGTGGTCGGGTCGTACACCCGGCGGGCGTGGTCGCCGACTTGGACGACCCGTATCTGGTCGTGGCCGCCGATCGGGGAACGTCCACGTTCTCCGACGTGGCCAACGCCATCAGCGAGCAGCGGTCGTTCTGGTTGGGCGATGCGTTCGCCTCCGGTGGGTCCCGGGGTTACGACCACAAGGCTCTCGGGATCACCGCCCGGGGGGCCTGGGTGGCCGTCCGCCGGCACTTCCACCAACTCGGTCTCGACCCCCAGGCCGAACCGGTCCGGGCCGTGGGCGTGGGCGACATGTCCGGCGACGTTTTCGGTAACGGCATGCTGATGAGCGAGACCCTGCGCCTCGTGGCCGCCTTCGACCATCGCCACGTCTTCGTCGACCCCGACCCCGACCCGGCCCGGTCGTTCGCCGAGCGCCGCCGGCTGGCCAGGATGGCCGGCTCGAGCTGGGACGACTACGACCGGTCGGCCCTGTCGCGGGGGGCGGGCATCTGGAGCCGGGAGACCAAGGCCATCGAGCTGTCCCCGCCGGCCCGCCGAGCACTCGGGGTCGACGCCGAGATGCTGACCCCGCCGGAACTGATCGCCGCCATCCTCGCGGCACCGGTCGATCTGCTGTGGTTCGGAGGCATCGGGACCTATGTGCGAGCCCCCGACGAGAGCGATACCGATGTGGGAGACCGGGCCAACGACGCCGTTCGGATCACCTCGAACCAGCTCCGGGCCCGCGTCGTCGCCGAGGGCGGCAACCTCGGGGTCACCCAGCGGGCCCGCATCCGCTACTCCCGGAGGGGAGGGCGGATCAACACCGATTTCATCGACAACGCCGCGGGCGTGGCCATCTCCGACCGGGAGGTCAACCTGAAGATCCTCCTGGCCCTGGCCATCGAGGAGGGTCGGCTCGACGCCGAAGGGAGGGACCAGCTCCTGGCGGCGGTCACCGCCGACGTCGTCGAGGCCGTGCTCCAGCAGGTGGACAACAGCGTGGTCGCCCTGTCAAGGGCCGTCCCCACCAGCGCCGGCGAGCTCGACGCCTACGAGGCGTTGATCGGGTCGTTGCAGCGGGGCGGATATCTCGACCGGGCCGTGGAGGCGCTCCCCGATGCCGACGAGCTGGCGACCAGGCGAACCGCCGGCGCCGGCCTCATCCGCCCAGAGCTGGCCGTCCTTCTGGCCTACGCCAAATCGGCACTGGTGGCCGACATCGAGGCGTCGGAGCTGCCCGGCGACCCGGCCCTGGTGGACAGCGTCAGCCCCTACTTCCCGCCGGCCATCCGGGACCAGTTCGCCGCGTCTGTCACCCGGCACCGTCTCTACCGTGAGCTGGTCGCCACCGACGTGGCCGGCGAGGTGGTGGACCAGATGGGTGTCACCTGGGCCCATGAGACCGCGGCCGCCCTCAACCGCTCCAGGGTGGACGTGGCCGCCGCCTTCTGGGCGGCCCGGGAGGTGCTCGGCGCCGGTCCCCGGTGGGAGAAGCTGGTGCGCTCGACGGCGGGGGTGTTCGCGCCCGGTGCCGACCTCGACCTCGAAGCCCACCGGGTGGTGGTCACCGCCGTCGACGTGGTGGCCCGGCGTTACCTGGCCCGCCCCGGCCCGGTCCGTCCGGGGGCGGTGATAGCCAACGACCGGGCGGTGGCCGAGGCCCTTGCCGCCGGCCCCCTTCGGGCCGCGGGCACGGCGGAGCGTGACCGCCTGGTCGGCTTGGGTGCCGATGAGGAGCTGGCCGAGGATCTGGCCCGGTGGGCGGCCGCGGCCGACGTGGCCGACGTGAGCGCCATCTGCCGGTCCCTCGGGGGCCAGCCCCTGGCCGTGGCCGACGTGCTGGTCGCCATCGACGATGCCGCCGGGCTCGGGCCGGTGGTCGCCGCGGCCCGCGCCGCGGGGGCGGCCGGCAGCCGCTGGGCTTCCTGGCAGGCCGAGGCCCTGGCCGCCGACGTCCGGGCCTGGCGTCACGCCGCGACCGTGTCGCTCATCGACATCCATGGACATCCCGATGCGGCCCGTGACGCCATTGCCTCGTGGCGAGCGGAAGGTGCCTTCGTGGGCGTCGATGCTCTCCGGTCGTGTCTGGGGACCCGGGACGATCTGATCGTGGCCACCCTGGCCGTGCGGTCCCTCCCCTTCGGCCCCTGATCGTCAGGCGCCCTCATGGCCTCAGAACGGGGCCTGGTCTGATGGCGGCAAAGGTCGGTCGCTCGCCACCCGACCCGGGTCGACGACGAGGGCCTGCATCTCGATCCACGCCCCCTCGATGGTGTCGAGGCGGCTGACGGCACTCTGGCGCAGCCGGGCCGAGACCGCTGCCACCAAGCTGTTGGCCAGGGCCAGCATGCCCGTCATGCTGTCGAAGGGCCCGACCCCCTGGGCAGTCACGAAGAACCGTTCGGTCGTGCCGCTCACCAGGGGGGAGAGGGGGCTGTCGGTCACGGCCACCGTGGCCGCGCCGCGTCGTTTGGCCCAGTCCAACATGCTCACCAGGGACCGCTCGTAGCGTCGGATGTCGATGGCGACCAGGGCGTCGCCCTCGGCCAGCCCGGCCAACTGCCGGCTTACCGCCATCTGCGAACCGGACAGCAGCGTGACCCCGGCGCGGAGCTGGGCCAGCTGACCGGCCAAGCTCACGCCCACCGGGTACGTCACCTCGCCGGGCAGGACCCAGACCTGGCGGTCCCGATCGGCGAGCATGTCGACCACCCGGAAAAACGTCTCGACCTGGATCCCCCGCAGGGTCCTGGTGACGTTGTCGGCCTCGGCGACCATGGCCCGATCGAGCACATCGGTCGGGGGGTTCTGACGGATCCGCTCCCGGGCCGGGCCCAACTGGTGGGCCAGCTCCGCCTGGACGTCGGCCTGCAGGTCGACGAAGCCCTGGTAGCCCAGCTTTACGGCCAGACGCACGACGGACGGCCCGCTGGTTCCGGCCCGCTTGGCCACCTGGGCCACGGTGCCGAAGGCGATCGTCTGGGGCTCCCCGGCGAGGACTTCGGCGATCTTGCGCTCCGTCGTCGTCAGGCGATCTGCGTGCAACATGATGCGGTCGATCACGTCCATAGAGAGCCGCAGCATATGACGACGGCCCAGGCCGAGCCCTCGGTTATGGGCCGGGGGCGGCCCTGGGCACGCTGATGACCGGACCGCTACGGTGCCAGGGTGGCAATGGCGGTGGCTGCAGCCGTCTTCGCCGCTCGCCGCTTGCCGTTCGCCCTTCACCCATGGAGGACCATTGAGGATCGCCGTAGCATCCGATCACGCCGGCTTCGCTCTGAAGACGTCGGTCGCCGAGCATCTCCGCCAGGTCGGCCACGACGTCGTCGATCTGGGCACCGATAGCGTCGCACCGGTCGACTACCCCCTCTACTGCGCCTCCTGCGCCCGGGCCGTCGTTCGTGGCGAGGCCGAGCTCGGCATCGTCGTCGGGGGCAGCGGTCAGGGAGAGCAGATCTCCGCCAACAAGGTGCACGGGGCCCGCGCCGCCCTCTGCCACGACGAGTACACGGCCCGCCTGGCCCGCCAGCACAACAACGCCAACGTGTTGTCTCTCGGTGCCCGGGTGACCGCCGAAACGTTGGCCCTGATCATCGTGGACACCTTCCTCGCCACCGCCTTCGAGGGCGGCCGCCACGTGGGGCGCCTCGACCAGGTGGCCGACATCGAGCGGGAGGAGTGCGCCAACGGCTGAAGTCTCCCGCCGGCTCCCACGGCGCGAGGATGGCGCCGTGTCCGCGACATCGGGTGGCCTTCTGTTCCTCTTGGCCGTCGTGGGTGTGATCGCCCTGGTCATCGCCACGGTGTGTGGGATCGCCGCCATCGTCTACCGGGTCAAGCATCGCGACGACCCAGACCAGGGAACCTAGCGTTCTCCGAACGAGGACCGGTCGAAGCGGTACAGAGCGGAAGATTTGCTCGCTGGGTGCCCATTTTTCGAGTTGATGGGCGGTCCTTTCTGGTCCCCGGCCCCCAGAAGGGGTGTAGACCGGCCTGAGAGCATGGAGGCTTTGATGAGCGCATTGGACAAGATCAAGAACAAGGTGCAGTCCGGCAAGGGTCGGACGAAGAAGGCTGCGGGTCGAGCCACCGACGACCGGTCCCTCGAGGCCAAGGGCAAGGGCGACCAGGTCTC
>JBPCNZ010000006.1:0-12696 GCA_051000755.1 Acidimicrobiales bacterium | reverse complement strand
GCCCCGGCGGCGCCGCCGCAGACGGCCCCGGCGGCGCCTACCCCCGCCTCGGGTTTCTCGGTGAGGTCGAGATCGGCGGTCTGGTATGGATGCGGTCCCGGCTCTACGACCCGGCCACGGGCCAGTTCGTCTCGACCGATCCTCTGCCCGGCGTGGCCGGCCACCCCGCAACCTCATTCCCCTACCACTATGCCGACGACGACCCGATCGGATTCCTCGACCCGTTGGGCCTCCGGCCGGTTTCGGTGGCCGATTTCAACAAGGTGCGAGCGGCGGGCACCGGCCCCCAGTGGGGCAACATCGCGGCCCTGGCCATCACCGTCGCCGGAGGCGTGGCCCTCGTCGCCCTGGCCCCGGAATCGTTGCTGGCCGCGGCGGCCATCTCCGCGGCGGTCGGCGCCACCGCCGGTGCCGCGCCGGGGATCGTGAGCGGGCTGCAGGGCAATGGTTGGAACTGGAAGGCCATCGCCAAGGGGGCCATCGTCGGCGGGGTCACCGGCGCCCTGGCCGGATCGGCGGGCAGCCTCCTGCCGACCGCCGAAGGCGCGGCCGGGATCGCCTCCGCCGCCGGCATCGGCGCCGGGTCCGGGGCGGTGTCAACCGGCGCCAGCTACGGCTACGACTACATCCCGGGCCTGAGCACCGGCAAGCCCACCTTCGACCCCCGGGACCTGGCATGGAACTCCGCCACCGGTGCCGCCGGCAGCGGGCTGAGCAAGGGACTCGGGGACCATCTCACCCCCGAGACGCCGGCCGTGGCCCCTGCGGACCCGCCGCCGGTCGCCGCCGAGCCGCCGTCGCCCCTGATCGTCGCCCACGGCCCGGCGTTGGTGCCGGTCCGCTTCACCGTCCCGCCCGCGCCGATCGGCTTCCACACCACGCCGGCGGGAGTGGTGGTGGAGAACCCGCCCCCGAACATGGTGCAGCGGCCGTCGGGGCTGTACGTGCCGGCCCCGTGACCTCCGGCCCGACGCCGTCCTGGCCGTGACCGGCTCCCTGGAGCCCGGCGACCTCTACGTCCACGCCGCCGACGACGGGGGGATCTTCGTGTCGCCGGCCGACCGGCGCCTGTCGGCCTGGGTCACCCTTGCCCACCTGGCCGACGAGATCAAGGCCATCGAGGCCCGCTCCCGGGTCCTGTACCTGAGCACCGAACGGGGATCCTCGATGGCGGCGCCGGCGGTGGCCATGGTCCACGAGGCGGCGTCGTCGATCGCCGTAGCCGAGACCGATCCCGTCCCCGAAACGATCCGGGAGGGAGGCGTGACCGCCCTCATCTCCGCCGCCGGCGTGGGGGCCACGGACCTCCTCGACGACCTCATCGCCCGGGGTGCAGACCTGGGCCAGGCCGCCGATCTGGGACGTACGGCGATCATGGCGGCGGCGTCGAGGGGCGAGTCGACGACGCTACGCCACCTGCTCGACGCCGGCGCCGGCGTGGACACGGTCGACGAGCGGGGCGACACGGCCCTGACCCTGGCCGCCCACTTCGGCCATCCCGACGCGGTCCGGGTGCTGCTGGCCGCGGGCGCCGACCCCACCCACCGGAACCTTCAGGGATTCGACGCCCGGGCCGCAGCCGAGCGCAAGACCCACACCGACGTCGCCGCCCTGCTCCCGCTCCCTTCCGGACGGTCGCCCGGCGTCGAGGCAGAACCACCCGCGAGGCGTGATCGGTGGCGGCACCTGCGCCAACCCCTGGTCCTGGAGGACGACAGCGTCGGGCTCACGGTGCGGACCGTCGACTCCGTGATCCTTCGGGTCATCGGTCTGGGCTTTGCCGTCCTGTGCCTGGTCCTGGGGGCGACCACCGGCAAGGCCGGCGAGGTGGCCACCGGCGCCGCTATCGGCGCCTTCCTCGTCGTCTTCACCTTCGGGCTGGCCTGGTTGTACGGCCGCAGCGCCCTGCGCATCGAGCCCCACAGCCTCCGGGTGCGGTCGCCCTTCGGCTGGGGCCACCCCGTCGATCTGGACCATGTCAGCGCCGCCGCCTTTGCCGGCGGTCGCCGCTTCCCCGTCCTCCAGCTCCTCCAGAACGACGCCGGGCCCCACCATGGCTACGGCGTGCAGCGCTGGCAGGGGGTCACGCCCCCGCCGACGACCAGCGACGGGCGCCCCCTCCGCTGCCTCAACGTGGCCCTCGGTCCCGAATACCATCGGGTCCTCCACCGGGTCGCCCCCGGCCTGCTGGCCGGGACCGCCGTCCTCGACGACGCCACCCGGACCCAGCTCCGGGCCCACCTGCAGGGCGCCGGCTGATCGACCCAGGAGCGCACGACGGCCGCTCCGGCGTCGGTCCCGCCCGGCGCCTCCTCACCCGGATGCTGGGCGGCGCCCCGCCCGCCGACCAACAGCGGGCCGATGCCCTGCTGGTCGCCGCCCTCGCCGATCACGCCGTCGCCGCCCGGGGCGCCGACGGTCGCCGGACCTGCCCCCTCAGCCCCACCGGAGCCCCCTTCGAGGCCAGCTTCTCCCTCGGCCCGGGAGGCGGGGCGGGGACGGTGCGCTACGTCGCCGTGGCCGGGACGGCCCACCCGTATTTCACGGCCCAGCTGCGCACCCAACGCCTGGTGGTCGACGAGGTGGCGCCGGCGCTCGGGCCACCGGGGGCGCAGCGGTGGTCCGAACAAACCTCCGGCCTGGTGCAGGCCCTGATCCCCGATCCGCCGGCGGTGCCCGCCCGTACCCGGCTGGTCACCGCCCTGGGTGTCGTCCATGATGGCGGCAACGGTCGCCTCCTCGGCCTCCGCCTGTACGCCAACGCCTCCCTCGACCCGGCGGCCCTCGATCGCCTGGTCGCCCGGGACCCCGCCTTCGGGGAGGTGGTGGGACCGATGCGACGGCCCGGGCTTCACCCCCATCTGGCCGCGGTGGAGGTCTCCGGCGTCGGCGCCGTGGATCGCCGGTGCTACGCGTGGTCGGAGCCCGGCGCTCTGCGCTCCGCCTGGCCGGCCGGCAGGGAAGGCGTCGAACGGGCCCTGGCCCGAGCCTCCATCCCGACCGCGGTGCTGGACGAGGCGGCGTTCGTGTGCCTGGCTGCCGCCGAGGGCGCCGCCCCCCGCCTGACCGTCCACCTTCGGGTTCAGGCTCTGGAGCGCTTCGGGGTCAGCCCCGATGACGCCCTCGACGGCCTGGTCCGAGCGGTCGACGGGGCTGTGGAGCTGGGCCGGTGGCGAGAGGCCATGGCCGCGACCGGCTGGCCGTGGCTCACCTCGATCGTGGGCCTGAGCGCGACGGGCGACGGCCTGACCAAGCTCAACGGGTACGTCACCCCCGAAGCCGACCGCCGGGGCCGACGAGACCCGATTCGTAGGCCCTGACCACCAGTTGGGCCGGTCGCGGGCGCCCAGCTTGGTCATGGCCCGACTGATGTGGGTCTTGGCCGTGAGGGGGCTCAGGTGCAGGTCGACGGGGGGCGCTGATCATCGCAGTGACGCTACGGGCCGCTATCCGGCCCTCAGCGCCACACCGTTGCTCAGTGGGAGAGGACCGGGGCGATCTCGAGGACCCGGTTCTCGGCCATGGCGGCACGGGCGTCGGCCGGGGCCTCGGGGAAGGCGGAATACGACGCCCACAGCTTCCCGTGCTCGTCGAGGAAGGTGTCGAAGCCGCCGGGGGACACGGCGGTGGGTGTGCTCGAGAGGAGGGGAGCATCGGCGGTCTTCCGGCACGGTCCGGCCACCGTGGCGCACCAGGCCACACCGGTGTCATAGGTGTTGGACTGCCACGTGCCGCCCGAGTAGAACAGCCACCAGCCGCCCCGGCTGGAGGCCAGCATGGCGGGCCCCTCGACGATGTTGTGCTCCCACGCCTGGTCCGCCCCGAGGAGGCGGGCCGGCGAGCCGGTCACGGACAGACCGTCGGCGGCCAGGGGCTGCTCCCAGATGCTCACCGGTGCCCCGGTGGCGTTGCCGTCGTTCTTCCACAACAGGGCCGAAGCGTCCGACCCGTCGGTGACGACACTCGGGTCGATATCGCCGCCGAGGGCCGTCTGGCAGACGAGCGGCGCCGAGGTGGTGTCGGTGAAGGGACCGGTCGGGCTCGACGACGTGGCCCGGCCCAGGCACTCGAGCCTGGTGGCGGTGTCCTCGGTGCTGAAGTACAGCACCCAAGTCGCCCCCACCCGGTGCACGGTCGGCCCCCAGGTCATGGTGGAAGGCTTCTCTTCCACCGCCCACGACGGCAGGACGGGCAACGAGTCGGCGACCCGGCGCCAGTGGACGTGATCGCTGGAGACGGCCGTCGGGACGTTGGATTGCCAGTCGGTCGTCCAGTAGAGGACATAGCTGGTGTGGGCGTTCCCGTTGGCGCCGGGCGGCACGGTGAGCACGAACGGATCGCCGACATCGTCTGTCTCGACGACCTGCGAGCTGGCGAGGGCAGGAAGTCCGAGGCTGGCCGCACGCGGGGTCGGCGAACCGGAATGGGCGAGGGTGGTGCCCGACGCCCGGGCCGTTTCGCTTCCACCGTGCTGGGACCCGCCGGCACCGACCGACACGGCCACCACCGACACGACGGCGCCCACCCCGATCGCCACCTGGAGGAGGCGGCGGCGCCCACCCCCCGGCGAAGGGATTCGGCGACGCTGCGGCTCCACGTTCGAACGGTAGCGGCCGGCCGTTGGTTACCGGCCGCGGCGTGCTCCCTGGGGGTGTAGAACGGGTGCAGGGACAAGGAGGCGACGATGGGCGTGATGCGACGGATCAGGCCGCCGATGAGCTGGCCGCTGGTGGCCGCCACCCCCATGACCATCCCGTAGATGCTGATGGCGCGCAGCCGGTCCCGACCGGTGTAGATGACACCGAGGAGGGACAGGACGTTGGGGGCCATCAGGGCGGCCGCCCCGCCCTGGGCCAGGCGGCGAATCGGCGACGGGCGTGGGCTGGTAGGGAGCTGACGGCGATCATGCCGTCGAGCGTCGAGCCTCCCCCTACCGGAGAGTCAAGGGCTCAGCTGCAGCAGTTGGAGTTGCCGCCGGGCAGGGCCGCGTCGGCCAGCCGATCGATGTCCAACAGCTCGCCGACGCCGTCGCGGGCCAGGCCGAGGCCGCGGGGATCGACGGCGTAGAGCACGAAGCCGTCCCAGCGCCGGTTCTGGACCAGTCCGACCTCCTGGAGCACCCGCAGGTGGTGGCTGACCAGGGGCTGGGAGAGTCCTTCGGTCTCCACCAGGTCCCGGACGCAACGCTCGGAGACTCGAAGGGCACGAAAGATACGGAGACGGCTCGGGTCGGCGAGGGCCCGCAGGACGTCAACCACATCGGGGGCACTGCGCTCACCTTGCCGTGTTGGCACTCGTCTGGGCATGGCGATCGACCAGGACGTTACCGGAACCGCCACCTGCTTGACGCATTTCTCCGACCCTGAGACGATGGGGGCGGTGGTCATCAACCGGTGTTCATATCGACCCTGAGCCTGGCACGCCAAGGGGGGCTGGGTCGTGGTGACAGCCAGCAGCGTGGACCAAATCGGGGCGCGACTCGACCGGCTGCGTTGAGCCCCGCCCACCGCGGCATCCTGCTGGCTCTGGGCGCGGGCTGGTTGTTCGATTCGTTGGAGGTCTCCCTCTTCGGCAGCGCCGTCGGACCGCTCGGGGACCATTTTCACGCCAGCACCGCCCAGCGCGACGCGGTCCTGGCCGTGTGGTTGGGAGGCATCCTCGTGGGGGCGCTGGTCGGCGGTCGTCTGGCCGACCGGTTCGGGCGGCGACGCATGTTCGTCCTGACCCTGGTTTGCTACGCCTTCTTCACCGTGCTCACGGGACTCTCTCCCGACCTGACCGACCGAGCGGCGGGAAACGATCGGCGGGGTCGACGTTCACCTGGTCCACGGCTCGCCTCTCGGCCTGAACGACTTCTTCTGGGAGTCGCTGCCCGAAGCCGACATCCGCCGGCGGCTGGCCGCCAGCGGCGCCGACCTCGTGCTCTGCACCCACAGCGGGCTTCCCTGGCAACGGCGCATGGGCGGTGCTCTGGTCGTCAACGTGGGCGTGCTGGGCCGGGCGGCCGGACGCGCGTGGGATGCGCTCTCCGACGAGGCGGCCGCCGAAGGCTTCCTCCCGGTGCGCGCCGCCGGGCGCCATCCCCGAGCGGGGACCGGCGAGTCGGCGGCGCCCGAGGTGACCCTCGGCCCGGACGCCTGGTACTGGGACCGCACCCTCAGCACCAAGGTGGCAGGGCCTGGCGTGGACCTGGCTGAGGTAAAACGACTCGTCGTCGAGGAGATCCTGAACCGGGCCCAGGGCGGAGGCTGCATCCCCCGCGCCTGCAGCTGCATCGGGCCCTGAGCCGGACCGGTACGCTCCGACCATGCCCGACTTCGAGACCATCCGGTTGGACGTCGACGCCGGGGTGGCCACCCTCACCCTCGACCGGCCGGACCGGCTCAACGCCTTCACCGGGGCCATGGCCAAGGAGATCCTGGCCGCCTTCGACCGCATCGACGCCGACGACGACATCCGTGCCGTCGTGGTGACCGGCGCGGGCCGGGCGTTCTGCGCGGGCGCCGATCTGTCCGAGGGGGCCGACACGTTCAACGCCGCGGCCCGGGGGATCACCAGCGTCGACGGCCGAGCCCGGCGCGACACCGGCGGCGTGGTCACCCTACGGATCTTCGAGTGCCTCAAGCCCGTCATCGCCGCCATCAACGGACACGCCGTCGGCGTCGGCGCATCGATGACCCTGCCCATGGACGTCCGGCTCATCGCCGAGGACGCCAAGATGGGCTTCGTCTTCGCCGCCCGCGGGATCGTCCCCGACGGCGCCGCCAGCTGGTTCCTGCCCCGCGTGGTCGGCATCAGCCAGGCCCTGGAGTGGTGCCTGACCGGGCGGGTGTTCCCCGCCGCCGAGGCCCGCGCCGGCGGCCTGGTCGCCGCCGTCGTCCCCGGCGCCGAGCTGCTTCCCCGGGCCCGGGCCCTCGCCGCGGAGATGGCCGCCAACGTCGGACCCGTCTCCGCCGCCATCACCCGCCAGCTGCTGTGGCGGATGCAGGCCGCCGAGCACCCCATGGTCGCCCACCGGGTCGACTCCCAAGCCATCGCCGAGACCGGTGCCATGGCCGACGCCGCCGAGGGAGTGATGGCGTTCCTCGAGAAGCGGCCCGCCTCCTGGACACTGAAGGTCAGCCGCGACCTGCCGGGCGTCTTCCCCTGGTGGGATGAGCCGTCCTACTGAAGTGGCGTGAGGAGGTCGAGCTGATCGGCCGGTTGAGCCCGCCCGTACAGGTACCCCTGGGCGTGATCGCAGCCGAGCTCGCGGAGCAGCTCAGCCTGGCTCGGCGTCTCGACCCCTTCGGCGACGGTCGTCAGGCGGAGGGCGTGGCCCAGGCCGATCACGGCACGCACGACCTCGGTGTCGTCGTTGTCGTGACCGAGGCCGGAGACGAAGGTGCGGTCGATCTTGATGATGTCGATCGGGAAGCGCCGGAGGTAGGCGAGGCTGGACCAGCCCGTCCCGAAGTCGTCGATGGCCAGGGTGATGCCCAGCGCCTTGAGGTCGTCGATGCCACGCCGGGTGCTGGCGCCGGCATCGATGAGGACCGATTCGGTGAGCTCCAGGCACAGCCGGTCCGGGTTCAGGCGGTGGTCGCGTAGGGTCGTTCCGACCTGCTCGACGAGACGGGCGGACGACAGTTGGCGGGCCGAGAGGTTGACCGACATGTACGTCGCCGCCGGCGTCGGCTGCCCCCACCGAGCCTGTTGGGCGCACGCCATCTCCAGCACCCGGGCCCCGAGCGGCACGATGAGCCCCGAGTCCTCAGCCACGGCGATGAACTCGGCCGGGTCGATCAGCTCCCCGGAGCTGGTGCGGATGCGGGCCAGGGCCTCGATCCCCGTGGGCCTGGCCGTGATCAGGTCGACGATGGGCTGGAAGAGCACGACGAGACGATCGTGGTCGAGCGCGCCGCGGATGTGCTCCTCGATGTCGAGGCGCCGCCGGGCGGTGCTGCGCATGGCCGCGTTGTACACCTCCCAACGGTTACGGCCGTGCTTCTTGGCCTGATACATGGCGGTATCGGCCTCTTGGAGCATGGCGTCGGGTCGGTGCCGGTCCGACAGGGCGATCCCGATCGAGCACCCGACGGTCACGGTCCGCTGGGCCAGGTGGACCGGTTCGGTGATGATGGCGCGGATCCGCTCGGCGATGTCGAGGGCGGCCGGCGTGGCGCTGATGCCCTCGGCCAGGATCACGAACTCGTCACCGCCGAAGCGGGCCACGCTGTCACCGGGACGGATCACCTTGCGGAGCCGGTTGGCCACGGTGACGAGCACCTGATCGCCGACGCCGTGGCCGAGCGTGTCGTTGATCTGCTTGAAGTGGTCCAGGTCCAAGAACAGCAGGGCGCAGGTCTGTCCCGACATCCCCGCCCGGACCAGGGCCTGATCGAGGCGGTCGAGCAGCAGGGCCCGGTTGGGGAGATCGGTCAGGGTGTCGTGCATGGCCTGGTGGGCCAGCCGGGCCGCGGCCTCGGCCCGCTCGGTGACGTCCCTCACGTTGCAGACGATGCCCTCGACGTTGGGGTCGGCCAGCCGGTTGCTGGCTGTCACCTCCAGGGTCCGCCACGTCCCATCCATATGGATCGCTCTCGTCTCGAAGGTGGTCACCGCCTCGGGCTGGGACCACAGGGCCGTCAAGGCGGCCGTGACATGATCGATGTCGTCGAGGTGGATCCGGGCTGCGATGTTCTCACCCATCACCTCCGCCGGGTCGACCCCGAACACGTCCCGGTAGGCGGGGCTGGCGTAGGTGAACCGCAGCCTCTGGTCGATGATGGCAATGACATCGGACCCGTGCTCAACGAGGGTGGCGAAGCGGGCCTGCAGGGCGTCGATGCGGGCCCGGTGCTGGTGCTCTTCGGTGATGTCCTGGATCTGGCTGACCGTGGAGACGGTTCGCCCCAAGTGGTCACTCACGGCGGAGGCGTGCTTCAGCCCCCAGATCATCTGCCCGTCGGCACGGAGGTAACGCTTCTCGACGGTGTAGTTGGGGATGTCGCCGCTCACGAGTTGCTCGAACAGATCCTCGTCGGCCTCGACGTCGTCGGGGTGGGTGATGTCCCGGAGGGTCAGCTTGAGCAGCTCGTCAGCTTGGTAGCCGAGCATGGTGCACAAGGCCGGATTGACCTCCAACCACGTGCCGTCGAGGTCGACGACGGCCTGGCCGATGGGGGCGTTGTCGAGCGACTGGCGCAACCGCTCCTGGACACGGCGCAACTCCGCCTCCCGGGCCAAGCGTTCCCTCACGTCACGCACGATCGACAGGATGGCGCGCCGACCTCGAAACAGGATCGAGGCGGAGCTGATCTCGACATGCACCAGGCGGCCGTCACGGCGGACGAGGGTCTCCGTCGACGCCCGCACCGTCTCCCCACCCCGGACCGACTTCCACCGAGCCTCGGTGGCCCGATCGCCACCGGGCGGCCGGCGCGCCTCGAGGTCCACGCCGATCAGGCTCTCGGGCCTGGGCTCGCCCACCATCTCGGCCACGGCCTGGTTGGCATAGGCGATCCGGCCATCCTCGTCGACCACGATCATCCCGTCGGGGGACAGCTCGGCGATCTGGCGGGCCTGCAGCTCGGCCGCAGCCAGGGCCTGGCGGTCCCGAACCCGGGCGTCGATGTCGACGTAGTGGATCAAGAGGTGATCAGGTCGCCCGTCGGGACCGGCGATGGTCACGGCGTGGGTGCTGACCCACACGTCGCAGCCGTCGGCGCGGCGGAAGCGCTTGTCCCTGTGGTGCACGGTGATCTCACCGGCGGCCATTGCCGCGAGGGTGGAACGGGCCACGGCCTGGTGGTCAGGTGTTGTCAGCTCCACCATGCTGGCTCCCTCGAGCTGCTCGCGGGGATAGCCGAACAGATCGCACATGGCCTGGTTCACCCGCCGGTACCGGCCATCGAAATCGACGAGCGCCACCGAGATCGGCGACGACTCCGCCGCCACTCGGAAGCGTTCCTCGGCCTCGTCCGCCGCCTGGCGGGCGGAGCGCAAGGCAGTGGTGTTGCGCACCACCAGCAGAGCCCGGTCCGGTCGGCCGTCCTGGCCGGGGAGGGGCTCGGCGTCGACCAGATACCAGATCTGGGAGCCTGCCGACTGAAACTCCACCGATCCGGCCCGGCCCGCCATGGCGGCCCGCAGCAACGGCATCAGCACCGGTTGGTTGGTGGGGTCGATCACCTCGACGGCGGCTCGGCCGACCAGGTCGTCGGGTCGAACCCCGGCCGCGGTCAGGGCCGATCCGGCTGCCGTCTGCAGGCGCAGCTCGGCGTCGTAGACGAACACGGCCAGGCCGGGCTGGTTCTCCACCAGCGTCCGGTAACGCTCCTCGGAAGCGGCCAGGGCGTCGGACGCGGCCCGCTGGTCGGTCACATCGACGAGCACGGCCACGAAGCGCACCGGTCGCCCGTGGCCCTGGCGGTCCAAACGGGTATGGCTGTGGGCCCAGCGGACCGTCCCGTCGGGACGCACCACTCGCTCGTCGAGCTCGTAGCTGTCGTGGGCCCCGGCCAGGGCCCGGCGAGCCCGTGCCAGGTTCGCCTCCCGATCGTCGGGGTGGAGCGGGTCGAGGTAGCTGCGGCCGACCAGGTCCTCGGCGGGGCGGCCCACGAGGATGCAGAACGATGGGTTGACCTCGACGCAGCGACCGTTCGGGTCGACCACCGCCACCCCGACCGGCGTGGCGGCGAACGCGGCCTCCAACAGGGCCAGCCGGTTGCCGACGCCGGCCGCGTCGTCGCGTCCCTCGGCCGTAGCGGTCACGCCGCCGTCACGGTCCCTTCGCCGTCACAGTCATGCACCGACGGTAGCGGGCGGGGGCCGGGGCGGGCCGGGTCGTGGGGTCTCGGAGCGCGGGGCGGTCGGGTGGTCAGGGGCGGTCGGGTGGTCAGGGGCGGCCAAGGGCACGTGGCCTACCCTGAGCGGGTCGTGGCCCGACCCAAGCTGCTTCTCGACCTGACTCCGCTGCGGCGCTCCCGGGATTTCCGCATTCTCTTCGGGGCCCAGATGGTGTCCACGCTCGGCACCCAGCTCACCCTCGTCGCCGTGCCTTACCAGGTGTACCTGCTCACCCGTTCGTCGCTCGACGTGGGCCTGGTCAGCCTGGCCCAACTTCTGCCCCTCCTGTTCTGCTCGCTGATCGGCGGGGCCGTCGCCGATGCCCATGACCGCCGGCGGCTGCTACTCGTCGTCGAGCTCCTCCAGGCCGCCGCATCCGTCGGCCTCGCCATCAACGGGGGCCTGGCCCACCCGTCGCTGTGGCCCATGTTCGCCTTCACCGCCATGGCCGGCGGCCTGGCCGGCTTCGACCGCCCGGCCTACAACGCATCGATCCCGCTGCTCGTCGAGCGCCCGTTCCTCTCCGCTGCCTACGCCCTGTGGCAGGTCCAGATCCAGGTCGGGGCCGTCGCCGGGCCCGCCGTGGCCGGGCTGCTCCTGAGCGGAGCCGGGGTGAGCACCGTGTACTGGCTCGACGTGGCCAGCTACGGGGTGGCGTTCGCGGGGGCCATGGCTCTGCGGCCCATCCCCCCGGCGGCCGGCAGCCGCCCCGCCGGGCTGCGCTCGGTGGTCGAGGGTCTGGCGTTCCTGCGGGGCCGCCCCTCCATCCAGGGCATCTACCTGCTGGACATCAACGCCATGGTCTTCGGGATGCCCCGTGCCCTCTTTCCCGCCCTTGGTGTCGGCGTGTTCCACGGGGGCGCACAAGCCGTCGGGTTCCTCTACGCCGGCCCGGGCGTGGGGGCCCTGATCGGGGCGCTGACCACCGGGTGGGTGGCCGGCGTCCGCCGGCAGGGCTGGGCCGTGATCGTCTCCGTGGCGATCTGGGGGGCGGCCATCGCCGCCTTCGGGGCGGTGCCGTGGCTGGCTGTCGCCATCGCCCTCCTCGCCGTCGCCGGGTGGGCGGACGTCATCTCTGCGGTGTTCCGCAACACCATCCTGCAGAGCTCGGTCCCCGACCGCCTCCGGGGACGGCTGTCGGCGCTGCAGATCGCCGTCGTCCAGGGCGGCCCCCGCCTCGGTGATCTGGAGGCAGGAGCGGTGGCCGACGGGCTGGGCACGGCCGTTTCCGTCATCTCCGGCGGGTTGGCCTGTGTCGCCGGCGCCTTGGTGCTGGCCGCCGTCCTCCCCGGGTTCCGGCGCTACGACGCCGCCACGGTGACCGTCGAGGCGTGAGCCTTCGGTGGGGCTCGCGGGGCGGGGGCCTCGCGACTGGGCGGGGCCGCGACTGGGCGGGGCCGCGACTGGGCGGGGCGGCGTGCGGGGCTCGCAGGGGCGGGTGTCCGGGGCGGGGCGCACCGGCGACCTGCGTCCGGTGTGAGCCGTTTGTATCGCTTTCCGCTCGGTCGTGAACCGACGATTCCGCATAGCGCGAACTTCGGTTCGCGAGGCCGAGAAATCCGGAACGTTCGGTTCATTCCGGGGTTCATTCCAGGGCAAAATCAGCCAGAACAGGCGCCCGGAACTCGCCCGGGCGTGCTCCTCGCGCTCCTGGCCCGATAAGAGCGGCCCAGAGCCGCCCGACGCGGTCCGACACGACCGAGCGCAGAACCGTCGAGCGATTCGGCGTGGCGAGGTGGCCACGGCTCCCGCTACGTTCCGGGCGTGCTCAAGATCTCCGAGGTCCACGTGGTGACCGACGAGTTGGTGAACGCCATCGCCCGACTGCTCCCGCAGCTGTCGCGCTCGGCGCCCGCACCCGATGCC
>JBPCNZ010000005.1:0-67798 GCA_051000755.1 Acidimicrobiales bacterium | reverse complement strand
CAAGGTCGGGCCCCGGCGCCAGACTGACCGACGGCCTCAAGGGCCAAGGAAACGACGGCGTCACGGGGCTGCCCACACCATTTTCACGTCCTCGTGACGTCACCGCCAGGGGACATAGGGACTGACCCGAAAGTGGGAGAGGGAGCTGGACTATGCGCTGCGCAAGGACCTGTGGGCGTGGACCGCCAACCGCATCGCCGTGCGCTTCCAGTACGAGTGGCACGACGCGTCCGGTCAGTGGTGGCGGAGCTATGGCAACGAGCAGTGGGAGTTCGCCGACGATGGCCTCATGCGGCGACGGGAGGCGAGCATCAACGACGTGGCTATCGCCGAGGGCGACCGCCGCATCCACGGGTCCCGCCCGGAGTCCGAACGGGGCGCCCCCCTGCCCCTGGCCTGAGCTCTCCCGGAACCCATGGTTCGCATCCCTAGGATGGCGTCCGTGACGCCCCCCAGCCCGGTCGACGAGCGCGGGGCCGGGCCGTGAACCACCTCATCTCCACCTACGGCTACTTCGCGGTAGCCCTCCTGGTCGGCGCTGAGAGCGTCGGCGTGCCTCTCCCCGGTGAGACGATCCTCATCCTGGCCGCCATCTACGCCGGCCACACCCACAATCTCTCGGTGTGGGTCATCTTCATCGCGGCTGCGGCCGCCGCCATCGTCGGCGACAACATCGGCTTCTGGATCGGCGACCGGGGCGGCTACCAGCTCCTGCGCCGCTACGGTCATTACGTCCGGCTCGACGAGGGCAAGGTCAAGGTGGGCCGATACATCTTCGACCGCCACGGCGGCAAGGTCGTGTTCTTCGGCCGGTTCGTTTCCGTGCTCCGCACCTATGCAGCGTTCCTGGCCGGCACCAACCGGATGCGTTGGCGGCGGTTCCTGGTCTACAACACGACCGGCGGCGTCGTCTGGGCCGCCGTCTACACCTTCGTCGCCTACGTCGCCGGTGACGCCCTCCGGCGGGTGTCAGGGACCATCAACCTCGCCCTCGGCGGGGCGGCCGTCGTGGGGATCGGTCTCGGGCTCCTCTTCGTCCGCCACCACGCCGGAAGGCTGACGGTGCTGGCGGAGGAGGCGTATCCGGGCCCCCTCGAGGACAGGGCCCGGTGATCATCGCCCCGCCCCGCCGCCCGGGGGAGCCGTCGGCAGCCGCTCAGTCGCCGAGCTGACCGAGGCGGTCGATGGTGGCTACCAGCTCCTCGATCATCTCGGCCACCACCCGGCGGGCCGGTCGGGCCGCATTCATCAACCCGACGCCCTGGCCGACCCAGTAGGTGGCCAGATCCTTGGCGCCGGTGTTGCCTCCCGCCGCGGCCTGGTCGACCCGGCGCAAGGCAGGCTCGGTCAACATCGACTGCAGGGGCATGGGCAGCGCCGAGGGTGCCGCGTCGGAGTCCCAGGCGTCGGTCCAGGCGGAGCGCAGCTGGCGCGACGGCTTCCCGGTGCGGCTCCGGGATCGCACCGTGTCGCCCGACGTGGCCGTCAGCATCTTGGCCTTGGTGGCCGGCGCCGTCTCCGCTTCGTCGGTGGTGAGCCACACCGAACCGGTCCATACCCCTTCGGCCCCGAGGGCCAGGGCGGCGGCCATCTGCCGGCCGGTGACGATCCCACCAGCAGCGACGACCGGAACCGGCGTGCCGCTGGCCGCCACCGCGTCAACGACCTCGGGGACGAGCACCATGGTGGAAACCTCGCCGCAGTGGCCCCCCGCCTCCCCGCCCTGGGCCACGATCAGGTCCACGCCGACCGCCACCTGACGCTCGGCGTGTACCCGGCTGCCGACCAGGGCCGCGACCGGAACTCCGGCGTGGTGGGCCTGGTCGAGCATGGCCGGGGTGGGGACGCCGAGGGCGTTGGCCGCCAGGCGGATCGGATGGGCGAAGATGACCTCGAGCAGCGCCTCATTGTTCCGGGCCGATCCCATGGCGGCGGCCGCGCCTGCCGGTTGGACCGGCTCGCCGCCGCCGACACCGTGGGAGGCGAGGATCCCTGCCACAAACTGCCGTTGCTCGGCGGGCACCAGGGCGGCAAGATCTCCGGCCCCGGGACCGGCACCCTCGCCCCCACCGCCGCCCTCCACGCGGGCGGGAACGAGGATGTCGGCTCCGTAGGGCCGCCCTCCAACCGCCTCGTCGATCCAGGTCAGTTCCCGGTCGAGGGCCTCGGGACTGTACGCCGCGGCCCCGAGGACACCGAAACCACCGGCGTTGGTAACCGCCGCGACCACGTCCCGGCAATGACTGAAGGCGATCAAGGGATAGGCACAGCCCAGGAGGGCACAGACCCGGTTGTTCATCCCTCGACCTCGGCGTCGATCACGGCTCCCCCGCACCCGAGAGGGAGGCGGCGATACCGAGGTTGGCGTAGATCTCCGCCGTGGCCCGCGAGAAGTTGAGGGTGTAGAAGTGCAGCCCGGGGGCGCCGGCGTCGAGCAGACCGGCGCACAGCTCGGTGGCAGCCTCGATGCCTGCCGCCCGCACCGAGTCGGCGTCCCCCGCACCCTCGAGCCGCTCTCGCAGCCAGGAGGGAACGACCCCGCCCATGGCCGTCATGCGCTTGAGGGAGGTCAGGCTCGTCACCGGCATGATCCCGGGAACGACCGGCTTGTCCAGGCCCCTGGTCGCCAGGTCGTCGACCAGTTCGGTGTACTCCTCCACGTCGAAGAAGAACTGGGTGACGGCGAAATCTGCAGCGCGCAGCTTGGCCGCCAGGCGGTCCCGGTCGGCCCGCCGGTCAGGTGACTTCGGGTGACCGGCCGGGTGGGCCGCCACCCCGATGGAGAAACCACCGATGGCACGAGCCAACTCGACCAGCTCGCTGGCGTAACGCAGCTCGCCGGCACTTGCGTTTGGGTCGATCGGTGGGTCACCACCGAGAGCCATGAGGTTGTCGATGCCGGCCTTGCGGAGATCGACGAGGATCTCAGCCAGCTCCAGGCGGGCATGCCCCACGCAGATCAGGTGGGCCATCGGGTTGAGGGTTGTCACCTTGAGCATGGCCGCCACCAGCTCGTGGGTGCGCCGCCGCGAAGAGGGACCGCCCCGGTAGGTGACCGACACGAAGGACGGCTCGAGAGGCTGCAGTTGGATCAGCGTGCGCACCAGCCGTTCGTGTTCGGCGTCGTCCTTCGGCGGGAAGAACTCGAACGAGAAGGTGCGCCCCGATGCCAGGAGCTCTGCGATCTTGGCCATGGCTCAGGCTACGCCGCGTGAGACGGGGTCGACCGACGCTCGGCGGCGGCAACGGTGTTGGCCAGGAGCATGGCCACCGTCGTGACTCCGACCCCGCCGAGGCGGGGGGTGATCCACCCGGCCACCTCGTTGCAGGCCTCGTCGACGTCAGGACGAAGGCGGCGTCCCTCCCATGAGATCCCGCCGCTGATGACCACGGAGCCGGGCCGGATCAGATCCGGTGTGATCATGCTCGGCACTCCGGCCGCCCCGACGACGATGTCGGCCCGGCGGGTCAGGTCGCCCCAGTTGGCGACACCGGTGTGCACGACGGTCACCGCCGCGTTGGCGCCCGGTTCCTTCAACGCCAGCAGCATGGACAGCGGGCGACCGAGCGTCGGGCCTCGACCCACGATGACCACCTCCCGACCGACGACTGGGATGCCATGGTGAGCGAGAAGGGCCTTGATGCCCAACGGGGTGCAGGGTCGCGGTGCCGATGGGGCACCGAGAGCCAGGAGGCCGAGGTTGGTGGGGTGGAGGCCGTCGGCGTCCTTGGCCGGATCGACCGCCAGCATGGCCTCGTTGAAGTCGAACCCGGCTGGCACCGGGTTCTGGATGATGTACGCATCGACCTCAGGATCGGCGTTGAAGCGGGCCACGGCCGCAAGCAGGTCGGCCTGGCTGGCGGTCGCCGGAATCCGCTCGTCGAAGCTGGCCATGCCGATCTCTTCGCATGTTTGGTGCTTCTTGGCCACATATCCGGCACTGGCGGGGTCCTCACCAACCAGGATCGTGCCCAGCCCCACCTGACGGCCCTTGGCTCCCAAATCGGCGACACGCATTCTCACATCGCTGAGCACGGCTTCGGCGACCGGCGCGCCCGGGAGGAGGACGGCACTCAATGTTGGAACTGCCGTTCGCCGGTGAAGACCATGGCCAGGCCGTGCTCGTCGGCTGCGGCGATGACCTTGTCGTCACCCATGGAACCACCGGGTTGGACGACGGTGGCCACGCCTGCTGCCGCGACCGCATCGAGGCCATCCCGAAAGGGGAAGAAGGCATCACTGGCGGCGGCGCCCCCCCGGGCCCGTCCCGCGGCCCGGGCCACGGCGATCTCACCCGGGGTCACCCGGTTCTGCTGGCCGCCGCCGATACCAACGGCCGTACCATCGACGGCCAGGACGATGGCATTGGACTTCACCGCAGCGCAGACCCGCCAAGCCAGCTCCAGGTCCCGCCACTGATCCTGGCGGGGCGCGGCCTTGGTCACCACCCGCCAGTCGGGGCGGCCGGTGGCGAAGACATAGGGGTCCTGGACCAACCACCCACCGCTGATCTGGCGCACATGCCAGCCATCCGGGGCCGGCAGGGGAGCGGAGAGGACACGCATGTTCTTGCTGCTCTTGGTCTCCGCGAACAGGCGCAGCGCATCCTCGTCGAACCCGGGGGCGATGAGGACGTCGGCTTTGGCGTTGGCTACCAATTCCCGGGCTACGGGGCCGGTGACGTGGCCGGTGAGGGCCACGATGCCGCCGAAGGCCGACATCGGATCGCACTCGAAGGCCCGCTCGTAGGCGGTCGCCAGGTCGGTCGCCACGGCCACGCCGCACGGGTTGGCATGCTTGACCACCACCGCCACCGCAGGGCCGAGGTCGGCGAGCTGGTGGGCCAGTCGCCAGGCTGCGTCGGCATCGTAGAGGTTGAGATAGCTGAGCGCCCTCCCACCGTGCTGGACCACGTCGTCCCACCAGCTGTGGGTGCCGATTTCGCGATAGCGGGCCCCGCGCTGATGGGGGTTCTCCCCGTAGCGCAGCGGCTGAGCTCGCTCCAGGGCCAGGTGGACGGTCGGCGGCAGCGCCGCCGGCTGCTCGACGGGAGCATCGGCGACGGTGTCGAACCAGGTGGTTATGGCCGCGTCGTAGGCCGCGGTGTGGGCGAACGCGGCCCGGGCCAGGCGCCGGCGCAGACCGTCGGAGAGGGCGCCGTCACTCTCCAGCTCGGTCAGGACCTCCCCGTAGTCATCGGGGTCGACGACGACGCCGACATGGGCCCAGTTCTTGGCCGCGGCCCGGACCATGGTCGGGCCCCCGACGTCGATCAGCTCGATTGAAGGGTTCGAGCGGAACGGATAGAGGTTGCAGACCACCAGTCCTATGGGCTCGATCCCTTGGCTCTCCAGGTCAGCGCGGTGCTCGGGCTTGGACAGGTCGGCCAGGATCCCCCCCAAAGTCTTCGGGTGCAAGGTCTTGACCCGACCGCCGAGCATCTCGGGGGCTTCGGTCACCGACTCGACGGTCACATGGCCGATGCCCGCGCCCTCCAGAGCCGCGGCCGTACCACCACTCGCCACCAGGCTGTGACCGCCGGCGACCAGGCCCTGGGCCAGGTCCGCCAGGCCCGTCTTGTCGTACACCGACAGGAGCACCCTCACCGCTGGTCCACCTTCTGATGCTCCACCTTCTGTTGGTCCGCTTTCACTGGGCTCTCCGCTTCTGGTTGCTCGTCGTCCACGTCGACCGCCTGGTGGGCGTAGCCCGGCGAGGTTGGGTCTGGCGACGGGATGATGCCGGCCAGGAATTGGCGGATGGTGGCCGGGTACAGGCGCCGTTCGACCACCTTGATCCGCTCGTGGAGGCTGAGCTCGGTGTCGCCAGCTTCGACGGCGACCTCCTGTTGGGCGAGGATGGGCCCGGCGTCGACGGTCTCGGTAGCCACATGCACGGTGCAACCGGTGGTGGCCACCCCGGCCCCGAGGGCATCCCTGACGGCATGCCATCCCTTGAACGCGGGGAGCAGCGCCGGGTGGGTGTTGAGCACCCGACCGGGCCACCGCTCGAAGATGGCGGGGCCGAGAACGGTGCCGAAGCCGGCCATGGCCACCGCATCGAGGGCCACGGCGTCGAGAGCCCCGACGACTCGCTCGGTGTAGGCCGCCCGGTCAAAATCGGGTCCGTAGCTGTCTCGCAGCAGCGTCACCACCGGGACTCCGGCCGCCTCCGCCAAGCTGACCGCGGGGCATGGCCGGTCGACGAGGACGACGGCGACAGGAAGGCCGGCATCCAGGATGGCCCCGAGCACCGTTCCGCTACCAGAAGCCAGCACGCCGAGACGGGACCGCCCCGCGTTGGGCGTGCTCGCGTACGACTCGCTCACCGAGACGACGCTAGTCGACGGTCCGGCGATGGCCGCCGCGCTGACGGCGCTCGAGGCGTCCCAGGTGGCGGATCTGCCATGCCTTTTGGTCCCGGGCCGATGAGTTCGGAGCGGTGGCGGCGTCAGAGCCAGCACAAGGCCCGTATCACGAGAAAGAAGGAGCTCCTGTGCCTCCCCGACCTGACGACGCACCAATCGGATCACCCTGTTGGATCGACCTGATGACATCCGACACCGCCCGCAGCCGGGAGTTCTACGGTGAGCTGTTCGGCTGGACGGCCGAGGACCCCAACGAGGAGTTCGGCGGATACTTCAACTTCGCCAGGGACGGCATGCTGGCGGCCGGCTGCATGGCCAACCCGGCCGATTCGGGCGTGCCTGACGTGTGGTCGGTCTACCTGTCCACCGACGACGCCAGGAAGACCGTCGATGCCGCCACGGCCCACAAGGGCCAGATCTCTGTGGCACCGATGGATGTCGGTGACCTGGGGGCCATGGCCGTGGTCGGTGACCCCGGCGGTGCCAGCATCGGAGCCTGGCAGCCCGGCCTCCATCGCGGGTTCGGATCCCTCGCCAAGTTGGGTGCCCCGGCATGGTTCGAGTTGCTGACCCGGGACTACCAGGCGTCGGTCGACTTCTACCGCACGGTCTTCCACTGGGACACCCATGTGGCCGGCGACACCCGAGTTCTCTTACACGACCCTGGGACAGGGCGAGGAGCAACGGGCCGGGATCATGGATGCCTCCGGCTTCCTCCCCGAGGGTGTCCCCTCGCACTGGTCGACCTACTTCCTGGTCGAGGACACGGATGTGGCCCTGACCAAGGTCGGCGACCTCGGGGGGGCGACGCTCATGGCCGCCGAGGACACGCCCTACGGTCGCCTGGCCACGGTCGCCGACCCGTCCGGCGCCGCCTTCAAGCTCATAGCCGGCTACTGAGGGCGTCGCCCAGCGGCGATCACAGCCCTTTGACGATCTCCGCCATCTTCTCGCCGGCCTCGGTCGGGTTGAGGACCACGCGGGCGCCCGCTGTCGCGAGGGCGTCCATCTTGGCCTGGGCCGTACCCTTGCTGCCCGAGACGATGGCGCCGGCATGGCCCATCTTCTTGCCGGGCGGGGCGGTGACGCCGGCGATGTAGGCCACAACCGGCTTGGTCACCGACGAGGCGATGAAGTCGGCGGCCTTCTCCTCCTCGACGCCACCGATCTCGCCCATCAGGATGACGGCCAAGGTGTCGGGATCGGCCTCGAAGGCGGCCAGGCAGTCGATGAAGTTCGTGCCCGGTACCGGGTCGCCGCCGATGCCGACACAGGTGGTGACCCCGATGTTCATCTGCTTCAGCTCGTAGAGCGCCTGATAGGTAAGGGTCCCGGAGCGGCTGACGATGCCGACCGGCCCACCAGGAAGGGCGATCTCGCCGGCGGTGATCCCGATGTTGGTCTTCCCGGGGCTTATGATGCCGGGGCAATTGGGCCCGAGGAGCCGGGTCGAGGGGTACTGCTCGGCGAGGGTGTTGAACACCCGGGCCTCGTCGTGGGCGGGGATGCCCTCGGTGATGCAGACCACGAAGCCGATGCCGGCGATGGCCGCCTCGAGGATGGCCGCGCCTGCAGCCCTTGGGGGAACGGACACGAAGCTGGCGTTGGCGCCCGTCGCCTCCCGGGCTTCGGCCACCGTGTCGAAGATGGGGATGCCCTCGACGTCACCGCCGCCCTTGCCCGGGGTGACCCCGGCGACGATCTGGGTGCCGTAGTCCCGGTTTCGCAGGCCATGGAACCGGCCTTGGCCGCCGGTCAGGCCCTGGACGACGACCTTGGTGGTCTCATCGACGAAGATGCTCATGATTGCCCTCCAGCCTGCCCGGTTCCGGCGAGCTCGACGACCCTACGGGCCGCCTCCAACATGGTGGGTGCCGAGATGACCTTGTCGGACTCGACGGTCTTGAGAATTTCCCGGCCTTCCTCGGCGTTCGTCCCATCGAGGCGTATGACCATCGGTGCGGTGATCTCGACTCGTTCGAGGGCGGCCTTGATCCCTTTGGCCACCTCCTCGCCGCGAGTGATGCCACCGAAGATGTTGATGAAGATGGCCCGCACCTTGGGATCGGAGTTGATGACATCGAGGGCGTTGGCCATGACATCGGCGTTGGCGCCACCTCCGATGTCCAAGAAGTTGGCCGGGCTCCCGCCGACCTGGTTGACGACGTCGCAGGTGCTCATGGCCAGCCCCGCCCCGTTGGCGATGATGCCCACGAGGCCGTCGAGGCCCACATATTGCAATCCCTTCGAACGGGCCAGGCGCTCCCGCTCGTCGAACTCGTCGATGTCACGGAAGTCCTCCCACTCGGGATGACGGTAGGAGGCATTGTCGTCGAGGGTCACCTTGGCGTCGAGAGCATGGACCCGCCCGTCGGGGGTGAGGATGAGAGGGTTGATCTCGACCAGGTCGGCGTCGCCCTCGACGTAGCAGCGGTACAGGTTCAACAGGATGCCGATCGCTCCGTCATGAGCCTCGGGATCCAGGCCGGCGTCGACGACAAGGGCTCGAGCCTGGGTCTCGGTGAAACCGATCGCCGGGTCGATGTAGAGCCGGGCCAGGGCATCGGGATCCTCCTCCGCGACCGTCTCGATCTCGACACCGCCCTTGGCCGAGACCATGCCCAGATACTGCTTGGCGGCCCGGTCGAGGGTGAAGCTGGCGTAGTACTCCTTGGCAATGTCGGAGGCGTGCTCGATCCACAGGCGCCGCACCACATGACCCTTGATGTCGAGACCGAGGATGTTGCCGGCATGGGTACGGACCTCATCGACGTTGGTGGCCAACTTCACCCCGCCGGCCTTGCCCCGACCTCCGACCTGCACCTGGGCCTTGACCACCACCGGGAACCCTGCCGATTCGGCGGCGGCCACGGCCTGGTCAACGGTGTCGGCGATGCCACCCGGTGACACCGGGATGCCGAAGCGGGCAAAGTACTGCTTGCCCTGGTACTCGAACAGGTCCACGATCGCTCCTCGTTGGGGGAAGGGGGCAGAAGGGTTGGCCGGGCTCAGCTGGCCCCGGCGCTCTCTCGTGCATCGAGCGCCTCCTCGAGCCAGTCGGTGATTGTCGCCAGCGGAGCACCGGGGGTGAAGATGCGGGTGACGCCGAGGCGCCCGAGCTCAGCGGCGTCGGCCTCGGGAATGATGCCTCCACCGAAGATCAGCACATCGCCGGCGTCGCCCGCCTGGAGCTGCTCGATGACCTTGGGAAACAGGGTCATGTGGGCGCCGGAGAGGATGGACAGACCGACGGCGTCGGCGTCCTCTTGGAGCACGGCCTCCACGATCTGGGCCGGCGTCTGGTGCAACCCGGTGTAGATGACCTCAAAGCCGGCCTCCCGCAGGGCCCGGGCGATGACTCGGGCACCACGGTCGTGACCGTCGAGACCCGGTTTGGCCACGACAACTCGGTACCGACGTCGCATCGTCCGGGCATACTACGCCGGATGCTCCTGCTGGGGCCCATCCACCGGGACGACGTCCCCGGCCTGTCCCCCGGGGCCATGCCACCATCCGACCGTTCCGCACCGCTAGCGTTCCCTGGTGCGGTGGTCGTCCCTTTACCCGCCCGGGATCTGTGCTCGTGTGTTTGGAGGTTCCGCGCGGCTGATGACAACCGCAGCCCTGGGCGGAGGGGTTGTACAGCCATGACCGCCGACTGCCGAGAGTGACCGTGAGTGATCTCAACCGACCACGACGACCGAGCAACGAGCAACCGCCTGAAGCTCTGAGCGGCTCCCGGGTCGCGCCCGTCCGGTTCCGGCCCGGCCGCCGGCGGCGCTGGCCCCGTCGGATCCTCGTCGGCGTCAACGTGATCGCCGCCATCGCCATCATCAGCGTGGCCAGCGCCTACGGCTACATCAACGTTCAGCTCGGGCGGATCAAGACCGACAGTATCGCCGCCCTGTCCAAGTCCGGCGCCGGCAAGCCGTTCACCATGCTCATCGTGGGCAGCGATACCCGCACGCTGGCCGACGGCAAGGCCTTCGGGGGCAGCTCGGCAGCGGGCGGGCAACGCTCCGACACCATCATGCTGGCTCGCGTCGTCCCCGCGTCCCGCCAGATCACCTTGATGTCCATCCCCCGGGACTTGTACGTACCGGTCCAGGGCATGGGCCAGACCCGCATCAACTCGGCGTTCGATTCCGGACCCAACCTCTTGGTCCAGACCATCCAGGACGACCTGGGCATCCCCATCAACCACTACGTGGAGATGAACTTCGATTCGTTCCGCCAGGTGACCGACGCCATTGGCGGTGTGCACATCTGGTTCCCCACCGCCGTGAGGGACTTCTTTTCCGGCTTGTTCGTACATCAGGCCGGTTGCGTCGACCTGGGCGGGAGTCAGGCCCTGGCCTTCGTCCGGTCCCGTCACTACGAGTACTACCAGAACGGCGAGTTCCACCCCGAGGCCGCCAGTGACCTGGCCCGCATCCAGCGCCAACAGGCGTTCGTCAAGCGCATGGTCGACAAGGCCCAGGGCCAGTTCACGAACCCCGTGGCCCTCAACAACATCGTCAGCGGCGTCACCAAAAACCTGACCGTCGACAACGGGTTCTCGACCAGCCTCATCGTCTCGCTGGCCAAGATCTTCCGGGGCATCAACTCGACCGCCATCCCCACCGCCACCCTTCCGGTGAAGCCCGAGACCATCGGCGGCCAGGACGTCCTCAGCCTGGACCAACCTCAGGCCCAGACCAACATCACCTCCTTCAACCATCTGGGGACCTCGGCGGACTCGGCGCCCACCTCGTCGTCGACGGCGGCGCCCACGTCGACCAAAGCGCCCGCCAACGCACCCAGCCCGTCGTCGGTGAGTGTCGAGGTGGTCAACGGGAGCGGGGTCAGCGGCCAGGCCGGTCAGGCCACCACGGCGCTGAGCGGCGCCGGTTACAAGGCCACCACCAACGCCTCGTCCCGGGCCTATGTGGGCGCCGGCAACCAGATCCACTATGCACCTGACTCCCTTTCCTCGGCTCAGCTCCTGGCCAGCAAGCTGGTGGGCGGCGCCACCCTGACCGCCGATCCGGCGCTCACCTCGACGAGCTACAACCTGGAGCTGACCACCGGCAGCAGCTACTCGGGTCTGGCCAAGCCGGGGGCGACGACGACCACCGCGGCCCCCGCGACGACCACCCCACCTCCTCCCCAAGGCACGTCGTCGACCACCTACACGCTGCCCGGCACCCCGCCTGGCCAGGTGCCCCCCGCGAGCTGCACCCCCTGAACCCTGAGCTTGACCATCGGACGGTGACCTTGCCCAACGTCGTGCTTAGCGGTCGTCGATCCTGCCCGGAGCGGGGGCCGTGGGGGCCGATCAGCCGGTGGAGGGCGCTGGCGGCCACCGCCGCCGTCACCGCGGTCGTGCAAGTCCCCTCTGTCGCTGAGCTCTACCGCCATGCCAGCCGCCTCTACCCGGCTCTGCTGTCGGTCGTCGTGGTGGCGGCCACGGCGGCGGTCACCTACGCCGTGCTGACGCTCACACCCAGGTCGGAACGGTGGCGGCGAGTCGTCGGTTCCACTCCCGTGACCGCTGTCCTCCTGACCGGGATCACCGTCACAGGGATCGTCCTGAGATTTCACGAGGAGGCTCTGCACCGAGCCGGTGGGGGCGCCTCGCAGGCCGATGCCATGATCCAGACGGCGCTGGCCTTTTTCCACGGTCACTCCATGTACAACCTGGTCCTCCCCGGAGGGGTCATCTCGGGGCCGCCAAGCCCCGGCCCGGCGTGGGTGGTGCTCAACGCACCGTTCGCCCTGCTCCACGAGTACGGCCTGATGATCCCGTTCTGGATGGCGCTGGTGGCCGTCACCTTTCGGCTGGTGTACCGGGCCGGCCTGGAGGTCAATCTCGGATTGGCCCTGCTGTTCTGCTCGCCCCACCTCTTCAAGGAGATGACCGAGGGCCAGGACACGGTGGCCCTGGTCCTGGCCCTGCTCCTCCTCGTCGCCGCCGCCGATCGTTGGCTGACCCCCAACGGGCTCCGCTCGGCGGCAGGGACCGCCGGAGCGCGCGCCGGACCTGTCCCCGCCATGCTCACCGGGGCCTTCGCCGGCGTCCTGGCCACCGCTCGGATCATCTACCTGCCCCTCCCCATCCTCATCGGGGTGTTCGTGTGGCGCCGGAACCGGGCCCAGGCGATCGTCGTGGGCGTTGTCGGTGTGACGGTGGGGACCGTCGCCAACCTGGTGGCCGCCATCGGTGTCCACCCCTACCCCCAGCTCACCTCTTCACCCGGGCCGATGTCGCCGAGCCGGGCCTCAACATCGCCGTCGGGGTGGCCGTCACCGCCGTGGTCGTCGTCGTCATGTTCCAACGGCGGGGCGCCGGCGTGGTCGACTGGCTGTTCTGGCTGGCCGCCTGCATGGCCGTGCCCCACGCCTTCATCGGCATCGGCGAGCTGGAGGGACGCCATTTCGCTTACAACGGCTGGGAGGGCGCCAACTATCTCTTCGTCGGTGCCGTCCTGGTCGTCGCCGCTGTCCTTGCCGAACGCGCCGCCAGTGCCGAGCCCATCGAATCGGTCCCTACGCCCGTTTGATCGGCGCCATGGCCAGGATCAGCTGCTTGTCACCCACCCCGGGAAAGCGCACGGTGGCCTGGGCGCTCGAGCCCGCCCCGCGCACCTCGGTGACGACGCCCTCACCCCATTTGGCATGCACGACGGTCTCACCCGTCTGCAACCCCAGATCCTCCGCTCCGCTGCTCGACGTAGTGGCTCGGCGGCCCCGGCGCATCGCCGACTCCACGATCTCGTCGCGGCCGATCCGTCCGGACCACCGGCCCCCTCCGGTGCCGCTCGCCCGCAGCGCCTGGTGGCCACCTTCAGCGGTCCGGACCAGGTAGTCAGGGATCTCCCGCAGGAAGCGACTCGGAGGGTTGTACTGGGTCTGACCCCACAGGCTTCGGCACCAGGCGTGGGACAGATAGAGCCGCTCCCGGGCCCGGGTGATGCCGACATAGGCCAAACGGCGCTCCTCCTCGAGCTCGTCGGGTTCGCCCAGAGAGCGCAGATGGGGGAAGACCCCGTCCTCCATGCCGACCAGGAACACCACCGGGAACTCCAGCCCCTTGGCCGTGTGCAGGGTCATCAGGACCATCTTGGACTCGTCCCCGTCGAGCTCATCGGTGTCGGAGACCAGGCTGACCTGCTCCAGGAAGGTGTCGAGGTCCTCGGTGTCGCGAGCCGATCCGAGGAGCTCCTCCATGTTCTCGATCCGCCCGGCGGCTTCGACGGAGGGCTCGGCACCGCCCTGGCCTCCACGCTCCCCCAGATAGTCGGTCCGTTCCAGGATCATCTCCACCACCGCGGCCGGACCGCGCCGGTCGGCCCCCGCCGCCAGGTCCGCCAACGCCCGCAGGTCGGCCAGCAAGCTGAGCAGATCGGCAATGCCGCTCAGGGCTCTCCCCGAGACGCCGGCGTCGGGGGCCTGGGCCAGGGCCTCCCCGAAACCGACATGGTGGTCGCGGCCCCACCGTTCGACCCGATCCACGCTGGTGTCGCCCACGCCGCGCTTGGGGACATTGGCGATGCGGCGGAGGGACACCTCGTCGGCCGGGTTGGTGGCGGCGCGGAGGTAGGCGAGGAGATCCTTGATCTCCCGGCGGTCGTAGAACCGGGTCCCGCCGACGACCTTGTAGGGGATCCCCCGGCGCACCAGTTCCTCCTCGATGGCCCGGCTCTGGGCGTTCGTGCGATAGAACACGGCGATGTCACCCCATGCGTAGGTCCGGCCGTCTCCGTCGACCCCTCCGCGGGTCCGGTGCAGGCGATTGACCTCAGCGGCCAGCCATGACCCTTCGTCGTGCTCGTCCTCGGCGTGATAGCGGACGATCAGCTCTCCGTTGCCGGCCTCGGTCCACAGGGCCTTCGCCTTGCGCTGCAGGTTGTTGGCAATGACCCCGTTGGCCGCATCCAGAACGGTCTGGCTGGACCGGTAGTTCTGCTCGAGGACCACCACCGTGGCCTCGGGGAAGGCGTCCTCGAACTGCAGGATGTTGCGGATGTCGGCACCGCGGAACCGGTAGATGGAGTTGTGGACCAGGAGGCCGCCGGCCAGATACGTATGGATGGGATCGACCTGCAGGTCATAGACGGCCCCTCGATGGTCCTCCCAGGTGAGGGACTCGACCTCGGCCTCGACCAGACGATCCTGCTCGGCCATCAGCATGCGCATCCCTGGACGGAGATGGGCGACGGGAACGAAGTCGTAGAGCTGACCCTCGATGCACGCCCGGCGCTGGATGCTCATGCCGGCCGCCGATGCCACCCGCCGGGCCAGGGCAGCCGCCTCGTCGTAGTGCTTGCGGCTGGTCTCGAAGGAACCCGTCCCTGGCTTGGACCCGGCGCGGGTGGCAAAGCCGTCATCCTCGAGCTTCCTCAGCAGCTCCGGACGGCTCGTCGAGCATTGCACCCGGTGGTAGCTGGCTCGACCCCTCCGATCGGAGAACATCGTCAGGTTGAGACACTCCCCGCTCTGACCGTGCTGGGCACGGTGGTGGGGGAACTCGGGATGGAGGTCGAAGTCGTCCATGAGCTGCTTGGCGGCGGTGTCGGTGTCCAATGCCGCGTAACGAGCGGCGAGCAGTGCCTCCCAGTACGCCGCCTCGGACCGCGAGGCGCACAGGCACACGATCCAGGCGGCGTCAGCGTGCTCCTCATTGACCCGCTCGTGCAGACCCAGGTCCTCCACGCCCCGGCGACGGGATCGCACGCTCCTGGTCAAACCGACGCGCCAGCCCAGGTCACCGCGGTGCATCAGAGAGACGATCCACTGGTCGGGAACGAGAACCTGCCGGGCCAGGACGATGTGGTGGGGTGTGGCCGCGATGGGTTTGCCTCCCACCACAGCTCGGTACAGCCGACCCCCATAGGAGCCCCGCTTGACGGCGGTGACGGTTCCCACGGCTGTCGATGCCCTGCCCGCGGTGCCGAGCACGGCATCCCCCACGGCGAGTTTCTCGACCGGCCGGGACCCGTCGGGGGTGGAGATGAGCGTTCCCGGAGGCAGGCACTGGTCGCTGTCGCCGACGACGGTGACGTTGTGGTGGGCCCCGCCGAGCAGGAGGATCAGCTCGTTCTGGGCCCGGTTGGTGTCCTGGTACTCGTCGACGAGGATGTGGGCGAAGCGGTGCTGGTACCAGTGGAGCAGGTCCGGGAAGGCCTGGAGCAGGTTGACGGTGACGACGAGCATGTCGTCGAAGTCCATCGCCGACGCGCTCAGCAGGCGTTGCTGGTACTCCCGGTACACCTCGGCGATCTTGCGCTCGAAGATGGACCCGGCCTGGGCCGCGTAGGTCTCGAAGTCGATGAGCTCGTTCTTGGCCGCGGAGATGGTGGCATGGACCTGGCGGGGCGGGAACTTCTTGGCGTCGAGACCGAGGTCGCGGACGACATAGCCGGTCAGGCGGACGGCATCCGCCTGGTCGTAGATGCTGAACGACGACTTGTAGCCCAGCCGGCTGGCATCTCGCCGGAGGATCCGGGCGCAGGCGGAATGGAAGGTGGACACCCACATCCGCCGGGCCACCGGTCCCACCAACATCTCGACCCGTTTGCGCATCTCGTCGGCGGCCTTGTTGGTGAAGGTGATGGCCAGGATCTCGAACGGTGACACCTTCTGCTCGGCCATGAGCCAGGCGATGCGCTGCGTCAGCACCCGGGTCTTGCCCGACCCGGCACCCGCGACGATCAGCAGCGGTCCGCCCGGATGGGTGACCGCCTCGGCCTGTATGGGGTTGAGCCCGACGAGCAGATCCCCGCTCGATCGGGGGCTACCGGGCGACTCGGGGTCGAATGACATCGCTCCCCCCAAGGTACCGGGGCCATGACCGCGGCACCGTCTTGTCCACCCGTTGGATGATCCTCATGCCCCCTGGCGGTCCGATGTGGGTGCCGGCTTGGCGTTGGGTGACGCGCAGCCCTGGGCGAAGGCTGTGTGGGTCTGCGTCGGCGCCGCGGCTCGGAGCCTGCCTGTTGACGCTTTCTCCCAATCGCCAGCGCCGAGGGTGTCGAACACTGGCAGATGTGGTCCCGAGCCCGATGGGTGCCGGCCCGGTCATAGATGAGCTACCGGTTGGTCACTCCCACTCGATGGTCCCCGGAGGCTTGGAGGTCACATCGAAGGCCACCCGGTTGACACCGGCCACCTCGTTGATGATCCGTGCCGACAGGCGTTCGAGCACCTCGTACGGCAGCCGGGCCCAGTCCGCCGTCATGGCGTCGTCGCTCGTCACGGCGCGGATGACGATCGGGTAGGCGTAGGTCCGTTCGTCTCCCATGACTCCCACGGTGCGGACCACGGGGAGAACGGCGAAGCTCTGCCACAGCTCCCGGTACAGCCCGGCGCGGCGGATCTCCTCGGTGACGATTGCGTCGGCGGCCTGGAGGATCTCGAGCCGCTCGTGGGTCACGGTGCCGATGATGCGAACGGCCAGCCCTGGCCCGGGGAACGGCTGGCGCCACACGATGTCCTCGGGAAGGCCCAGTTCCTCGCCGACGGTCCTGACCTCGTCCTTGAACAGGGTCCGCAACGGCTCGACCAGCTCGAAGTTCATGTCGTCGGGGAGGCCACCCACGTTGTGGTGGGACTTGATCTTGGCTGCGTCCTTGGTGCCCGACTCGATGATGTCGGGGTACAGGGTGCCCTGCACCAGGTACCGGGCGTCGTCGAGGTCGGCGGCGGCCTCCTCGAAGACCCGGATGAAGGTCTCACCGATGATCTTGCGCTTGCGTTCGGGATCGAGGATGTCGTCGAGGTTGGCCAGGAACCGGTCGGCGGCCTTGATCCGAACCAGGTCGACGTTGAACTGCTTGAGGAAGGTGTCCTCGACCTGTTCGGCCTCCCCGGCCCGCAGGAGGCCGGTGTCGACGAAGACACACGTCAGCTGGTCACCGATGGCCTTGTGGACCAGGGCCGCGGCCACGGCCGAGTCCACGCCCCCCGACAGGCCGCAGATGACCCGGCCGGAACCGACCTGGGCCCGCACGGCCTCCACCGAGGCTTCGATGACCGAGGTCATGGTCCACGTGGGCCGGGCCCCGCAGATGTCGTAGAGAAACCGGTCCAGCATCTGCTGGCCGCCCCTGGTGTGGGCCACCTCGAGATGGAACTGCACCCCGTAGATGCCCCGCGCCGTGTCCTCCAGGGCGGCCACGGGCACATCGAGGGTGGAGGCGGTGGAGCGGAACCCCGGAGGGGCGGCGACGATCCCGTCGAAGTGGCTCATCCACACGTCGAAGGTGGGCGGGACGTCGGCGAATAGCACGGATGGGGCCGGCCCGTCCGTCCCCAACGACAGCACGGTGCGGCCGTACTCGCCTCGGCCACTGCGGTCGACCACCCCGCCGAGTTGCTGGGCGATGAGCTGGGCGCCGTAGCAGATCCCGAGGATGGGGACGCCGGCCTCGTAGATGCCGGCATCGAGTCGAGGAGCCCCATCCACGTGGACCGACTTGGGGCCACCGGAGAGGATGATCCCGACCGGCCTGCGCTCGGCGATCTCCTCCGGCGTGATGGTGTAGGGGACGATCTCGCTGTAGACCCGAGACTCGCGGACCCGCCGGGCGATCAGTTGGGCGTACTGGGCACCGAAGTCGACGACCAGAACGGTGTCGAAGTCCTTGATGTCGAGGGGACTGACCTCACCCGAGGGATGTCCGTCCTTCAATGGCCCATGCCGACACCCTGCGACCGCTGCAGGGTCTTCCCCTCGGTCTGGAGGGAGGGGGCGACCATGACCTCGGCCTTCTGGAACTCCTTGACCGTCTCGTAGCCGCACGTGGCCATCGACGCCCGCAAGGCGCCGAACAGGTTGAGCCGCCCGTCGTTCTCATGGGCCGGCCCGACCAGGATCTCGGCCAGCGTCCCGCGCCGCGCCGTCTCCACCCGGGCCCCGCGGGGGAGAGTAGGGTGAAAGGTCGCCATCCCCCAGTGGTAGCCCCGGCCGGGGGCTTCCCGGGCGGCAGCGAGCGGAGAGCCGATCATGACCGCGTCGGCCCCACAGACGATGGCCTTGGCGATGTCACCGCCGGTTGCCATGCCGCCGTCGGCGATGACCTGGACGTAGACGCCGGTCTCGTCGAGGTGCTGGGCCCGGGCGGCTCGCGCGTCGGCTATGGCCGTCGCCTGAGGTACCCCGACGCCGAGAACGCCACGAGTGGTGCACGCCTGACCGGGGCCGACGCCAACGAGGATGCCGCACGCACCGGTCCGCATGAGATGCAGAGCGGCCTGGTAGGAGGCGCAACCACCGACGATGACGGGGATGTCGAGCTCGCGGATGAACCGCTTGAGGTTGAGCGGCTCACTCCCTTTCGACACGTGCTCGGCGGAGACCACGGTGCCCTGGATGACGAACAGGTCGAGCTCGGCCGCCACCAGGGCCTCGGCGTAGCGGGCCGTGCGCTGCGGCGTGAGCGACGCGCACGCCACGACGCCGGCATCTTTGATCTCGGCGATCCGCTGGGTGATCAACTCGGTCTTGATGGGCTCGGAGTAGATCTCCTGCATCCGGGCCGTTGCCTTGTCGGCGTCGAGATGAGCGATCTCGTCGAGGAGACCGTCGGGATCCTCGTAGCGGGTCCACACCCCCTCGAGGTTGAGGACCCCGACACCACCGAGCCGGCCCAGTTCGATGGCCGTCGCCGGGCTGACCACGCCGTCCATGGCCGCACCCATGAGCGGCAGCTCGAAGCGGTAGGCATCGATCTCCCAGGAGATGTCGACGTCCTCGGGATCACGTGTCCGGCGACTCGGCACGATGGCGATGTCGTCGAGCCCGTACGCCCGCCGGCCCGACTTGCCCCGCCCGATCTCGATCTCGGCCATCACCAGCTCACCCTGTGCTGCCCTTCATTCGGTGCTGCCCTTCATTCGGTGCTGCCCTTCATTCGGTACTGCCCTTCATTCGGTGCTGCCCTTCATTCGGTGCTGCCCTTCATTCCGTGCTGCCCGTCATTCCGTGCCATTGGGCCGGGGCGCCCAGCCCGAAGGTCGCCGGTCGGCCGGGGCCGGCCCGGCGCCAGGCGCGGAACCCTGCCAAGGTCCGGGCGGTGGAGGCCACCCGGGCTCACCCGGTCGCGGCTCACCGCCCTGGGCCCCCGTCTGGTTGGGTTCGGTGGCCGAGCCCGGATGCGGACGCTCGTATCCGGGCGGCGGCGGGTAGGCCGCCGTGGGCGCGCCCGTCGGGGGGCCGTACCCGGGCGCCCCCGCCTGGGCGGCGGTGACCGCCGGGGTCACCGGGGCGGGATAGGGCGTCGGTGGACGGGGGGACGCAACCGGTCCGCCCAGAGCCGGCGGCACCACCGGAACAGGATCGGGCCGGCGTCGGGGCCGCGGGGGGACCACGACGCCGGACGCCCGCTGGGTCAGCTCTCCTCGGCGGGTAGGCGACGCCACCTCGCGCAGAGGTGGCAACGGCCGCCGCTCGGGACGGGCCAGGAGCCCGGCGCAACGGGCGCAGCGCTCCTGATTCTCCGCTTGGGTGATCCCGCACCGTGGACAGAACATGATAAGGACGACAGGCTACCGCCATCTTGCCGATGCAGGGGAGCGCCACGCTGCCCCTGCGGGCAGGGCCTCAGGAGGGGTGAGGCGCGTCGGCGACCCAGTCGAGCAACTCGCTCAGCATGCGAGCCGTCGCGCCCCACACGGTGTCACCCTCCAGGTCGAAGAAGTCGATGCGCCGCTCGACCCCGTCGGTCCACGTCCACAGCTCGCTGTGGTGGACCTCGGGGTCGACCAGGGCTACGAGCGCCACGGTGAAGATCCGGTCCACCTCGTCGGGGTTGGGCACCAGGCGGGGACGACCGGGCAGGGTGGCCACGATCGGGGTGATCGGCGCCGGGTTGATCGAGGTGGTGAGAGTAGACAGCCGACCGACCGGTGTCACCGACCCCGGGTCGAGGCCGACCTCCTCGTGGGCTTCGCGCCGGGCGGCGTCGAGCGCCGACTCGCCCCGCTCCATGCGACCGCCGGGGAAGGACACCTCGCCGGTATGGGACCGCAGCTTGGAGGACCGGCGGGTCAGGACGACCTGAGCCTGGTCGTTCTCGGCAAAGACGGCGCAGAGGACCGCCGACGGACGGCGGCCACCCCCGGAAAGGGACTCCACCTCGGGTGGCGTCCGGCCCACCACGGCGGCGACAACATGATCGAGGGTGATCCGCTCGAGGTGGGACCATTCGGTCGGGGGTCCCGGCCGCGCCCCCTCAGGGCGGGGTATCCGCTGCGGCCCACCGACTTGCGCGGACCTCACCTCTCAGACGACCGGCGTCCAGGACTCCGTGGATGCGGCATCGGCGGAATCGACGGCCACGGTGACGGGCAATTCGGCGACGAGGCCCTCGAGGATCTCCCGCATCCCGGCGATCTTCATGTCGGCCAGAGTCCGTCCGGGCGGGTTGTGGCCGCGTTCCCACTCCATCCAGGATTCGAGCAACTTGGCCAGATCCGGGGGCGGTTTGTCCATGTCTGCATGCTACCGCCCACCGGCCCGGATTCCGAACGGGGGTTCTTGACTTGAAGTGAGGTTGAAGGTGAACAATCTCACCATGGCCTCTTCCTCGCCGATCTCGCTGGGTCCCGTCGACCAGTTCCCCCTGGGCAGCCTCCGGATGGCTCGGGCCGGGACGCTGAAGCTGGTCGTGGTGCGCACCAGCGAGGGCTTCACCGTCCTCGACAACGCTTGTCCCCACGAGGGATACGGCCTGGTCCAGGGCGAGGTCACCGACGGCGCCCTGGTGTGCGCCTGGCACAATTGGCGGTTCCGCTTGAGCGACGGGCGCTGCCTCCGGGGCGAGGAGGATGTCACCTTGCACCCGGCCCAGGTGGTCGATGGCAAGCTCATGGTCTCCCTGCTGGACCCCCCCGCCGGCGAGCGCCGGGCGCGGCTCCTCGCCAGCCTCCGGCGCGGCCTTGACGATGGTTACGTCGGCCAGATCAGCCGGGACGTCGTCCGCCTCCTGCGAGCCGACGCCGACCCGGTCCAACTGGTCTGGGAGGCCGTCGCCTGGGGAGCACCTCGGGCCGAGTTCGGCTTCGGCCATGCCATGGCATCGCTGGTCGACTGCCTGGCCATGGCCGACCACTTCGAAGGCGACGCCAGAGCCCTGCCCGTCGTCGCCGCCTTCGCCGGCGTGGCCGAGACCGAGCGGCGCCGCCCGCTGCGGCCCCAACCGCATCCGGCGACGTCATTGCCCAAGGATCCTGGCGCCTCGTTCGGGGAGGCCCTGGAAGGCGGGGACCTGGACCGGGCCGAGGGGCTTGTCCGGGCCATCATCGTCACCGGCGACGTGGCCGCCGCCCGTCGGTGGTTGATCCGAGCGGTAGGCGACCATCAGCTGTCCTACGGGCACGGGGCCATCTACGTCCACAAGGCGTTCGAGTTGCTCGATCGCCTGGGCGACGACCGAGCCGGCTCCGTCCTCCCCCACCTGGTTCCCGCCCTCGGGTGGGCGACCCGCCAGGACAAGCTCCCCTACATGCGCCCATTCATGAAGGCCCTGGCCAGCGTGGACCTGGCTGCCCTGGCCGACGCCGAGCCCATCGCCGGGTGGGACGGGGACCGTCTCGTCATCGACGCCCTACTCGGCCCCGACCCGGCCACGGCCGTCAGAGCGGCCACGTCGGCGGTGGCCGGTGGCGGCGGCGTGACCGGTCTTCTCGACGCGGTGACCCGCACGGGCGCCCATCGCCTCCTTCACTATGACCCTGCAGCTGAGGTCACCACCGACCGCCACGACTTCGGGTGGCTCGATCTGACCCATGTCATCACCTACGCGGCGGCCGCCCGCTGGGCGTGGCACGCCGATCCCGGCCCGCACACCGCCCGGCTGGCCCTCTTCACCGCCTTCCTGGCCCAGTACGCGGGCCGCAAGGGCTATGTCGAGATCGCCGGGGAGGGGCCGCCGGCGGAACGCCCCGACGACACGGAGCTGTTCGGGACGGCCCTCGGCGACGGCGCCGGCTCGTTCATCATGGCTGCCCACCAGGTCAAGACGTCGTGGGCGGCGTGGAACGAGGCAGCCGTCCTGGGGTCGGACGAGCCTGTGGCCGCCGTGCACCGCATGATGTCCGCTCCCCGCCGGGAGCGCTTCGTGGCCCTCAACGTGCGCAAAGCCGTGCACCTGGCCGACGGCCGGATCCCCGGCTGACCCGACCCCCACAAGTCCTGACAAGAGCAGAGGCCCGGGCCATGTCGGCCCGGGCCTCGTCTCTTTGCTGCGGTCGCGTGCTACGGGGGTGGCTAGAAGCCCATGCCTCCCATGCCACCCATACCGCCCATGCCACCCATACCGCCGCCGCCGCCGGCGGCTGCTGCGGCCGCCGCTGCGGCGTTGGACTTCTCGGGCTTGTCGGCCACGAGCGCCTCGGTGGTGAGCAGCAGGCCGGCGATCGAGGCTGCGTTCTGCAACGCCGATCGGGTCACCTTGGCCGGGTCGATGACGCCGGCCTTGATGAGGTCGACCCACTCGCCGGTGTTGGCGTTGAGCCCGATCGAGCCGGACTCGGTCTCGGCCCGCTGGATGACGACGGAGCCCTCGAGACCGGCGTTGAAGGCGATCCACTTGAGGGGCTCTTCGACGGCCTTGCGGACGATGCGGGCACCGGTGGCCTCGTCGCCGGTGAGCGAGCCGACCACCTTGTCGATGGCGGGACGGGCCCGGAGCAGCGCCGTGCCACCGCCGGGGACGATCCCTTCCTCGATGGCCGCCCGGGTGGCGGAGAGAGCATCCTCGATGCGGTGCTTCTTCTCCTTCAGCTCCACCTCGGTGGCAGCGCCGACCCGGATGACCGCAACCCCGCCGGCCAGCTTGGCCAGGCGTTCCTGCAGCTTCTCCTTGTCCCAATCGGAGTCCGAGTCGTCGATCTCCCGCTTGATCTGGGCGATCCGGCCCTTGACATCGTTGGAGTCACCGGCCCCGTCGACGATGGTCGTGTCGTCCTTGTTGACGACGACCTTGCGGGCCGAGCCGAGCAGGTCCAGGGTGGCGTTCTCGAGCTTGAGACCCACCTCCTCGGAGATGACCTGACCGCCGGTGAGGATGGCCAGGTCGGCGAGCATGGCCTTGCGCCGCTCACCGAACCCGGGGGCCTTGACCGACACCGATGTGAACGTCCCCCGGATCTTGTTGACCACCAGGGTGGCGAGAGCCTCGCCGTCGACGTCCTCGGCGATGATCAGCAGTGGCTTGGAGGACTGCATGACCTTCTCGAGGACCGGCACCAGGTCGTGAACGGCGCTGACCTTGGAGTTGACGATCAGGATGTAGGGGTCGTCGAGGACGGCCTCCTGGCGCTCCTGGTCGGTCACGAAGTACGGCGAGAGATAGCCCTTGTCGAACTGCATGCCCTCGGTGAACTCGAGCTCGAGGCCGAAGGTCTGGGACTCCTCGACGGTGACCACGCCGTCCTTGCCGACCTTGTCGATAGCGTCAGCGATGACCTCGCCGACCGACGGGTCGGCGGCCGAGATGGACGCCACCTGGGCGATCTCGCTCTTGTCGTCGATGTCACGGGACAGGGCGCCGATGTCGGCCACGGCGGCAACCACGGCCTTGTCGATGCCCCGCTTGAGGGCGGTGGGCGAAGCGCCCGCCGCCACGTTGCGGAGACCCTCACGTACGAGGGCCTGGGCCAGGACGGTGGCGGTGGTGGTGCCGTCACCGGCGACGTCGTTGGTCTTGGTGGCCACTTCCTTGACGAGCTGGGCCCCCATGTTCTCGAAGGGGTCGTCGAGCTCGACCTCGCGGGCGATGGTCACCCCGTCGTTGGTGATGGTCGGGGCACCGAACTTCTTGTCGATGACCACATTGCGGCCTTTGGGACCAAGGGTGACCTTGACGGCGTCGGCCAGCTTGTTGACGCCTGCCTCCAACCCCCGGCGGGCGGTTTCGTCGAACTTGAGTTGCTTGGCCACTACTTACCTACCTTGGCCAGAACGTCACGGCTGGTGAGGATGAGCACGTCCTCGCCGTCGAGGCTGTACTCCGTTCCCCCGTACTTGGAGTACACGACCTTGTCGCCGACGGCGATGTCGAGCTTGATGAGCTCGCCGGTGGTCTCGGCCCGGCGGCCGGGACCGACGGCCAGGACCTCGCCCTGCTGGGGCTTCTCCTTGGCGGTGTCAGGAATGACCAGACCCGAAGCCGTCTTCTCCTCGGCCTCGCTCGGGCGGACGACGATGCGATCGTCGAGCGGCTGCAGACTCATGGTGTTGCGCCTCCATTGGCGTTGGGAACGGATGCTCAGGCAGGTGCGTTAGCACTCTCACCGAACGAGTGCTAAGGATAGCGAGCCCTCGGGCCAACTTCAACCAGGGCGCTCATCCGCCCAGCGGAAGGCGCAGGATCGGATCGGCGGCGGCGTCGAGCGGGGTGGGCCCGTCGAGGCGGAGCCGGTGCCAGGCCGTGGCGCCGACCATGGCTGCGTTGTCGGTGCACATGGCGCGCGCCGGGACGAAGGCGGCCCGCCCGTCTGTCTCCGCCGCCTCGACGATGCGGCTCCGCAGCAGGGTGTTGGCGGCGACGCCCCCTCCGATGCAGATGGCTTTGGCGCCGGTGGCGGCGGCCGCCGCCCTGGCCTTGTCGACGAGCACGTCGACGACGGCCTCCTGAAATGAGGCGGCCACATCGGCCGTCGACGTGTCGGGGTGCTTGCCGACCCAGGTCAGCACGCTGGTCTTCAGGCCGCTGAAGGAGAAGTCGAAGCCCTGGCCCTTCATGGCCCGGGGAAACGACACGGCCGAGGGATCACCGTAGAGGGCGACCCGTTCGATGGCAGGCCCGCCGGGGTAGCCGAGGCCGAGGAAGCGGGCCACTTTGTCGAATGCCTCCCCGGCGGCGTCGTCGATCGTCGCCCCCAGCAGGCGGTAGGTCCCGGAGTCGGCGCCACCCTCCTCCATACCCATGCCGACCAGCATGGTGTGGCCACCAGAGACGAGCAGGACCACGGCCGGAAGCACCAGGTCAGGGTCCTCGAGGAAGGCGGCGTGGAGGTGCCCCTCGAGATGGTTGACCCCCACGAAGGGGACGTTCCACGCCAGGGCGTAGCCCTTGGCCGCGCTGGTCCCCACGAGCAGGGAACCGATGAGACCGGGACCGATGGTGGCCGCCACCGCGTCGATGTCGGAACCGGTGGCGCCGGCGGTGGCCAGAGCCTCGTCCACGACGGCCACCAGCACGTCGGCGTGGGCCCGACCGGCGACCTCGGGGACCACGCCACCGAACCGGGCGTGGAGGTCGATCTGGCTGGCCACGATCGATGAGCGCACGTGGCGGCCGTCGTCGACCACCGCCGCCGCCGTCTCGTCGCAGGACGTCTCGATGGCCAGGATCCTCATGACTCGCCGCCCGAGAGTCCGCCGCCCGAGAGTCCGCCGCCCGCGGGTCCACCGGCGTCGGTCGGGCTGGCATCGTCGAGCGTCTGGCCAGGGATGCTCGCTTCTAGGGCGGCCAGGCGGGCGGTGGCGGCAGGGCTGTTGAGGTCGTAGGCCCACATGATCAGCGCGTCCTCGTTGGTCTCCGCGTAGTAGTTCTTGCGCACGCCGGCGGGCTCGAAGCCGAAGCGGCGGTACATGGCCTGAGCGCCCAGATTGGACATCCGGACCTCGAGGGTCAGGTGCCGGGCCCCCTGGGCCATGGTGGCGTGGACCAGGCGGGCCATCAGCCGGCTGCCGATCTTGTGCCGCTGCCAGGCCGGGTCGACGGCGATGGTGGTGACATGAGCCTCCTCGCCGACCAGCATGATCCCGGCGTAGCCGACGATGACCCCCTCGACGCGCGCCGCGACGTAGACGCGGCTGGTCCGAAGGTTGAGCTCGCTCATGAACAACGGCAGGGACCATGGTCGGGGGTAGACCTGGGACTCGATGCGCAGCACGGAACGAAGATGGCGTCGGCGCAGGGGCACCAGGTGCACGAGAAGGTCGTCATCCGGGGCGATCATTGGGGCAATGTCCTCGTCGGCGCCGCTCGACCCTGGCTCGGGGAGGAATCTCGGGTCCTCCTCGGGCTCAGCCATCGACGTCGAGGGAAGCGACGGGGACGGGATCGGGCCGGCTCGCCCAGCCGATGCGCACATCAGGTGGGCGCAGGTAGAGCGGTTCGATGCCGCCCGCGGCATCGGCGGAACCTCCGCCGGTCGCGGCCAGGCGGCCCACGGCCAGCCGGGCGGCGACCGCCGCGGAGGGATGGGCGTCGTCGGGGCCGGCGACCTCGACACCCGCCAGGGGTGCAAACAGGTCCCGGTACCGCACGGCGCCGTCCCCCACCACCAGGGCGCCCCCGTCCAGGGCGACCAGGGCGGCGACGACGACTTCGGGGGTGGCCACCGCGGCCGGCGCTTCTTGGATGGGCCCGTCCGGGCCGGGCCGGAAGGCGGCCCAGAAGACCTCTGAGCGGCGGGCGTCGACGACGGCCACCACGGGGCGTTGCTGGTGACGGTGAGCGGCGGCGAGGATCTCCACGCTGGTCAGCCCGAAGCCGGGCAGGTCGAGGGCCGAGACCAGAGCGCGAGCGGTCGCCACCCCGACCCGCAGCCCGGTGAACAGTCCGGGCCCGACATCGACGGCCACCCCGTCGATGGCCTGAAGGGAGATACCCCCCATCCGGCACACCTCGGCGATCGCCGGGGCCACCAGCTCCCCATGACGGCGGCCGCCGGCCACATGGATAGACGCGATGGGTCCGGCCGGCCCGCCGAGGGCGACGCTGACCTGGGGGGTGGCGGTGTCGATGGCGAGCACCACCGGCCCCTCGACGACCGGAGCCGGACGCCCGGTCACCGCCGGCACCCGGCGGCGGTTGCCACGTCGGCGGCCACGCCCTCCCACCGCTCGGCCCAGGGCGCCCCCGACGGGCGCAGCTCCACCTGGCGGTGATCGCCGGTACCGGGACCGGTGATGCGTATGTCGAGGTGGTCAGGGCCGAAGAGCCCGGCCGCCCGCTCCCCCCACTCGATCACGGCGAAGGCGTCATCCTCGAGCAACTCGCTCACGCCCAGGTTGTCGACCTGGGCCGGTGTGTCGAGGCGGTACAGGTCGATGTGCAACAGGTCGAGGCCGAGGTCGGTCGAATAGGGCCGCATGAGGGTGAAGGTGGGGCTCGTCACGGCTTCGGTGACGCCGGCGGCCGCCGCCAGACCCTGGGTGAACGTCGTCTTGCCGGCGCCCAGGTCGCCGATGAGCAGCACCACATCACCGGCCCGGACGTGGGGGACGAGGGCGGCGGCGACCGCCCGGGTGGCCGCCGGGTCGCCGCAGCGGACGACGAGCACCGGCCCGGAGGACACGGTAGTGGTCACGCCGGCTCCGCGGCCAGGGCCCGCTTGGCCCGGACGAAGTCGGCGCGCATCCGGGCCAGCACCTCTCCCCCGCCTCGCAGGGCCGCCGCCGGGTGGAAGGTGGGGACGAGGACGGCCCCGCGGTCACCGAAGGGGTAGACCCGGCCGCGAAGCTTGCCGATGCCGTCGGTGGTGTCGAGGAGCAACTTGGTGGAGAAGTTGCCGAGGGTCAGCACCACCCGGGGCCCGATCAGGTCGATCTGGGCGTCGAGGTAGGGCCGACACGAGGCGATCTCGTCGGGCTTCGGGTCACGATTGTCCGGTGGGCGGCACTTGACGACGTTGGCGATGTAGACCTCGGCGCGGTCCAGACCCGCCTCCTGGGCGAGGAGGCGGTCCAGCAGCTGGCCCGACCGGCCCACGAACGGCCGGCCCAGGCGGTCCTCCTCCCGGCCCGGTCCTTCCCCCACGACGAGGAGCCCGGCGTGGGGATCTCCCTCTCCGAAGACGACCTGGGTGCGACCCTCGGCCAGGGGGCAACGGGTGCAACCGAGGGCTGTCGCCCGCAGGTCGGCCAAGGCGGACATGGTGAACGAGCCTACCGGCGAGGGCTCGGTTGGGCCCACCTAGAGTGACCGCCCGTGAGATGGGTGTACGACGAAACACTGCGGAGCCGGTTGGCCGCCAATTTGGCCATCCAGGCGCCCTGGACGGCGCCGCTCGAGGGTCGTCGGGCGGCGGCGGTGGCGGTCGTGGTCGTGGACAGCGACGCCGATCGCCACGGTGGCGATCCCGACAGCTTCGGCATGGACCGGCTCCCCGACATCCCCGGAGCCGAGGATCTGGGGCTCACCGGCAGCGTGGCCGGCACCGCCGGGGGGCCGGCGGTGCTGCTGACCAGGCGATCGGCCGGGTTGCGCAACCACGCCGGCCAGTGGGCCCTTCCTGGGGGCCGGATGGACGACGGCGAGGACGCCGTCGATGCCGCCCGCCGGGAGCTGAACGAGGAGCTCGGGCTCGACCTCCCGGGCCGGGCTCTGCTCGGGGCCTTGGACGACTACCCGACCCGGTCGGGCTACGTCATCAGCCCGTTCGTGTTCTGGGGGGGCGCCGATCCCGCCCTGGCCCTCGCCGCCGACGAGGTCCACTCCGTGCACCGGGTGAGCTTCGCCGAGCTGAGCCGCCCCGACTCCCCCCGGTTCGTGACCATCACCGAATCAGATCGGCCGGTCATCCAGATGCCCGTCGGGGCCGACCTGATCCACGCCCCGACCGGCGCCGTGCTCCTCCAGTTCCGCCGGGTGGCCATCGAGGGGACCTACGAGCGGGTGGCCGACTACGAGCAACCCGTCTTCGCCTGGCGCTAGCAGGCTGTCATGCGTCAAGCCTGAGGAGCGCTTCGGATACCGAGGCGACGACCGGGACAACCGAGTCCAGCCCGGTCGTGGTCAGCACCTCGAGCAGCAGAGGGTCGGCCACCACCATCACCAGCTTCTGGCCCCGCCTCTTCGTACGCGCGGTGGCGGTCAAGAGATGACCGGTGCCCACCGAGTCCATCCTGGTCGTTGCGCCCAAGTCGACGACCACCTTGGCCTCGGTGCATTCATCGCGCATGAGATCACGGAACTCACAGGCGGTCGTCCAATCGAGACACCCGAACACCCTGACCACACGGACGGAGCCGTGATACTCGCTGACGAGCCGGCAATCATGCCGGACCGCCGTCCTCTTCTCGGTGAAGACTGCATCGCTCACGGGAATCCTCCTCGTCGCTGGCACAAGACCATCTGGCCACAGGGGGCGGTTGACGAGGCAGGGCCGAAAGGCACCGCATCGAGGCCGAACGACTCTCAGAGGTGGCGACGGATCCGGCGCCCGGTGACCTCGTCGGTTGAGACCCGCACGGCTTGGAGCCGGGACACCCCAGCCCAGGACGCGATGTTGAGCTCATCGATGTGGCGTAGCTCATCGGGGTCCGTGACAACCGTTGCGGCGCCCCGGACGAGGACGCTCCACCCTTCGGCGAGGGTGCTGTCGAAGTGGTCTACTTCAAGGCTGAGCCGCCTACCTGCCCTCAGCCCAACGACGATGGTGCCTTCGCCCGTCTGGAACACCAAGTCGTCACGGAGGACCTTGAAATTGATGGGTAGGGCGACGGGTCCTCGCTCGTCATCGAAGATCACCCGGCCGATCCCTCCCGGCCTGACCAGGTCCATGCACGCGGCGCGGTCAAGGATGTCGAGCCGTGGAGATCCCTCAGGCAGCATTTCGCTGCCCTCGGGTTGGCCGAATCCCTCGCCCTGCAGCTTCGGAACGGTCGTCCCGAGTGCCGCAGCAAGACGGTAGGAGGCCGAGAGACTGACTCTCTCGCCGGCGTTCTCCTCGATGTACCGGAGGTAACCGGGGGCCATGCCTGCCCGGTGGGCCACCTCCTTCCGGCTCAGCACCAGCTCGTGGCGACGGTCCCGCACTCGACGACCGAGGTCGCCCGAGCATGTCCCTGGCAGGGCCCGCCCGGTGGGTGTCTGCTGCATGAAGGCCTCTCTTCGCTCGATGTTGCTGCGCGCCAGTTCAGTCTCTGGGCCCGGAGCTGCCGTCGCTAGGGCCCAACGGCCCATCGGCGGCCGCCGTTCAGCTCGGCCGCGGGAGCAAGGCGGGTCGGCTTCGTGGGACCTTCGGCACTACCCGGACCGGGCCGTCGTGCCGCAAGCTCACGTTGTCAGTCCCTCAACGCAAAAGGACGTGGTCACGATGGCTACACCTACCCGCATCGCCCGCCGGGCGCACGCAGGAGACCATGAGGCAGTCGCCTCTCCACCAGCTGCGACGCCCCGGTTTTCCGGCACCAACCGAGCAGGCGGCTGGGCGCTCACCGCCCTGCGGCTTGCTCTCGGATTCGAGTTCCTGTGGGCGTTTTTCGACAAGGTCTTCGGTCTGGGCTACTCCACCTCCAGCGCCAAGGCGTGGATCAACGGCGGGTCTCCCACCAAGGGGTTCCTCTCCGGCGTCTCCAGTGGCCCGCTGCAGGGTTTTTCCCATGCCATCTCCGGCTCCCCGGCGGCGGACTGGTTGTTCATGCTCGGTCTGCTCGGCATCGGCGTCGCTCTGATCGCCGGTGTGGCCGTCCGCCCGGCTGTCGCCTCGGGGGTCGTCCTGTTGATGCTGATGTGGTTGGCCGTGTGGCCCCTGGCCACGGTTTCGGGGGGACAACCGACCGGTTCGACCAACCCCATCGTCGACGAGCACATCATCGCTTCGCTCGGCCTGATCGTCGTCGGCGTCTTCGCCGTGAAGGGTGCTGGCTATCTCGGGCGCCGCTGGGCGGACCTGGATCTGGTCAAGAGGATGCCGTGGCTGCGATGAAGCGCAATCGAACCGACGACCCGGGAGGTCAATCATGAAAGCGCTCGTGTACAAAGGACCCGGAGCAAAGGCCTGGGAGGACGTCCCCGACCCGATCATCCAAGCTGACACCGACGCAATCGTACGTGTCGACACCACCACCATCTGCGGAAGCGACCTGCATATTCTCAGGGGCGACGTCCCCGAAACCACCGTGGGCCGAATCTTGGGCCACGAGGCCGTCGGAACCGTCCAGCAGGTCGGCACAGGGGTGACCACCGTCGCCACAGGTGACCGGGTCCTGGTCTCGTGCATCAGTGCGTGCGGGCGTTGCCGGTACTGCCGGGAGGGTCGTGCCGGGCAATGCCTCGGTGGCGGTGGATGGATCCTCGGTCACCTCATCGACGGCACCCAGGCCGAGCTCGTGCGGGTGCCGTTCGCCGACACGTCCACCTACAAGGTCCCCGAGCAGATCAGTGACGAGGAGCTGATCATGTTGGCGGACATCCTGCCCACCGCCTACGAGGTAGGTGTGCTCAACGGCAGCGTCCAGCCTGGTGACACCGTCGTGGTGGTGGGCGCAGGACCGGTGGGTCTGTCCGCCATCCTGGGGGCCAAGCTCTTCTCGCCCAGTCATGTCATCAGCGTCGACCTGGTCGACGCTCGGCTCGACGCAGCCAAGGTCTTCGGTGCGGACCTCACGGTCAACAGCAGCCGGGAGAACGTCGCCGCCTTCGTGCGAGACCTAACCGGGGGCCTGGGAGCGGACGTGGTCATCGAGGCGGTCGGCCTTCCGGCCACCTTCGAGCTCTGCACCGAGCTGGTTCGCCCCGGCGGCCATGTGGCCAACATCGGTGTCCACGGCAAGCCGGCGACGCTGCACCTCGAAACGCTCTGGACCCGCGATGTCACGATCACAACCGGACTGGTCGATGCCTACTCGACTCCGACCCTCTTGCGCCTGGTCATGGGCCGCCAACTCGACGCCGGACGCTTCGCAACCCACCACTTCCCCCTGGCCGAGCTCATGGAAGCCTACGACGTGTTTGCTCGAGCAGCCGACACCGGCGCCCTCAAAGTGATCCTCTCTCGATGACGGTCAGACCGTTCGATCGGTCTTACCTCAACGTTGGTCGGCGCTCAGAGGTACCCGCCAGTCGATCTGGGCGCCACCCTCGGGCCGAGCCGACAACTTGAACGACCCGCCCAGCGCTTCGGCTCGCCCGGCCATGTTGACCAAGCCACTGCCCACGTCGCCCAGAGGGCCGGAGATGCCGACCCCGTCGTCGGCCACCTCCAGGTGAACCTCGTCGGCCGTGGCCGTCAAGGTGATCCGCGCCCAACCGGCGTTGGCGTGGCGGGCCACGTTGGACAGGGCTTCGCGCAAGGTGGCCAGGACCTCGACGCCAAGGCTGTCCGCTATCAGGTCGACGAGGCCGGTGAAGCGAACATCGGGCTCAAAGGACAAGCCCCGGGCGGCTCCCGCCCGGACCTCGAGGACTTGGGTGCGCAAGCCGCCCCGGGCCGTGGGTGGGGGCTCGAGAGCGAAGATGGTCGTTCGGATCTGTCGTATGGTCTCATCGAGATCGAGGACGGCGTTCTGCAGGCGGCCGGCAAGCTCAGTGCCTGCGGGAAGCCCCTCTGAGGCGTGGAGAGACAGCGCCACCGCGAAAAGCCGTTGGATGACCGTGTCGTGTAGATCTCTCGCTATCCGTTCCCGATCTTCGGCGAGGGTGAGGGAGCGGACCTGAGCATGCAGCCTGGCGTTTTCTATAGCGACCCCGGCGGCCGACGCCAGCGCCGAGACCAGCTGCTCATCCTCGGCGGAGAACTCGGCTTCGCCCTCTTTCTCGGTCAGATACAGGTTGCCGAACACGTGGCCTCGCACCCGGATTGGGACACCCAGAAACGAGACCATCGGTGGGTGACCGGCAGGGAGCCCGATCGAGTCGGGGTGGTCGGCGAGATTGGCGAGGTGGACAGGACGGGGATCGACGATCAGCAACCCGAGGATCCCGCGCCCTTCGGGAAGATGGCCAATCGCTTCGATCGTCGCCGGGTCCATCCCTACGTGAACAAACTCCGACAGACCGTCACCCTCCGGGTCGACCACGCCCAGGGCGGCGTACCGGGCCCCGACGAGATCCGCGGCAGAGCCAACGATCTGGCGAAGAAGGCTGACCAAGTCCAGGTCGGACTCGATCACCAGCACCGCGTCCAACAACGCCTGCAGCTTGGCCGGATCCGACACTTGATGGTAAGGCACCATCAGCATCTTGCCACCGGGGGATGATTTGGACAGAGTCGGGGCCTATGCCGGTGCGGCGAGGTCTTTCGGCTCTACCGAGACGGTCCCCTGACCGATTGGCTGCAAGAAGAGGATCGGGCGGCCCGTCGGGTCATCGACCAGGGAGAAGACAGATTGATGGGACGGCAGATGTACTGGGACACGGAGACATCCCGCCTCAGATCCATAAGCCACCCGCGATCAGGGCGCCGGAGGAGAGCATCATGAGCAACATCATCGTGGTCGGCATCGACGGGTCCGAGGCATCGAAGGACGCGTTGCAGTGGGCCTCCAACCAAGCTGAGCTGACGGGCGCATCCCTGCATGCGGTGATGACGTGGGATGTGCCGATGGGGTCGTACGGCCTCGCCATCCCCCTTCCGCTGGACCTGAACCTCGAACGTGACAGTCGACGGGTCCTCGATCAGACCATCGCCGAGACGCTCGGAGAGAATGGCACTGCCAAGATCTGGTCCACGGTGGTGGAGGGGCACCCGGCGGTGGAGCTGCTCAGAGCCGCGGAGGACGCTGAGCTCCTGGTGGTAGGCAGTCGTGGCCACGGTGCCTTCTCAGGGATGCTTCTCGGCTCGGTCAGCGAGCACTGCGTCGCGCACTCGCCGTGCCCGGTGGTCGTCGTACGCCGCAGCGCCCATCCCGCCTGAGCAGGCTGGCGATGGCCTCTGCTCCACGGTCCGGGCGCGAGGCTGCGTGGTAGGAAGACCTGTGCGATCCCTCCCGGTCCTGACGACCCTGCGGGGCTACCAGCGTTCGTGGCTCGTTCCCGACCTGGTCGCGGGACTGACACTGGTTGCCATTGCCATCCCTGAGCAGATGGCGACGGCCCGACTGGCAGGCGTGCCGGCCATCACCGGTCTGTATGCGTTCCTCGCCGGCTCGGTGATGTTCGCTCTCCTGGGTGCCAATCGGACCATGTCGATCGGCGCGGACTCGACCATCGCCCCCATCTTCGCCGCAGGGGTGGCGACGGTAGCGGTGACGGGCACGCCCAGGTACCTGCACCTGGTTACCTTTCTGGCCATCATCATCGGGGCGCTGGTCGCGGCCGTCGGTCTGCTGCGCCTCGGTTGGGTCGCCAACTTTCTGCCAGCACCGGTCGTTCACCTCCACCCCGCCCACTTTCACGTCCTCGTGACGTCACCGCCACGGGCACCGGTGTCCTGGCCGGGATCGCCATTGCCATCGGGATCCGCCAGCTCCCGGCGGTCCTGGGGATCCCCGGGGGTGGCACGACGACGGTTGGCCGACTGCGGGTTGTCCTCGACCACAGCGGAAGCGTGCATGGCTGGTCCGTGGGGATCGCCGCGACCGTCCTCGCCCTGATCGTCGTCGCCGAGCGGGTCGATCGCCGTATTCCTGGAGCGCTGATCGGGCTCGTGTTGTCCACTGCGGCCGTCGCGGTGTTCGATCTCAAAGCTCACGGCGTCGGTGTTGTTGGCGCCATCCATGCCGGGCTGCCTTCGCTCGGTCCGCCGTCGGTGCACGTCAACGATGTCCGCAACCTGCTCGGCCCGGCCCTGACGGTTGCGTTCGTGTGCGTCGTGCAGACCGCAGCGACAGCACGGTCGACGGCGGTCGACTCCCGATCACCGGGCCAGTTTGATCGAGATCTGGTGGCTCTGGGCGCCGGAAACCTCCTGGCCGGGTTGAGCGGGACGTTCTCGGTGAACGCCAGCCCACCCCGCACCGCGGTGATTGCCGCTTCGGGAGGCCGATCCCAGCTCACCGGGCTGATCGCCGCCGCGGGGGTGGTGATCGTGCTCTTTGCTGCGGGCCTGCTCGAGGACCTTCCTCAGGCGACGCTGGGCGCCCTCTTGATCTTCGTGGCCACGAAGCTGTTCGGCGCGGGTGAGCTACGCCGGGTTTTTCGCTTCGATCACGTCGAGTTTGCCCTGGCCGCGATCACCGTGGTGGTGGTCGGCTTGGTGGGGATCGAACAGGGCGTCGTGGTCGCCGCCGTGCTGGCCGTGGCCCAGCGGACCCGCCTCGCGGCCCGGCCCCGCGACGCCGTCCTCGGCCGGGTGCCGGGGACGGACCACTGGATCCCAGCGGATGTGGGGCAAACCACCGAGCAGGTCCCCGGAGTGATCGTCTATCTGCTGTACGCGCCGCTGTGGTACGGCAACGCCACCCACGTCGCGGCCCGTATGCGTCAGGTCCTCGATTCGGCGTCGGAATCCGTCCACACCTTGGTGTTCGACGCCGACGGGGTATCCGATATCGACTACACCGCGGCATTGGCGTTCCGACAGCTCGCCATGGAGCTTCGGCGCCAAGGTGTGGCCATCGGCGTGGCCCGAACGTCCCACCTGGTCCACCGCAACTTCAAGCACAGCGGCCTTCTCGACGACATCGGGGCCAATCGACTCTTCCCCACGGTGCAAGACGCCGTCGCCGCGCTCGCCGATCAGCCCTGACCTCGAAGCCCGAACAAAAGCCGTCGTCACCACGGAAAGCCAGGCACCATGGGGTGGTGCCGGTACGAATCTTCCTTCTCGACGATCACGAGCTTGTGCGCCGCGGTATCCGAGACCTCCTCGGTACGGCCACGGATCTCGAAGTGGTCGGCGAAGCCTCAACCGGCGCAGAGGCGCTGGCCCGCATCCCATCGACCCGCCCCGACGTGGCCGTGCTCGACGTCCGCCTCGGCCATCAGCCCGGCACGGCCGACGGAGTCGAGGTGTGCCGCGACATCCGCTCCGCCCACCCCGAGGTGGCGTGCGTGATGTTGACCAGCTTCGCCGACGACGAGGCTCTGTTCGCTTCGATCATGGCCGGGGCGTCGGGCTACATCCTCAAGCAGGTGCACGGCAACGACCTCGTCGGCGCCCTCCGGCGGGTGGGGGCCGGCGAGAGCCTGCTCGACCCGGCGGTCACCGGTCGGGTCCTCGAACGGCTCCGCAACCCTCAGCCGGCCATGGATCCTCTGGAGGGGCTGAGCGGCCAAGAGAGACGAATCCTGGACCTGATCAGCGACGGCAAGACGAACCGGGAGATCGCAGCCGAGATGTATCTGGCCGAGAAGACCGTCAAGAACTATGTATCCCGCCTGCTGGCCAAGCTCGGTATGCAACGCCGCAGCGAAGCCGCCGCTTACGCCGCCCGGCTCTCGGCCGAGCATATGCCCAGACCGCAGGACTGAGAGGATCGCGTCGCCTCGACGCACCTGACGCGGAAATGGTGGACATCTCGTGTAAGAACACGGAGGCTGGCGACATAGACGAGGTGCGATGCGAGATCCGGGGGGACGCCGACTTCATGCTCCGACGTCTGCGGCTGCGGTTCGTTTCGAGCAGCTCTTCACGGACTACCACCTCCCGGTCGCCCGGTACGCCCAGCGTCGCATCGCCGATGACGCCGTCGCCGACGTGGTCGCCGAGGTGTTCACCGTGGCTTGGCGACGCCTGGGAGACATCGGCACGCCCGCGCTGCCGTGGCTGTATCAGGTGGCGCGCCATGTGCTGGCCAATTCGAACCGTCACCACCGAAGCGAAGCTGAGTTCGTCCGTCTGCAGGCCAGTGCTCTGGCGGCCGTGCCAGGGGACGATCCCGCCCTGGTGGCCGCCTCCCGCCTGACCGCAGCGGCGGCATTCGGACAACTCGGTGAGAACGACCGGGAGATCCTTGCCCTCGTCGCCTGGGAGGGGCTCGATCTCGGAGGGCTGGCTGGCGCCCTCGGCGTCTCCCGTGGGACGGCCACGGTCCGCCTTCATCGGGCCCGCAACCGGCTGCAGGCCGCGCTGACCCGTGCCTCCGACCTGCCCTGGATGAGCCTCGAGGCTGCCCATGACTGAGGCCATCGACGAGATCCGCAGCTTGCTCGGCGCGCTCGACCCGGCCTCGGGCCGCCCGGCCCCCCACCTTCAGAGCGACACGATCCTGCGGGCCATCCTCCAGGACAACCCTGCCGAACTGGCTTCGGAACCCACCCCCGAGGCCTTCGACCACACCGTGGCCCCGATGCCCCCCCGCCGCCCCGCCCGTCGCCGGGAGCTGGCGTCGTGTGTAGCCGTGCTCCTCGCCGTCGTCGCCCTGGTGGCGGCGCTCCGCTTCAACGGCTCAGGCAGTCAGGCAGGACGGGTGGTCGTCGGGGGGCGGACCGTCGTCACCCAACCGGAAGCTCCGTCGCTCGAAACGTCACCCGATGCCGCCCGGCTGCTTCCCCCGGACAGCGCCACCATCGACCAACTGGTCACCTACGCCACGCCGGTCGACAGCACCTACCAGCAGCTGTATCTCGGTACTCGGACGAACAACCCCCCCGAACTTCTCGTCGCTACCATCGATGCCGCCCAACACCGTTCCGGGTCACTCCTGCTGTCGTCCAGCCTGGCTCGGAACCATCAGCCCGTGAGAGTCGGTTCCACCAGGGCGGACCTCAGCTCGACACCGGACAGCACCTACCTGTGGTGGACCCAGCCCAACGGCGTGGAGGTCGACGTCACCGCCACCCACCTCACCTCGTCTGAGGTCATCAGGGCCCTGCATCGGGCCCACCCCTCAACAACCTCCCGGCTCGGTCTCGACATCCCCGCGCCGCTCCCGGCTGGGTTGCGCCTCTCGTCGACGGCGCTGAGTCGTCAGCCCGGTACCTCCCTCGAAGATGTCGACTACCACCAGGGGACCTGTGCCGCCCAGCTCGAGGTGTTCAGCGGACTCGGCACCCGAGTGGAGGGCGCCTCGGGCACCACCCGGATCACGACCCTCTCCGGCCATCAGGCGCTCATCACCACCAACGAGACCACGAGCACACTCGTCTGGGCCGCGTATCCGGGCGTCACCGCCCGGCTCTCCGCCAGCTCGACCCCCGGACCCTGCGGTGTCACCACCGTCGCCCAGCAGGTCCACCTGGTCACCCCGTCGCAGTGGGAAGGTACGGTCACCCAACTCGGAGAAAAGGCCCACAACGTGCCACCCACCTCCGGCTCCCACTGAGAGGTGAGGGCGCGGTGGCGGAGTTGACCCAACCTGGTCCGGGCGCTCCGGTCGACGCGCCGCGTCGAGATGCGGAGCCCTTGGCGAGCAATCGCCCGCTGATCGGCCCCTTGCCCCTCGGGGCCGGGGCCATCCTCGTCGAGTTGGCCTATTGGGCGGTCTTTCTCCGCCACTACTCACCGCAGCGGGATGCCAACCAGTATTTCGTGATGGCCCGCAACGTGGCGGCCGGTCGTGGCGTGGCGGACTCCTTCCTCCAACCCGCCGTCCATGCCACGGCCTTCCGGCCCCCGCTCTACCCGGTGGTGCTGGGCGGCTTGTTCCACGTGTTCGGTGTTCACCTTGCTGTGGCTCAGGCCGCGAACGTGGTGCTCGGAGCGCTGGTCGTCGTCCTCGCAGAACGACTGACGACCAGGATCGCCGGGCCTCGAGCCGGGCTGGCGGCGGCGGTGCTCGTCGGGTTGTCCCCGTCGCTGCTGGCGAACGACGCCATCCCCCTCAGCGAGCCCCTGGGACTGGTGTTGGTCCTCCTTGTCATCATGTTCCTCATCGATCGGCACTGGGTCCTGGCGGGAACGGCCACGGGCCTGTTCCTCCTGACCCGCCCGACCGGGCCCGCCCTGTTGGTGGCCGTCGCCGGTTGCCTGTACCTGCGGGTCGGATGGAGGGTCGCCCTTCGCGCGGTGCTGGCGGCCGCGGTGATCGTCGCACCGTGGAGCGTGCGCAACGAGATCCGCTTGCACACACCCTCCCTCGTCACGTCAAACGGCTTCAACCTGTCGGCCATGTACTCGCCGGAGGCGATCGCTCGCGGAGGGTTCGTGGACCCGGTCCTCGATCCGGCGTTCTCATGGTTGCCACCCTCCCTGATCGGCGAGGGCGCCTGGGACCATAGGCTCGTCGAGCGCGGTCTGCGAGGCGCCATCACCCACCCCGGCTCCGTCGTCAAAACCGTCCTGAGCAATGTCGGACACCTCGGCGAGGTCCTTCCCAACGACACCATCGACCGGGGCGATGGGCGCAACATCCGCTTCCGCACCGACACCCTGCCCCTTTTCTATGTGACGTTGGTGCTCGGTTTGGCGGGGTTCTGGCGCCACCGTCGCGACCCCCGCGCCACCCTGCTGCTCCTGCTGGCGGCAGCCGTGGTTCTCCCCAGCGCCCTCACGGTTGTCGCTCCCCGGCTCCGGGCGACGATGGACCTGGCCCTGCCCATCGGTATGGCCCTACTGTTCAGTCCACTCGGGGGGCGGTCAGCCGGAGCCGGCCAGCCGGATGGCGACTTCCACCGCTCGCGCCGCCAGTGACGCCACCTGGTCGACGGGTGCCGCGACGACTCCGGTGGCGGCGGCCACGAACGCGTCGCCGTCGCCCGTCAGGTGGACCGGCTCGATGGCCCGAGCCAAGCCGTCGTGGGCGCTGGCGGCCACCCGGTGGCAGTCCTGCTTGGTCAATCCGGCGTTGGTCACGACAACCCCGATGGTGGTGTTGGTCCCCGCCTCGGGGGGTATCGGCCACGACGTCAACGGCACCGCGTTACCGTCGGCCGGTCGAATGTCTCCGATGGCGTTGACGGCGACGAGGGCAGCCACGATCAGATCACCATCGCTCTCAGAGGCCGAGCCCAGACCGCCGGGCCTGGTGGCCGCCGGGCCTCGCCACTTGCCGACGGTGGCTCCCGTCCCGGCCCCGAGCCGGCCGGAGGGGACCGGCCCCGCCGACGCCTGACGGCAGGCCCCATAGCCCTCGGGACGGCCGGGGCGCGCCAAGGGGTCCCCGTTGGCGAGGTCGTAGATCACCAGCCCCACGACGATGGGGACCGGACCTGCGGGCGTCGGCCACCCCCGTCCTTGTTCCTCGCACCAGGCCATGACCCCGTCGCAGGCGGCCAGCCCGAACGCCGAGCCACCGGTCAGCACGACGGCGTCGACGGCATCGACGACCCGGCCGGGATCGAGGAGGGCCCATTCCCTGGATCCTGGTGCGCCGCCACGGACCTCACCCGACCCCACCGTGCCCACGGGCAACAGGACCACGCTGCAGCCGGTCAGCCCGACGGCATCGGTCCAGTGACCGACACGGACCCCGTTTATGTCGGTCAACCCGGTCATAGCAGGACGCGTCCTGCGAGCTTCTCCAGAGCGGTGGCCAGCTCCTCGGGGCGTTCGAGCATCACCATGTGGCCGCACCCCTCGAGGGTGACGAGATCGGCACCGGCAATGACGTCGGTCATGGTCCGGGCATGGCGGACCGGGGTCATCAGGTCGTTGGTTCCCACCACGATCGTCGTCGGCAGATCGAGACGGTCGAGGGTGGTGAACTCGTCGTAGCGGACGATCTCGCTCAGCAGCTCGGCCGCCACCCTGGCCGGCACCGCGGCGGTGATGTCCCGGGTCAGCGCCACCTGGCTGGTGGAGGGTTCGTCGCCGAAGGTGACCCGGGCCAGGAGGAACGACAGGTCCCCGCCACCGAGGCTCGGACCGGGGAGCCGGGAGGTGGCCCAGGCCGCCCGGGACAGCAGCGGCCGGGCCGCGGCGATCACGGCCCTCGCCCCCGGGATCCCACTTCCGATCACCGGGTTGGCCGACGTGGCCACCAGAGCCAGGGCCCCGATCCGGCCGTGGCCGGTGGCCGCCTCCCGATCGCCGGCCAGATAGCGCAGGGCGACCATCCCCCCCATCGAGTGGCCCACCAGGACGACGTGGCGCAGGTCCAGGGCGTCGAGCACCTCGGCCAGGTCGGCGGCCAGGCGGTCCAGGGTCAGGCCCTCCCGACCGACCGTCGAGGCGCCGTGGCCCCGTTGGTCGTAGGCCACCACCCGGTACCCGGCGGCGGCCAGCTCCGGCAGCTGGAAGTGCCAGATGGAGGCGGCCAGGGTGATGCCGTGGAGAAGGACGATGGCTGGACCGGTCCCCTGTTCGAGGACCCGAAGTCGGCCACGTCGGACATGGTGAGGACCCGGCCGATCACGTCGGGTCGCAGTCCGGTGTCCACCCCGGCCACCCGGTCGGGACGTTGGCGCTGAGCCCGGATCATCGCCCTTTCGGCAACGATCCCGCCGGTGACCCCGGCCACGCCCGCGCCGGCCAGGACCAGCCCGACGATGCCCTTGCGGCCCACTCAGGCCCCCAGGTAGATCCGGGGCACCCGCTGGCTCAGGCCGCAGACGATCTCGTAGGAGATGGTCCCGGTCAGGTTGGCCCACTCCCACGCCCCGATGTGCTCGTCGCCCTGAGCTCCGAGCAGCACCACGTCGTCGCCCACCGCCACGCCGGCGCCCCCCTGGCCGTCGGGGCCACAGTCCACCAGGATCTGGTCCATGGTGACTGTCCCGGCCAGGGGCCGGCGCCGTCCGCCGAGGAGGACCTCGCCTCCGGCCGCGGCCAGGATCCTGGGCACGCCATCGGCGTAACCGATGGGCACGGTGGCCACGACCGACGGCACTTCCAGCCGGTAGCGCAACCCGTAGGACAGGCGCTCGCCGGCGGCCACCGTCTTGACGTGCGACACTCGGGCCCGCAGGGTCAGAGCGGGACGCAAGCCGATCATCTCGGGAGCGCCGATCCCCGCCGCGGCCGGAGCCAGGCCGTAGAGGGCGATCCCGCAACGGACCAGATCCAGTCGGGCGTCCGGATGCCACAGGGTGGCGGCCGAGTTGGCCGCGTGGCACAACGGGGGAACGACCCCGGCCACCCGGAGGCGAGCCGATGCGGCCTCGAAGCGCTCCATCTGGCCTGCCGTGTAAGGGTCATCGATCTCGTCAGCCACGGCGAAATGGGTCCAGAAGCCGCCCAGCTCGAGCTCGGGTCGGGCGGCCACGTCGAGAGCCAGGGCCACGGCCGCGTCGGGCGTCGCTCCCACCCGGTGCATGCCGGTGTCGACCTTCACATGGACGGCGAGGGGCCGCGACCGGCCCGACCGGCCCACCTCGGCGGTGGCGGATTCCACTCCGGCTGCGGTGTAGAGGGTCGGGGTCAGGTCCCGGGCCACCACCTCGGCCATGGCCCCGGGCGTCGGTTCGGACAGCACCAGGATGGGGCCGTCCAGGCCAGCCTGGCGCAACTCGACACCCTCCTCGACCAGGGCCACGCCCAGCCAGGCGGCTCCACCGCGGCGGGCGGCCCGGGCCACGGGGACGGCGCCATGGCCGTAGCCGTCGGCCTTGACCACCGCGCACAGCCCGGCCGGGGCGCCCATCGCAGCCAGGATGGCCGCATTGGCGGCGATGGCGTCAAGATCGATCTCGGCCCACGCCGGGCGGAAACGGTGGCGGGGCAGCGGGATGGCCACGCTCACGGCCGAGCGGCGTTCGACAGCCAGAGGGACACCAGCGGGGGCAGGTCGGATGCAACCAGGCCCTCGGCGTGTCCCAACTCGGCGGCCCGCCCGTGGATGTGAGCACCGAGGGCGGCGGCCACGAACGGCTCCAGCCCCCGGGCCACCAGGCCCCCGATGACCCCGGAGAGCACGTCGCCGGTCCCGGCCGTGGCCAGCCGGGAGGAACCGGCGTCGCTCAGGAGGACCCGGCCGTCAGGGTGGGCGACAACGGTGGTGGACCCCTTGAGCAGGACGATCGCTCCGCTGGCGGCAGCCGCGGCGCGCGCCGACGCCAGGCGGTCCGGTCCGGGTCTGTCACCGACGAGGCGGGCGAACTCCCCCGCGTGCGGGGTGAGCACCAGCGGGATGTCGTGGGACGCCGACGCACGAGCCGAGGTCACCTCGGCGACGGCGGCCAGCGATCCGAGGGCGTTGAGACCGTCGGCGTCCACCACGGCCGGGACGGGGGCGGCGGCCAGGAGCCGGCCGACGGGGGTGGCGGCCCCGCTCTCCCCACCCGGATCCCGTCCGGTGTCCCCCAGACCAGGCCCGATGACCAGGCACGAGAAGCGCTCGAGGCCGTCGAGGACGGTACGGTCCCAACCCTCGGCCGGCAGATCGACGTTGACCACCTCGCCGGGGGGCAGACCGGCGGCCCCCGCGGCCATCCCGGGGATGGCCAGGCGCACGTAGCCGGCGCCCGCACGCAGGGCGGCGGTGGAGACCAACCAGGGAGCGCCGTTCATGCCCGGTGAGCCGGCAACGACATGGACGGCGCTCTGCCACTTGTGGGCGTCGTGGCCCCGCAGCGGGATCCGGGCCACGTCGTCATCGGTGATCATCCAGGCCCGGGCCACAGCGTCGACGCCGGCACCGAGGCCGATGTCGACGATGTTCAGGTCGCCGACCGCCTCCGCTCCGGCCCCCAGCACCAGGCCGGGCTTGAGAGCGGCGAAGGTCACCGTGGCGGTGGCGTCGACGAAGGCGCCGTCTTCACCGCCGACCACGGCGCCGGTGAGCCCGGAGACACCCGAGGGGATGTCGACCGCCAGCACCATGGCGCCGCCGAGTGATGGGGGCCGGTAGGGGCGGGACAGACCGGTGCCGAAGGCGGCATCGATGACCAGATCGGCGGGAGCCAGGGTGGTACCGGCCACGGCGCTGGCCTCGACGACGGTGACGGCCGCCCCCCGGGACCTCAGGCGGCGGGCCACGTCCCGGCCGTCCGCCCCGTTGTTGCCCGGTCCGGCAACCACGATCACCCGGGCGCCGAAGACCAGGCCGCGGGGCGACGCCCGGAGCATGGCAACCGCCTGGGTAGCCACGGCGGCGCCGGCTCTGGCCACGAGGACCTCGACCGGTTCGGACGCGGAGCGGTCGACCCCGGCCATCTCCTCGGGGGTGACGACAGGGATCACCGCTGCGTTCGCCACCGTTCCGCGAGGACGTAGACGGGCTCGGTCAGCAGATCCACGATCGGGACCCGGCCCAAGACGGTGTCGTCGACGGTGGGCTCGGTCTCGGTGATGGCGTCGGACAGCGCCGAATAGCGCCCTCGGTACCCGGTCAGGACGGCCCGGGCGTCGGCCGCCGAGAGGTAGTCGGCGAAGCGCACGTGGAGCAGGGTCATGCCCACGACGGCGTTGGCCTCCACTTCGGGGACGAGGACGACGGTCCGCCCGTCGCGCCGGCCCCGGGCCACGGTGACCTCGCGCTCGTCGGCCGCCCGGTGCTTGGTCCCCCGCAGGCGCGGGTCCCGCCGGGTCCGGGAACCGATGCTGAGGGCGATCCCGCCCTGGTCGACCACCTCGATGACGGGGACCACCGTGGTGGCGCTCTCCCGTATCCGGTAGCGGGTGTAGCCGGTGACCGCCGCCACGGCCCGGTCCAGGACACCGAGGGTCCGCAGAGCCCGGTAACCGAGGCGGTCAGGACTGGCGCCGGCCGAGAGGGTGTGCTTGACGAGGGGCAGCCCGAGCAGCTCGTCCTCGCTGCGGGAGATGCCGACCGTGACCGTCTTGGCCTGGTGCTTGATGGCGTCGACCGGTCGGGTGAGCTCGTCGATCCCGACCGTGAGAGCGACGAGGAGATCGCCGACCACGGCGGCGGGGGTGCCGACCTTGCCGGACTCCAGCTCATAGGTCTCGATGGGCACCAGGCCGGAGGCGTAGCGCAGCAGGGACACCAGGGCCACCGCGGTGGACGCCTCCAGGGTGCCGTTGTAGGCGCCGGAGCGGAGACCCTCCACGAAGGGTTGGGCAACCCGTCCGACCTGGGGGGCCAGGGCCTCGAGGACACCGGCCCCGTAGGTCAGTTCGCCCCCCGTGACCGCCTCGATGGCGGCCCGGGCGGCCCGCAGCGGCCGGGCCTGGGCGTCGATGGCCAGGGCCGCCTCGTAACCGAAGAGATGACCCACCATGGCCGAGAGCACGAACCCGAGGTCCGGGTCGACGTCGTCGACGGCGATCACCGCCAGGGCGACCGAGAAGCGCTCGGCCTCGCTGCGGCGGGCGATGACCACCGGGGCCGCCTTGTGGGCCCGGTAGATGGCGACCTCTTTGGCCACGTCGGCGGCGTTGGGACCCGACAGCGACGCGGCGCAGACGATGATCAGGGGCTCCGAGGACAGGTCGATGTGCTTCTTGTCCTCGATCACATCGGCGGCGATCGCCTTGTAGCACAGCTCCGACAGCTTGATCCGCAGCTCCGCCGCCGCCACCCGGTCGGGACCGCTGCCGACGAGCGCCCAGTACCGCCGGGACGGGGCAAGGGAGGCGGCCACCTTGGCCACCGCCCCCTGCTCGTGGACGACGTGCTCCATAGCCTCGGGCATGTCACGCAGGGCGCCGAGGATGGACCCGATCGTGGCGGCGTTCTCCCCCGTGGCCCGGGCGTCCCGGGCGGTAGCGCCGAGAGCAGCGGCCAGCAGCCAGCCCGCCGCCACCTGGGCGTAGAACGCCTTGGTGGAGGCGACACTCATCTCCACGTCGCGCCCGTCCGAGGTGTAGAGCACGCCGTGGGACTTGGCGACCAGATCGCTGTTGCGCCGGTTGACGACGCTCACCACGTGGGCGCCGCGGTTGCGGACCAGATCCACGGTGCGGTTGGTGTCGGTCGTGGTGCCGGACTGGCTGATGGCGACGATGAGGGTGTCGGCCATGTCGTCGCGAAGGCCGAAGCCTGACAGCTCGGTGGCCGGGAGGGCGCGGACGGCAACGGTGGGAACGCAACGGGAGAAGGCCGCTGCCGTGGCCTGCCCGGCGACGGCAGCCGTGCCCTGGCCGATGATCAGGACCTCGGTGATGCGGCCCGAGGACCAGGCGTCGAGCAGGGCGGGGGGGAGGGTATCGGCCCCCAGGCGGGCGATCAGGGATCCGTCGTCGGCCTCCACGATCCGGCCCCTGAGGGTCTTTCGGAACGACCTGGGCGCCTCGAAGATCTCCTTGAGGAGGAAATGGGGGAATCCGCCCCGGTCGATGTCTCTCGTCGTCACCTCGGCGACACGGACATCGCCCTCACCGAGCCGGATCGGGGCCCGGTCGTAGCGGGCCAGGGCGATGCTCTCCAGGGTCCCGGCTCCGGCCCGGTCGAGGACGGCGTACTGCCCTCCGGTGGTCTCGCCGTCCATCCGCACGTACCGGCACGTCTCCTCGACCAGGCCGTAGGGCTCGCTGGTCACGACGAAAGCGTCCTCGGTGAGGCCGATGCACATGCCCTGGCCCGACCCCTTGAGGGCCAGATGCACCTGGTCGGGGGTGACGGCCGCGGAGGCGACGACGGCGACCGACCCCTCGAAGCGGGCCACCGTGGAGGCGAACGCCTCCTCCATCGTCACCCCCTCCGCCAAGCGGTGGGAGATCAGGGCCGGCCCGACCTTGGCATCGGTGGTCACCTCCTCGGGAAGGCGCAGAGCCTCGGACAACCGGAGCATGGCGTGGTTGTCCACGTCCCCGTTGAGGGCGGCGGTGACGTACGGGGCGGCCACCCCGCCGAACTCCTCCGAGTTGAGGGGGTGGGCATTCGCCTGGGAGATGATTCCCACGCTGGCCCAGCGGGTGTGGCCGATCACGGTGGCCGCCGCTCCCGGTTGAGCCAGGGCCAGGGCCAGGAGCGGGTCGGAGCGGATCGCCGTGCGCAACGAGGCCACGTTGTCGCCCAACTCACCGATCTCGGCGGCGGCCTTGTAGACCAGGCTCAGGCACCCTTCGGGGACCCGCACGGCCAGCGACGTGAACAGCGGGTCGTGGACCCGGGCCCCGAGAAGGGGAGCAACCGCCGGGTCGGTGGGGTCCAACCCGTGGCCGTGGATGAGCACATGGATGCCAGCCGAGTCCCGGCCCCGGACCTCGAGGCGGTCGATGCCGGCCAGGGCGACCTGAATGGACCACAGGGCCACGAGGGCCGGGCCGGTCGGGGCCGGGCCGTAGGAACCCGAGGCACCCTGGTGGGGGCCGTCGAGGTGCATCCCGGCCAGTTCCGCTATGGCCCGAGCGGCGTTGACCCGGTCGCGGCCTACGGCCCACCAACCGTCCTTCAGACGCACGAGGGCCGCGTTGAGGGCCTCCTGGGCGACCGGCCCGACCTCGACGCGGCCCTGATCCAGGTCGGCCTCCAAGGTGGCCAGGACCAGGCCGGCTCGCTCGGAGATCTCGGCCACCGAGCGCAGCACGTCGCCTCCGCCGCCCAGCAGGCAGGCCACGCCCGGAGGGCCGCGCAGGACCGAGTCCGCCGTTTCGACCGCCCGTGCCGCCGAGCCCAGGGCTTCGAGGTCGACGCCCCCGCCGTCCCCCCGGGCCCCTTCGGCCAGACACAAGGCCGCGCCCAGGTCCTCGACCACGGCGGTGGCCCCGGGGACCGGTCGCCTGGAGGGGCGAGCAACGACGGCGACGATCCCGCACATGGTCAGCGAGATTACCGGCCAGGCCCGAGGCCCCGACCACAGTCGTGACCGTTGCACAACGAGCACGGATGCTTGCCTTGCACACCTACACGAATCGCATAGATACACAGATGGCATAGATACACAGAAATAAGTTTGCATGCCCTGCACGCTTTGCTATCCTGGGACCATGAGCACCATCCCGACGGCCGAGACTCACCCTGAGGTTCGCCCTGAGGCGGGGGGTCACCCCGCCGAGGGGTGTTGCCCCGAGGAGACGCCCGGCCGTCGCGAGCGCAAGAAGCTGGCCACCCGCCAGGCGCTGCACCGAGCGGCAACCGACCTGGTCGCGGAGCGGGGTCTGGCCAACGTAACGGTCGAAGCCATCACCGAGCGGGCCGACGTGGCGGTGCGGACATTCTTCAACTACTTCCCGTCCAAGGAGGAGGCCGTCCTCGAGCGGGAACCGGACCGCACGGCACGGTTGTGCCAGGCCATCGCCGACCGGCCACCAAGCGAGGATCCCCTCACCGTGCTGCGTGAGGTGGTGCTCCACGACCTGCTCCTGCGCGAGCTCGACTCCAGCCAGCTGCTGCGCCGCATGCGCATGATCGCCGGCGAACCCACCCTCGTGGCCCTCATGGCCGCACACTTCGAGGAGATGCACACCGCCGCCGCCCTCAAGATCGCCCGGCGCCTGGGGGACGAAGCGCCCGGCACCTACGCCAACCTGGTCGTGGCCGCCGCCTTCGCCGCCTACCGGGTGGCCCTGGCCGAGTGGTGCGACGCCGGGGGCGCCGGCGATGTCCCCGCCATCGTCAATGCCGCCTTCGACTCGTTGGCATCCGGTCTGACTCCCCCCGCCCCGTCCCCGCCATCACCTTTCCCCGCATCTGCCCCTTCCAGCCCGGAGACCCCCCGCTCATGACGACAACAACGGCTCCGGCCACCGCCCCCACCCAGTACTCCCACCGTCAGATCATGGTGATCATGTCCGGGCTGATGCTGGGGATGCTGTTGGCCGCCCTCGACCAGACCATCGTGTCCACCGCCCTGACGACGATCAGCCGCGACTTCCACCGGCCCGATCTCTACTCGTGGGTGGTCACCTCCTACCTGCTCACCTCGACGGTCACCACCCCCCTGTACGGCAAGGTCAGCGACCTGTTCGGCCGCAAGCGGATCTTCCAGTTCGCCATCGTCGTGTTCCTGATCGGCAGCGTCATGTCGGGGCTCAGCCAGAACATGTACCAGCTGATCATCTTCCGGGCCGTCCAGGGCCTGGGCGCCGGCGGCCTGATGTCCCTGGCCTTCTCCATCGTGGGCGACGTGATCCCGCCCCGCGACCGGGGCCGCTACCAGGGCTACTTCGGCGCCGTCTTCGGAGCGTCGAGCGTCCTCGGGCCCCTGATCGGCGGGTTCCTCGTGGACTACGCCTCCTGGCGCTACGTCTTCTACGTCAACATCCCGATCGGCATCATCGCCTTGGTCGTCATCAACCGGGTCCTCCACCTCGATCACAACCCCCGCCGGGCGCACATCGACTGGACCGGCGCCCTGCTCCTGGTCGTTGGCATGTCCCTCCTCCTCATCGGCGTTCAGGAGGCCGGCCAGAAGGCGGCCTTCACCTCGTCGGCGTTGACCTACGCCATCAGCGGCCTGGTCATCGTGATCGCCTTCGTGGTGTGGGAGTCCCGGGCCACCGAGCCCATCCTGCCCCTGCGCCTGTTCCGCAACAAGGTGTTCGCCGTGGCCAACGCACTGGGTCTGATCACCGGGGCGGTGATGTTCGGCGCCATCATCTTCCTTCCCCAGTACCTGCAGACGGTCCGGGGGGTCAGCCCGACCCTCTCGGGGCTGCGCCTCCTCCCCCTGCTGGCCGGCGTGCTCATCGCCTCGATCGGTTCGGGGCAGCTCATCTCCCGGCGGGGCACGTACAAGAAGTACGTGATCGCCGGCACGGCCATCACCACCGTGGGCATCGCCTTGCTGACCCGGATCTCCGTGACCACCAACATCGTGGTGTTCTCCTTGCTGATCTTCGTGGTCGGCATCGGCCTGGGGCTGTTCATGCAGACGCTCGTGCTAGCCGTGCAGAACTCCATCGATCCCGGGGACATGGGCGTGGGCACGTCGGCGGTCACCTTCTTCCGGACCCTGGGGGGCGCCATCGGTGCGTCGGTCCTCGGCGCCATCCTCATCGAGCAGGAGAAGGTGTCGGCCGCGCATTACGTGAGCCTGTACGGACCCAAGGCAGGCCCGTTGCATGCCTTCACCCACGGCATGGACCAAGCCTATCTCTGGGCCGTCCCCGTGGCCCTTATCGCCTTCGGGTTGTCGTTCCTGCTCCGGGAGATCAAGTTGCGGAGCGGTGGCGCGGCGCCGCCGGCCCCGCCTTCGGAGCCCGAGCAGGACACGAATGTGGGCGCCGACGCCGGACGCTCGTCAGGGGCAGTTCTGCCCGGCGGCGAGACCACCGTGGGTGCTCCCCTCGGGGTCCACACCTCCTCGCCGATGACCGCCACCCCGCCGGGAGACCCCCTGTCCCGGGACCACTGATCGGGGCCTAGGGGCGGCGGGGCCGGGACGCCGGCGGGAGGCCGGGCCCGCAGGCTCACGGCGGCGGGGGGCGAGGGTGAGAGGTGAGAGGAGGCGGTCTGGGCAGTGGGTTGAACCGAATGTGTCGGTTTCGGCCAGGTCGTGAACCGGAAGTATCGCCGGGCGTCACTTCCGGTTCGCGACTCGGACTCGACCGGTGTCTTCGGTTCATTCCGCACGGGGAGGTCGGGCGGGGGTCGGGGCGAAGGTTCGGCCTGAGTCGCAACACCCGCCGGCGCCTCCCATCGCCTCCGCCGGCCCTCCGGCGCGCCGGCCCTCCGGCGGCGCCGGCCCTCCGGCGCCGCCCTCGGCAGGCCCCGCCGCCCCACCCGGAGAGAACTCAGCGGGCGCCGGCACCCAGGGCCGCGACCAGGGCCTGCTCCAGGCGGTCTACGGCGGCGGCCGCCAGGTCCTCGGTCGGTGCCTCGACCATGACCCGGACGAGCGGTTCGGTGCCGCTGGGTCGAAGCAGGACCCTCCCGGTGCCAGCCAGATCGTGCTCCACCGCTGCCACCGCATCCCACACGGCGGTGGCGTCGTCCAGGCCGGCCCGGTCGGAGACGGTGACGTTTCGCAGGACCTGGGGAACACGGTCCATGATCCCCCCCGCCCAATCCTCGAGGGTGCGCCTCTCCCGGCACAGGGCGTCGAGGAGGGCGACCCCAGCCAGGATCCCGTCGCCGGTGGTCGCCAGGTCCGCGAAGATGATGTGGCCGGACTGCTCGCCGCCGAGGGACCAGTTGCCTTCTTCCAAGGCGGCGAGGACCAGGCGGTCGCCGACACCCGTCTGATGGACGGCGATCCCCTCGGCGGCCATGGCCCGGTGGAACCCGAGGTTGGACATGACCGTGACCACCACGGTGTCGCCCCGGAGTCGTCCCCGGTGACGAAGGTCAGCAGCGAAGATGGCGAGGAGGCGGTCGCCGTCGACCACCCGCCCGGTGCCGTCCACGGCGATGAGCCGATCGGCGTCACCGTCAAAGGCCAAGCCCACGTCGGCGCCCTCGGCGACGACCGCGGCCGCCAGCCTGGACGGGTCCGTGGAACCGCAGCCGGCGTTGATATTGCTCCCGTCCGGCTCATCTCCCAGCACCGCAACCACGTCGGCGCCGGCACCGGTCAGCACGGCGGGGGCCAGGTGGGAGGCAGCACCGTTGGCACAGTCCACGGCCACCCGGATCCCATCCAGTCGCCGCCCACCGAGTCCGACGTCGATGATCCGGTTCCGGTACCACGACCAGACCTGAGGGTCGGCACGGAGGACGCCCACACCGGTCCCCTCCCGTGCCCGGGGTCCATCTTCCGGGACATGCGGTCCGCCCTCCCGAACCCGACCGGGCCAACCCTCAGGGGCGACGGGCCCATCGCCCGATCCCGCACGGGCGCTACGGCCGGACGGGCCCGGGCCGCCCTCCCCCACTGACGGGCCCGCGCCCTCGACAAGACGGGCCAACTCGGCCTCCACCCGGGCCTCGGTCTCGTCATCGAGCTTGCGCCCCCCGGGTCCGAACAGCTTGATGCCGTTATCGGCATACGGGTTGTGCGACGCCGAGACCATCGCCGCCGGTGCCTGGCGGGAAGCGGCGATGGCGGCCACCGCCGGGGTGGGGACCACGCCCAGGTCCACCACGTCGGCCCCCTCGGCCGTCAGCCCGGCCGCCAGGGCCGCGCCCAACATGGGCCCTGAACGCCGGGTGTCGCGACCGAGGTACCAGACCTGCGGCTCGCCGACCACGACCCGGCCCGCGGCTCGCCCCAGGGCCAGGACCAGCTCGGGGGTCAACTCGGATCCGGCCACTCCCCGGACACCGTCCGTTCCGAAGCGGAGGGTCACACCGGGTGAAGTGCGATCTGGTCCGCCGCCATCGGGCTGGCTATCGCTTCGAGTACTGCGGAGCCTTGCGGGCCTTCTTCAAGCCGTACTTCTTGGACTCCTTCTCACGGGAGTCGCGGGTCAGGAACCCGGCCCGCTTCAGCGGGATGCGCAACTCGGGATCGAGCTCGATCAGGGCCCGGGCGATACCCAGGCGCAGGGCGCCGGCCTGGCCGGACACCCCGCCACCGTCCATGGTGGCGTCGATGTCGAAGTCCTCCAGCCGCTCCACCAGCCGCAACGGCTCGGTGATGATCATCCGGTGGGTGGCGGAGGGGAAGTAGTCCTCGATCGGGCGGCGGTTGACGGTGAGCTTGCCGGTGCCCGGGCGAAACCGGACGCGGGCGATGGCCGCTTTGCGACGGCCGGTGGACTGGGTGAGCGGCTTGGGCACGGAGAAGAGGCCTCAGTCTTTGCGGGTCAGGAAACCTGCCGGGCCCGGGAGTCGAGGGCCAGCGGTTTGGGGTTCTGGGCGGCATGGGGGTGGGTCGGCCCGACGTACACCTTGAGCTTGCGGAGCATGGCCCGGCCCAGGGTGCCTTTCGGGAGCATGCCCTTGACGGCCTTGCGGACGAGCTCCTCGGGGGACTTCTCGAGCAGGTCCTGGTAGCTGCGGGTCTTGAGCCCACCGGGATAGCCGGAGTGCCGGTAGGCCAACTTCTTCATGGCCTTGTCCGAAGTCATCACGACCTTGGCCGCGTTGACCACGATCACGTGGTCGCCGGTGTCGACGTTGGGAGCAAACATGGCCTTGTGCTTGCCGCGCAGGATCGACGCCACATCCGTGGCCAGACGCCCGAGCACCGCTCCGTCGGCATCGGCCTCGAACCAGACCCGTTCGATGTCATCCGGCTTGGGGGTGTAGGTGCGCACGTCGTTCCTCGTCCTTGTGTTCCCGCCCGAGGGGGCGGTGTGAATGACCGTCGATGGCCGCGCCGCCGGCAAGGCACGCCGGGTCCGCGCCCGCGGGGGGCCGAACGAAAAGGATACGACACATCCGGGTCAGGTGGCAATCGCCCGTCGATGGTGCCGGAGCCGATGGTAGGTTCCGAACAGACGCAGGGTGCTCGACGAACCTCGCCGAGCTGAGAGAGACCTGTCGAACCTGATCCAGTTCGCACTGGCGGAGGGACGTCGGATGACCGAGGAGGAACCGGGACCGCGGGGTGACGCCCTGGTGCGCGACATCCTCCGAGGCATCGCCGCCCAGGCGCCGCTGGTGCACTGCCTCACCAACATCGTCGTCGCCGGGTTCACCGCCAATGTCCTGCTGGCCATCGGGGCCTCCCCGGCGATGGTGGAGAACACCGAGGAGGCGGCCCCGTTCGCGGCCATGGCCGGGGCGGTGCTGGTCAATCTGGGGACCCTGTCGAGCGAGCGGGCCCGGGCCATGCGCTTGGCGGCCGCCTCGGCCCGCGATCACCAGGTGCGGTGGGTGCTCGACCCGGTGGCCGTTGGGGCCCTGGCCCATCGCACCGTCCTGGCCGTGGAGCTGCTCGAGGCGCGACCGGCCGTCATCCGGGGAAACGGATCGGAGATCCAGGCCCTGGCCGCGGCCGGCGGTTTGGCACCCGACGGTCGCCGGGGCCGGGGAGTGGATTCGCTGGCCTCCTCCGACGACGCCCTGGACGCGGCCCGTGCCCTCGCCTCGGACCGCTCCTGCGTGGTGGCCGTCAGTGGCGCCACCGACTACATCACCGACGGCGTCAGGACCGTCGCCATCGGCGGGGGCCACCCTCTGATGACCAGGGTGACCGGGATGGGCTGCGCCCTGGGGGCGGTCATGGCCGCCGCCGTGGCGGTGGAGGAGGATTCGTTGACCGCGGTCGGGGGCGCCAGCGCCACCTTCGCCACCGCCGGGGAGCAGGCGGCCGCCGGGATCGCCGGCCCTGGGTCGTTCGCGGTCGCCTTCCTCGACCGCCTGGCGTCCCTGGCGGGCGAAGCTGCCGGCCCCCGGGCCGGGCCGTGAGGTCGCCGCTCGACCTGCGCCTCTACCTGGTGACCGACGCCTCCCTGGCCGCGCCGCGGAGCCTGGCCGACACGGTGCGGGCCGCCGTCGGCCACGGGGGCCGGGACGGGGTGACCGCGGTGCAGCTGAGAGACCCGGCCGCCGGGGGCCGCCAGCTGTATCTGGCCGCGGTCGCGATGCTCGACCTCCTCGCCTCCACCGGGGTGGCCCTCATCGTCAATGACCGCCTGGATGTGGCCCTGGCCGCCGGCGCCCAGGGCACCCACCTGGGTCAGGGCGACCTGCCCCCCGACCGGGCCCGGGCCCTCGCTGGGCCGGACCACGTGCTCGGCTTCTCGGCCGCCAACGCCGCCCAGATGGCTCCCCTCGGGGAATGGCCGGCCGGGACCGTCGACTACCTCGGCGTCGGCCCGGTGCGGGCCACGGCCACCAAAACCGACGCCGGCGCCCCCATCGGCATGGAGGGCCTGGCCGCTGCCTGCCGCCTCACCTCCCTGCCCTGTGTCGCCATCGGCGGCATCGACGCCTCCAACGCCGCGGCCGCCATCCGTGCCGGCGCCGTCGGCGTCGCCGTGGTGTCCGCCATCTGCGCTGCGGCCGACCCGGCCCGAGCCGCAGCCGACCTGCGGGCCTGCGTGGAACCGTGAGCGGGACCGGGGAGGACATTCCCCATGTCGTCTCCATCGCCGGGACCGACCCGAGCGGAGGCGCCGGCATCCAGGCCGACCTGAAGACGTTCTCCGCCCTCGGCGCCTACGGGATGACCGTCGTGACCGCCCTCGTGGCCCAGACCACCACTGGCGTCACGTCGATCCAGCGCGTCACCCCCGGGTTCGTCACCGAACAGATCGACACCCTCTTCGGCGATGTCCGCATCGACGCCGTCAAGATCGGCATGCTGGCCGATGCCGGGGTGGTGGCGGCGGTGGCCGCCGCCCTGCGCCGCTGGCGGCCGCCGATGGTCGTGCTCGATCCGGTGATGGTGGCCACGTCCGGTGACCGCCTCCTCGATCCCGACGCTGTCGACGCCCTCCGCAGTGACCTCATCCCCCTGGCCGACCTCATCACCCCGAACGTGGCCGAGGCCGCGATGCTGGCCGGCGGTGACCCGGTCACCTCTCTGGCCGCCGCCGAGGATCAGGCCTGGGACCTGGCCGAGCGGCTCCGGACGCGGGTCCTGGTGAAGGGCGGCCACCTGGGCGGGGCCACCAGCACCGACATCCTGGTCGGCGACGGGGCGGTGCGGACCTTCGGCGCCCGGCGGGTGGAGACGACCAACACCCATGGCACGGGCTGCACGCTGTCGTCGGCCATCGCCGCCCTCCGGCCCCGCACGGCTACCTGGGCGGAGGCGGTCGACGGGGCCAAGACCTACCTCACCGCCGCTCTGGCCGCGTCCGAGCTTCTCCATGTCGGCCACGGCCACGGACCGGTGCACCACTTCTGGGCCTGGTGGCCACCCGCGCCGGGCGTCGGCGCCTACCCCGCCGATCGCTGAAGGCCCGGCAGGGCGGCCAGGATCTCGGCCACCGCGGCGGCGGGGTCGCCGGCCCGCATGATCTCCCCCATCACCGCCACGCCCGCGGCTCCGGCGGCCATGCACTCTCCGGTGTTGCGGGCGCTGACCCCTCCGAGCGCCCACGTCGGCAGGGGGCTGGCGGCCAGGGCGCCCAGTCCGAGAGCGGGCCCATAACCAGGCTTGGACCCGGTGGCGAAGACCGGCGAGAGGGACGCGTAGGTGCAGCCCTCGGCGGCGGCCGCCGCCAGCTCCGCCGGACCGTGGCAGGAGCGCCCGACCAGGGCCGGTGGTCCCTCCGGGAACGGGTCGGCGGCCGCCAGGTGGACGCCGTCGGCGGGCAGGGTGGCGTCGGATGCCACCAGGAGGCGGCCATGGACGCCTCCTAGGACCTCGAGGAGGGCGCCGGCCAGGGCCAACCGTTCCCTGCGGGAGCGATCCTTTTCCCGCAGGACCACCGCTCTGGCACCACCGGCCACGGCCGCGGTCACCACATCGACCAGGTCGCGCCCGCCGGTCTGGGAACCATCGGTGAGGACCAGCAGCTGGGGCAGGGTCACGGTTCGGCCCCGTCGGCGAGGTCGGCCATCCCGGCCCACGAGGTGCTGGCCTGCGCATGGAGGCGCCTCGGGATTCGGCCGGAGAGGGAGGCCAGGCGACCAGCCCGGACAGCCAGGCCCATGGCCTCGGCCATGGGCACCGGATGGCGGGCGCGGGTCACCGCCGAGGCGACCAGGACCGCGTCGCAACCCAGTTCCATGGCCAGAGCCGCGTCCGAGGCCGTCCCCACGCCGGCGTCGAGGATCACGGGGACCTGGACCCGGTCGCGGATGATGGCCAGGTTGTAGGGGTTGCGGATGCCCATCCCGCTGCCGATCGGCGCCCCAAGAGGCATCACCGCAGCACAACCCAATGCGGCCAGGTGGCCGGCGGTGACCGGGTCGTCATTGGTGTAGGGAAGGACCACGAAGCCGCGGTCGACGAGCTGCTCGGCGGCATCGAGCAGCTCCGTCGCGTCCGGGAACAGGGTCCGGTCGTCGGCGACGACCTCCAGCTTCACCCAGTCGGTCTCGAGGGCCTGGCGGGCCATCTCCGCGGTGCGGACCGCCTCACGGGCGGTGAAGCAACCGGCGGTGTTGGGCACCACCCGGACTCCGGTGCGATCACAAACGTCGAGCACCGAGCCCGCCACCCCCGGCGTCACCCGGCGGAGAGCGACGGTGACCAGCTCGGTTCGGGAGGCACGGATGGCGTCCTCGAGGACGGCCATGCTCGGGGCGCCACCGGTACCGAGCAGCAGGCGGGAACCCAGGCTCACCCCGGCGAGGATGAGGTCGTCCATCAGCAACAGCCACCCTGCACGGCGCGGAGGACCTCCACCCGGTCACCCTCGGCCACTTCCACCCGCTCCCAGGCGCTGCGGGGGACGACCTCGGCGGCCACCGCCACGGCGACGCCGCGCCGGCCGCTCCCGAGCATCTCGACCAGGTCGGCGACCGTGGTGCCGGGCTGCACCTGGCGGGGCTCGTCGTTGACGAAGATTCCTATCACCAGTACCGCTTGGGATCGAACGGGGCGGCAACGTCGGGCACCGGTTGCTGGGCCAGGGTGGCCAGCACCGTGTCGACGGTGATCGGGGCCAGCAACACCCCGCTGCGGTGATGCCCGGTGGCATGGATCAGCCCGGCCACCGGCCCAGGACCGAGAAGAGGCCCGTTGTCGGGCGTGGCGGGCCGCAGGCGGGCGGTGCACTCGACCAGTTCCAGCTCGGCGATCTCGGGAATGACCTCGATGGCTGCCCGCAACAGGTCGTGGACGGCACCGGCGGTGACCGTGGTATCAAAACCGCGTTCCTCCATGGTGGCCCCGACCACCACCTCGCCGGAGTCGCGGGGCACGACGTACACGGGCCAGCCGTGCACCAGGGCCCGGATGGTGCGGGCCACGGGCATGGCGGCGGGGTCGGCCCGGAGGCGGAGGATCTGGCCCTTGACGGGCCGGACGGGCAGGCTCCGAGCCGGAGCGGGGAGCCCCAGGCCCCCGGACCGGCATCCGGCGGCGACCACCACCGCCGGCGCGTCCACCACCGTTCCGTCGACCAGGTCGACGCCCGTCACCCGGTTGCCGTCCTCCCGGACGGCGTCGACGGCCCCGGTACGCACCTCCACCCCCGCGGACCGGGCCGCGATCAGGAGGGCATCGAGCAGGGCCCGCGGGTCGACCTGGTGGTCGCCGGGCACGAGGAGACCGGCCCGCAGACGGGGGTGGAGGCAGGGCTCGAGGGCCCGGCAGGCACCGCCGGCCAGCCGCTCACTGGCCAGCCCCAGGTGGCGGTGGACGGCCGCCAGCTCGTCGAGGGCACGACGGTCATCGTCGTCGGCGCCCACCGCCAGGGTCCCCTCGGTGCGCAAGCCGACGGCCCTTCCCGAGCAGGCCTCGATGGCGGCGGCGAAGGTCGGCCAGCGAGCGAGGGACGCGACACCCAGCGCCGTCAGGTCGTCCTCACCGATCCGCGACTCAGTGACCGGGGCCAACATGCCGGCGGCGGCCCACGAGGCGCCCGAGGCCGGCGAGGGGTCACAGACCGTGACCCGGGCGCCGGTCGCCGCCACCGCCCAGGCGACCGCCAGACCGATGACCCCGGCGCCGGCGACGACCACGTCGGCCTCGTCCGCCCTCGTCGTGGTCACCACTCCCGCACCTCGCTCACGTCGCCGGCAAGGACCGCCGCCGAACTCCTTGGGCGAAGGTAGTGGCCGCGTCGAGGCGGAGGGACGTTAACGTCGAGTGGTGATCGACGCAGCGTCCGGAGTCCATCCGTCCACCACGGTCGTCGAGTTGTGCGCGGCAGCCAGCGCCAGACGGGACGCGGCGTGGGGCACGCGCATCACCTTCTCGCCGAAGGTGTTCGTTCCCCTGACCCAGCTGTGCCAGGACCGTTGCGGCTACTGCACGTTCGCCCAACCCCCGGGCCGCCTCGAAACGCCCTATCTGAGCATCGACGAGGTGCTGGCCATCGCCCGCCGGGGCGTCGAGGCCGGGTGTCACGAGGTGCTCTTCACCCTGGGTGAACGGCCCGAGTTGCGCTACCCGGCGGCTCGGTCGTGGCTGACCGAGCACGGTTACGAGTCCACCGTCGACTACCTGGTGGCGGCGGCTGCGACGGCGCGCGACGAGACGGGCATGCTCCCCCACGCCAACGCGGGGGCCATGAGCGAGGCCGAGTTGACCCGGTTGCGGGGGGTGAGCGCGTCCCAGGGGATGATGATCGAGACCCTCGTCGCCGATCTGGCCGCCCACCGGGGTTCGCCGGACAAGGACCCGGCCCGCCGCCTGGCCACCCTGGAGGCCGCGGGGCGCCTGGCCATCCCGTTCACGACCGGCATCCTGGTGGGAATCGGCGACACCCGGGCCGATCGCCTCGACGCCCTCGAGGCGATCGCCTCCTCCCACCGCCGTCACGGCCACGTCCAGGAGGTCATTGTCCAGAACTTCCTGCCCAAGGCGGGTACGGCCATGCACCGCTCGCCACCGTGCGATCCCGAGGACTACCTGTGGACGGTCGCCGCCGCCCGCATGGTGTTGCCGCCCGACATCCACCTACAGGCCCCGCCCAACCTGTCCGACGATTTCTCGGTGCTGCTCGGCGCCGGCATCGACGACTGGGGCGGGGTCTCGCCGGTCACCGCCGACCATGTCAACCCGGAGCGGCCCTGGCCGGCCCTCGAGCGGCTGACCGCCGAGACCGAGGCGGCCGGGTTCGTGCTCGCCCCCCGCCTGACGATCTACCCCGAGTTCGCTGCCGATCCCGCCCGGTGGTTGGACCCGGCCATGCGCTTTCCGGTCCTCGACCACAGCGACGCCGAAAGCCTGGGGCGCGACCGCGAGGCGTGGTACTCGGGCGGCGACGGGGCCCCGCCGGCGCTCATCCCCCACTTCTGGGATGGCCGGCCGGGGCGGGCCGGGGGGGCGGTTGGCGCGGTCCTCGACGGGGTCCTCGCCGGCCAGGAGCCGGGCGTGGAGGAGCTCACCACGCTGTTCTCGGCGCGGGGCCCAGAGGTCCAGGCCGTGGCCGCGGTGGCCGATGACCTGCGCCGCCAGGCCGTGGGCGACACGGTGACGTTCGTGGTGAACCGGAACATCAACTACACCAATGTGTGCACGTTCAAGTGCCGGTTCTGCGCCTTCTCCAAGGGGCCCCTGTCGCTCAACCTGCGCGGCGACCCCTATCTGCTGGGGATGGACGAGATCACCGAGCGCGTCGTCGAGGCCGAAGCCCGCGGTGCCACCGAGGTGTGCCTGCAGGGCGGGATCCATCCGAAGTTCGACGGCAACCACTATGTCGAGGTCATCAGGGCCGTCCGGGAGGCGTCGCCGACCATCCACATCCACGGCTTCACCGCCCTGGAGGTGACCGAGGGGGCCCGCCGCCTCGACGAACCCCTCGCCTCGTACCTGACCCGGCTGAAGGATGCCGGGCTCCGCACCCTTCCGGGGACCGCCGCCGAGATCCTCGATGACGAGATCCGGGCGATCATCTGCCCGGACAAGGTCAACACGGAAGAGTGGCTGTTCGCCCACCGCACGGCGCACGAGGTGGGCCTCAACTCCAATGTAACCATCATGTTCGGCACCGTGGAGCATCCCCGGCACTGGGCCCGGCACCTGGTCCGCACCCGGGACCTGCAGAAGGAGACGGGCGGGTTCACCGAGTTCGTGCCCCTCCCCTTCGTGCACATGGCTACCCCCATCTATCTGCAGAAGCGGTCCCGGCGGGGACCGACGTTTCGCGAGGCGGTGCTCATCCACGCCGTCGGGCGCATCGCCTATCGCGGCTGGATCGACAACATCCAGGCCTCGTGGGTGAAGCTGGGCCAAGCCGCCATCCCCCAGCTGCTCGCCGCCGGGTGCAACGACCTGGGCGGGACCCTCATGGACGAGAACATCTCCCGCGCCGCCGGGGCCAGCCACGGTCAGCTCATGGAACCCGACGACTTCCGGGCCCTGGTCGAACCCCTGGGCCGCCCCGTGGTGCAGCGGACCACGCTTTACGGGACGGCGACCCCGGTCCGTTCATAACCCCAGCATTCGCCGAGATTTCCCCCCAACACCGCCGAGCGCGTAGAACGGGACCCGTGAGTATCCGCAAGCTCATCGCCTCGTGGCCGGCGGTCCGCCAGGCGAGCGGGTCCGATCATCTCGGTCTGGGCCAGGCGGTGCAGTCGGATCGCTCGACCAGCCTGACACCAAGGACCGACCGGGCGGACAAGGTGGTGGGCAGCATCTGCCCCTACTGCGCGGTGGGCTGCGGCCAGCGGGTGTTCGTCACCGACGGCAAGGTCACCCAGATCGAGGGGGACCCGGCCAGTCCCATCTCTCGGGGCCGTCTGTGCCCGAAGGGCTCGGCCAGCAAGCAGTTGGTCACCGATTCGGGCCGCCTGACCAAGATCCGTTACCGGCGGCCCTACGGCATCACCTGGGAGGACCTCGACCTGGATACGGCGATGGACATGATCGCCGATCGGGTCATCGCCACCCGCTCGGCGACCTGGGAGGACGACCACCCCGACCACGGCCGGCTGAGGCGGACCATGGGCATCGCCAGCCTCGGAGGAGCGACCCTCGACAACGAGGAGAACTACCTCATGAAGAAGCTGTACACGGCGCTGGGGGCGATCCAGATCGAGAACCAGGCCCGGATATGACACTCCGCCAGCGTCCCCAGTTTGGGGACATCCTTCGGTAGAGGCGCGGCGACCACGTTCCAGCAGGATCTGATCAACGCCGACTGCATCGTCATCCAGGGCTCGAACATGGCCGAGTGCCACCCGGTCGGGTTCCAGTGGGTCATGGAGGCCAAGAAGCGGGGGGCGCGGATCATCCACGTCGACCCCCGGTTCACCAGGACCAGCGCCGTCGCCGACCAGCACGTGGCCATCCGGGCCGGCTCGGACATCGCCTTCCTCGGGGCTCTGATCAACCACGTCCTCAGCACCGGTTCGGAGTTCCGGGAGTACGTGGAGGCCTACACCAACGCATCGACGATCGTCGGTGAGGACTTCGCCGACACCGAGGACCTCGAGGGCCTGTTCTCCGGTTTCGATCCCGAGACCAGCACCTATGACCCGACGTCGTGGCAGTACGAAGGGGCGGTGGCGCCCGCCGCCGCTGGGAAGCGGGAGCACCCCGCAGCAAGAGGCGAACAGCATGGCTCAGGTGGGGCCAACATCGGCGTCGAGAAGCTCGATCGGGACCCCACCCTGTCCCATCCCCGCTGCGTGTACCAGATCCTCAAACGTCACTTCGCCCGCTACACGCCGGAGATGGTCGAGCAGACCTGTGGCATCACCAAGGAGGACTTCGGGGCCGTCGCCGAAGCCCTGTGTGCCAACTCGGGACGCGAGCGCACCTCGGCCTTCGTGTACTCGGTGGGCTGGACCCATCACACCGTGGGGGTGCAGTACATCCGCACGGCGTCGATCCTGCAGTTGCTGCTCGGCAACAGGGGCCGCCCGGGCGGCGGGATCCTCGCCTTGCGGGGCCACGCCAGCATCCAGGGATCGACCGACATCCCCACCCTCTACGACCTCCTCCCCGGGTACCTGCCCATGCCCCATGCCGGCCTGGACACGTCGCTGGAGACCTATGTGGCCAACAACGGGGCCCATGCCGGCTTCTGGGCCAACATGGACGCTTACACCGTCTCGCTGCTCAAGGCCTACTGGGGGGATGCGGCGACGGCCGCCAACGACTACCGCTTCGACTGGCTGCCCCGCATCACCGGCGACCACTCCACCTATCAGAGTGTCCTCGGCATGATCGACGGCTCGGTGAAGGGCTATTTCGTGGTCGGCGAGAACCCGGCCACCGGTACGGCAAACGGCCGGCTGCAACGGGCCGGCCTGGCCAACCTGGACTGGCTGGTGGTCCGCGACTTCTCCGAGATCGAGACGGCGTCGTTCTGGCACGACGGCCCCGAGATCGAGACCGGGGAGATGTCCACCAGCGAGATCGGCACCGAGGTGTTCCTCATGCCCGCCGCGGCCCACACCGAGAAGGAGGGCAGCTTCACCAACACCCAGCGCCTCTTGCAATGGCACAACAAAGCCGTCGAGCCGGCGGGCGACACCCGGTCGGATCTGTGGTTCTACTTCCACCTGGGACGGATCATCCGGGAGAAGCTGGCGGCCTCGGCCGATGCCCGGGACCGGCCTGTCCTCGACCTGACCTGGGACTACCCCACCGAGGGACCGACCGCGGACCCGTCGGCGGAGGCGGTCCTGGCCGAGATCAACGGCTGGGACCCCGACGGCCCCATCTCGGGCTACACGGCTCTCAGGGCGGACGGCTCGACCGTGAGCGGATGTTGGATCTACGCCGGGGTCCGCGCCGACGGGGTCAATCAGGCCGCCCGGCGCAGACCCGGCTCCGAGCAGAACCTGGCCGCCCTCGAATGGGGATGGGCGTGGCCGGCCAACCGGCGCATCCTCTACAACCGGGCTTCGGCCGATCCCGAGGGGCGGCCGTGGTCGGAGCGCAAGAAGTACGTGTGGTGGGATTCCGAGGCCGGACGCTGGACCGGCGAGGACGTCCCCGACTTCAGCGCCACCATGGCCCCTGACCACCGCCCGGGACCCGGCGACCGAGCCGAGAAGGCCCTCCGCGGCGACGCCCCGTTCATCATGCAGTCCGACGGCATGGGATGGCTCTACGCCCCCAACGGCCTGTCCGACGGCCCGCTGCCCACCCACTACGAGCCCCACGAGTCGCCGGTCCCCAACCCGCTGTACCGCCAGCAGTCCAGCCCCACCCGCCAGGTCCTCGACCGTCACCTCAACCGGTCCAACCCGCCGGTGAGCGAGCACTACCCCTACGTGTTCTGCACCTACCGGCTGACCGAGCACCACACCGCGGGGGCCATGAGCCGCAACCTGGCCTACCTCTCGGAGCTGCAACCGGAGTTCTTCTGCGAGGTCAGCCCGGCCCTGGCCACCGAGAGGGGCCTGACCAACGGCGGCTGGGCAACCATCATCACCGCCCGCAATGCCATCGAGGCCCGGGTGCTGGTCACCGAGCGCATACGCCCCCTGCGTATGGGCGGCCGCACCATCCACCAGGTCGGCCTCCCGTACCACTGGGGGTGGCGGGGCTTGTCGAAGGGCGACCCGGCCAATGACCTGCTCAGCGGGGTCCTCGACGCCAACGTGCACATCCCCGAAGCCAAGGTGGCCACCTGCGACATCGCTGCCGGCCGCCGCCCACGGGGGCCGGCCCTCCCGGTCATGGTGGCCGAGCACCTGGCCCGGGCCCAAGAGGCCGCCGGAGAGGATCCCCGCCCGTGACCCTGCTCGACCACAGCGCCGCGTCCGGCGGGGGTTACGGCGACAAGCAACCCATGGGGTTCTTCACCGATACGTCGGTCTGCATCGGCTGCAAGGCCTGCGAGGTGGCCTGCAAGGAGTGGAACGAGGTTCCCGCCGACGGGCTCAACTTCCTGGCCACCTCCTACGACAACACGGGCGGCCTGTCGGCCGACACGTGGCGCCATGTGGCGTTCGTGGAAAAGCCTGTTGATCCTGGACAAGGCGGGGCCGACGGGGCCATGACGTGGCTGATGAGCTCCGACGTGTGCAAACACTGCGCGTCCGCCGCCTGCCTGGAGGTGTGCCCCACCGGTGCCCTGTTCCGCACCGAGTTCTCCACCGTGGTGGTACAGCCCGACATCTGCAACGGGTGCGGCTACTGCGTGTCGGCCTGCCCCTTCGGCGTCATCGATCAGCGCAAGGACGACGGCCGAGTGTGGAAGTGCACGTTGTGCTATGACCGTCTCAAAGGTGACCAGACCCCGGCGTGCGCCCAGGCCTGCCCGACGGAGTCCATCCAGTTCGGCCCGCTGGAGGTGCTCCGGGCCCGAGCCGCCCAGCGCGTCGACACCCTCCACGAGCGCGGTGTCGCCGAAGCTCGCCTGTACGGCGCCGATCCCGCCGGCGATGGCGTCGGCGGGTGCGGGGCGTTCTTCCTGCTCCTCGACGAGCCCGAGGTCTACGGCCTGCCCCCGGCCCCGGTGTCGACGACCCGGGACCTGCCCCGGATGTGGCGCAACGCGGCGGGCGCCGCCGGAGTCATGCTGGCTGTGACCGCCGGGATCTTCGGTCTCGGCGCCAAGCGGAGGGGTCGCTAGGTGCCCAGGGCCGAGCGGTCCATGGTCCCGGAGGTGACGCCGACCTCCTACTACGGGCGACCGGTCGTCAAACCCCCGACCTGGAAGTGGCCGATCCCGGCCTACCTCTTCACCGGCGGCCTGGCCGCCGGGAGCGCTCTCATGGCCGCCGGCGCCCGGGCCCTGGGCGACGAGGACCTGGCCGGGCGGGCCACGTTGACCTCGCTCGGCGCCGTCGCCGTGAGTGGGGGCCTGCTCGTCGCCGACCTGGGCCGGCCCAGCCGCTTCCACCACATGCTTCGGGTGGTCAAGCCCACCTCCCCGATGAGCGTCGGCACCTGGATCTTTTCGGCCTTCGGCATCCTCAGCGGGGCTGGGGCGGCGGCCGCCATGGGACGAATCCTCGGCGTCGGGCCGGCCCGGGCCATGGCCAGGGCCGGCGCCGCGGCCACCTACGGCGCCGCCATCGTCGCCCCTGCTCTCGGGACCTACACTGCAGTCCTGGTCGCCGACACTGCCGTCCCCGCTTGGCACGAGGCACGCCAGCAACTCCCGTGGCTGTTCGCGGCCAGCGCCACGACATCGGGCGGGGCGGCCGCATCGGTTCTGATGGCCACCCGCCGGGCGCCGTCCCCGGCCGCCCAGGCGGTGCGCTCCCTGACGGTGATGGCGGCCGCCGCCGAGCTGATCAGCGACCGGGCCATGCACCGCCACCTCGAGGCCATCACCACCGGCGATCCCGAGGCGCCCGACCTGGGGGCTCCGTCTCGGCGGGGGCGCAGCGGGCACTTGGCCCGGGGGGCCAGGCTGGCGACAGCACTCGGCGCCCTGGGAGTGGCGGCCGGGGGTCGAAGCCGTCTCCTCGGCGCCCTCGGAGGCCTGTCAGCGCTCGTCGGATCGGCCCTGCAACGCTTCGCCATCTTCTCCGCCGGGGCCGAGACGGCGCGCCACCCCGCCTACACCGTGGGACCACAGCGGGCCGGGTTGGTGCACGGCGAAAAACCTTCCTAGTGTTGCGCCAGTGATGCCCCTCGCCGCCCGCCTGCAGGCCACGAACTTCGGCTCGCCCCACGGGGTCACGGAGCAGTCGAAGAGCGTGCTCGGCCTGTGGCACATCACCTACTACATCGCCATCCCGCTCGGCCTGCTGGTGTTCGCCCTGATCTTCTGGTGCGTCCTCCGGTACCGCCACCGCCCCGGAAGCGAGCGCAAGCCGTCACAGTTCCAGTACCACCTGCCACTGGAGATCACCTACACCCTGATCCCCTTGGCGCTGGTTGCGGTGGTCTTCGCCTTCATGTACGGCGCCGACAACAAGGTCAACAAGGTGTCCAAGTCACCGGCGCTGATCGTCCATGTGGAGGGCTTCCAGTGGGGGTGGCGGTTCACCTATCCCAACGGCCACCAGGAGGTCGGCACCTACGCCGGCGAGCAGGACATCAACAGCACCGCCAGCCTCCCGATCCTGACCCTCCCCGAGCACGAGACGGTGCAGGTGGACCTGAAGGCCGACGACGTCAACCACAGCTTCTACGTCCCTGAGTTCCTGTTCAAGCGGGACCTGATCCCCGGCATCAACAACGTCGTCGACTTCAACATCGACAACGTCGGGAAGTGGATCGGTGAATGCACGCAACTGTGCGGCACCTACCACTCCTACATGCGCTTCATGGTCAACGTCATGCCGCCGGGACAGTTCAACACCTGGATGGCCAGCCAGCCGGCTGGCTCCATAACCCAAGCCGGGGGTGCGTGATGACCCTGATCCAAGATCGTCCCGAGGAGCAGGCGCCGCACACCGAGAGGCTCACCGAGGTCATCCCCGGCCCCCAGCCCCGCGGTTGGGCGCGCTTCATCACCAGTACCGATCACAAGCAGATCGGCGTCAACTACATGGTGACGGCGTTCACCTTCTTCTGCGTCTCGGGGGTCATGGCCGAGCTGATCCGCACCCAGCTCATCGTCCCCAACAACCACTTCGTCTCCCTCGACACCTACAACCAGCTGTTCACCATGCACGGCACGATCATGCTGTTCGTGGTGGTCGGCCCCTTCGCCTTCGGTCTGGCCAACTACCTGATCCCCCTGCAGATCGGGGCGCCGGACATGGCGTTCCCCCGGTTCAACAACCTCTCCTACTGGTTGTACCTGGCCGGTGGCCTGGTCATGACCGGCGGCTTCCTCACCAACAACGGTGCCGCCAACTTCGGCTGGTTCGGCTACGTGCCGCTCTCCAACGCCATCCACTCCCCCGGCCCCGGCGCCGACATGTGGCTGGTCGGGGTGGCCCTCACCGGTTTCTCCGGCATCTTCACCGCCATCAACATCATCACCACCATCTTCTGCCTCCGGGCCCCGGGGATGGTCATGTTCCGGATGCCGATCTTCACCTGGAACGTCATGGTGACGATGTTCCTCATGCTTCTGGCCTTCCCGGTCCTCACCTCGGCCCTGGCCATGCTGTGGGTGGATCGCCACCTGGGAGGCCACTTCTTCGATTTCCCCGGCGGGGGTCAACCCATCCTCTACCAGCACCTGTTCTGGTTCTTCGGCCATCCCGAGGTGTACATCGTCGTCCTTCCCTATTTCGGGGTGGTGACCGAGGTGATCGCCACCATGTCGAAGAAGCCCGTCTTCGGTTACAAGGGCATGGTGGCGGCCACCCTGTCGATCGGCGGCCTGTCGATGGGGGTGTGGGCCCACCACATGTACACCAGCGGCGCCGTGCTGCTGCCGTTCTTCGCTATCATGACCCTGTTGATCGCGGTGCCCACCGGCATCAAGTTCTTCAACTGGATCGGCACCATGTGGCTGGGGACCATCACCTTGAACACGGCCATGCTGTTCTGCCTCGGGTTCCTTGGGATCTTCCTCCTCGGCGGTTTCACCGGGGTCATGCTGGCCCAGCCCGCCATCGACTTCCAGCTCCACGACACCTACTTCATCGTCGCCCACTTCCACTACGTCCTGTGGGGCGGATCGATGTTCGGGCTCTTCGCCGGCATCTACTACTGGTATCCGAAGTTCACCGGGCGAAAGCTCCACGAGGGCTGGGGCAAGATCAGCTTCGTGCTGATCTTCGTCGGTGTGAACCTCTGCTTCTTCCCCCAGCACGACCTGGGCCTGCGGGGGATGCAGCGCCGCATCGCCATCTACGACTCCAACGAGGGCTGGAACTTCCTCAACCTCCTCTCCAGCATCGGCGCCTACATCACCGGCCTCGGGGTACTGGCCACGGTCTGGAACCTCTT
>JBPCNZ010000004.1:0-36687 GCA_051000755.1 Acidimicrobiales bacterium | reverse complement strand
CTCCACCGTGTCGGCTCGGCCCGGCACTCCCAGCACCCCGATCTCGGCTCTGGCGTCGAACGACGCCAGAGCGTCGTCCCAACGCCGTTCCAAGGCCGGGCGCACCGCCATCGCCTTGGCGTTGCCCGTCATGATCGAGACCACACCACCGCCAGCAGCGCACTGGCACAGCTGGTTGACCAACGGCTCCGGCTGCTCGAGGTACCCGAGCACGCCATGGCACAACACGGCGGCGAAGCGTCGGCCATCCACCGCATCGTCGGCGTTCTCACCGTCGGCCTGCAGGAGCGTCACCCGTCCCTGGGCCTCAGCAGGCAGCCGCTGAAGTCGCTGTTGAGCTTTGTCCAGCATCGCCTGCGACGGGTCAAGCACCGTCACGTCGTAACCGGCTTGGGCCAGCGGAAACGATTGATGACCCGCACCGCCGCCGACGTCGAGCACCGGCGCTGGAGGCGGCGGCAGATGCTCGAGCAGCTGCTGGTGCAACACATAGGTGCGCACCCGCCCCTTCACTGAGGCATAGGCCTCATCGACAAACTGGTCAGCCAAACCGGCCCAGGTGTCATCGCCCACCACACCACGATAGATGTCAGTAGTCAGGGTTGCTCGACGCCATGCACACCCCTGCTCCACGGCGGCGCCACTGCGCCACGGCGGCGGGAGGAGGTTCGCACGATGACATCTCCGGTGGGCGCGGAGGGAGTCGAACCCTCATGCCCGAAGGCCGCAGGGTTTAAGCCCGCTGTGTCTGCCGTTGCACCACGCGCCCGCATCACGAGGGTCAGTGTGCCAGGTCACGGCTTGGGGCTGTCCGCCTCCACCTCGAAGTTGACCTGCACGACCTGGTCGTCCACCCGTTCCTCGCGCTGGGCCATCTCCTCCAGCTGGCGCTTGTCGGCCTCGACGAGCGGCGGATTCTGCAACGACCGGGGCCAGAGGTGCTTGGCGGCCACCACGTTGGCCTCCGCCGCGTACAGGGTGATCCGGGCGGCCAGGTACAAGAAGGCGAGCAGACCGAGGATGCCGCCGATGCTGCCGTAGAGGGCGTTGGCATGGGCCAGCTGTTTCAGGAGGCCGAGGCCGACGGTGGTGAGCACGGTCCAGATCACCCCGGCGAACACCGCCCCGGGGACGAGTTGGCGGAGGGTGGCCGCCTTGGGGGAGAGGACGCGGAAGGAGACCACGAACAGGCCGACGTTGATGACCAGGGCCGGCAGGGCGGCCAGGAGCGGTCCGGCGGGACCCCAGTTCAACACGGAGCCGAGCGAGCTGACGAAGGTGCCAGCCACGAAGCCGATCCCGAACGTGGCATACCACTTCAGGCCCTTGACCAGGCGGGGGACGAACCCCGGCCGGTCCTTGCCGGGGGTGCTCCACACCTCGTCCATGGAGAACAGCAGGGTCTGGGCCAGGCCCTGGGCCCCCCAGATCAGGCCCAGCACGCCAACGATGAGGGCGACCGCCGAACCGTGCAGCGAGCTGCCGGACAACTGAGTGATGAATGGCCCGATGATGGGATACGACTGGAGATGGTCGTTGAGGACCTTGACGGTGTGGCTGTGGGGCGGAACGGTGTAGGCCACGACGGTGAAGAAGGCCAGTAGCAGCGGGAAGATCGACAAGAAGCCGTAGTAGGTGATCAGCGCGGCCAGATACCCACCCCGGTCGTCCCCGTATTTCTTGTTGACGGCGAAGCCGAACGCCACCGGCCGGTGCTTGCGTTGGAACTCGTCGAGCGCGTCGAGCACCTTCGGTAGGGGGTTCATCGTGACCGTCCTACCCACGCCTCAGGATTCTCCACCCGAGCGGCTAGCTTTGGACCGATGCTGGCGGTCTTGTGCGCGATCCTGGCGGCGGGGATGTACGCGGCTGCATCGGTCCTCCAGCAGCGCACGGCGTCGGCCGAATCCCACGAGCACGCCCTCCGGTTGGGGTTGTTGACCCGGCTGATCCAGAACCCCATCTGGCTCCTCGGCGTGGGGGCGGACCTCGGCGGTTACGTCTTCCAGTTTGTGGCCCTGGGCAATGGCACCCTGGTCGTCGTCCAGCCGCTGCTGGTGTGCGGGCTCCTGTTCGCTCTGCCCATCGGAGCGCACTGGGGTGGGTCCCGGCTCCGGGCCCAGGACTGGCTGGGCGCGGTCGCAGTGTGCGCCGGCCTGGCGGTCTTTCTCGTCGTGGCCCGCCCCGCCGCCGGCCACGACAACGTCCACCTCTCCAAGTGGATCGCTCTGCTCTCGGCGGCGGCCGTGGTCTGCGCCGTCCTGCTGGCGGCGTGCCGGCACCGGAGCCTGCGCCAGCGGGCCGTGCTGCTCTCGGGAGTGGCAGGGATCACCTATGGGGTGGCGGCCGCCCTCACCAAGACCTGTGCCCACCTGCTGACGCGGGGCATTCCGGTCCTGCTCACCCACTGGCAGCCCTATGTGCTGGTGGCCCTCGGCGTCGGCGGCATGGTGGTCAGCCAGAGCGCCTTCCAGGCCGGCACCCTCGATGCGTCCCTTCCCACCATGACCGTCGTGGACCCCATCGTCAGCATCCTCATCGGGGCCGTGGCGTTCGGCGAAAGCCTCGACATCGGAGCGATCAGCTCCACGACCGAGGTCATTGCCCTGATCGTCATGACCATCGGCGTGTTCCTGCTGGCGCGGACCAAAGCCGTCCGCGGCCTTCACGAACCCACCGAGGAGCCACGGGTGGTCTGATCTCAGACGGTGCTGACTGGCAGCTCGATCGCTGACGGGTGGTCGGGGTCGTGGAGGACGGCCTGGTCGGCGACGATCACGGTGGTCGCCGAGCCCAGGCGTTCGCCGGTGCCAGGATTGCGGGCGAAGAGGGGATGGGCGCCGCTCGACACCTGGAGGCGGATGCGGTGACCGGCGCCGAACGTGATTGCCGTCGGCCACATCGACACCCGCACCCGGATCGTCCCGTCCTCCGCTCGCTCCCCCTCGCCGGGGGCGATGCGGACGATGCCGTCACTCACGTTGGTGGACACCCCCTCACCGTCCACGTCGCACAACCTGACGAACACGTCGGTGCTGGGGGCGCTGGAGCGGAACCAGATCTCGGCGTTGAGAGGCCCGGCGACGGTCAGGTCCCGGGTCAGGGCATCGGTGGTGTAGGTCAGGACATCGGGTCGCTGTTCGCGCCCGGCCTGGTTGCGGGGGCCTGAGGTCCGCCAGTTGAGCGACGGGCCACCGAGCCCGGGCGTGGGATCGGAGGGATCGAAGCGGAATCGGTCCGGGTCCGACGCCGCCGGCCCCGACCGCCCGAGTCGCCCACCGGCATGGAGATGCCATCGCTCGGCGGTGGCGGGAGGTGGCCAGCTGTCCAGGTCGACCCACCGCCCCGAGCCCTGCACGAAGAGGCGCACCCCGGGATGGGGCCGGGCCGGGCTCCGGCCCAGCAGATGCTCGTCGAACCACTCGATCCCGTCGCGCAGCTGGGCGCCCGTGCCGGCCAGGCTGGTGTGGGTCCAGGGCCCGACCGTGAGGCGGGCCTGACGCCCGGCGGCGCGCAGGGCGACGAAGTCGGCGATCTGGGCGGGCAGGAAGATGTCGTACCAGCCGCCCACCAGGCTGGCGGGGGGGACCCGGGAGAGGTCACCGCCGAAGTCGACCGCATCCCACCACGGGTCCCCGGGCTGCTCGTGGACCAGCCAGTCCTGGTAGAAGCTGAGGGATCGGCCCACCGACACCGAGTCGGCCCGGGACAGGGGCAGGGTGGTGTAGACCCGGCGGAGCCGCCGCTCAGCCCTGGTGTGGGCCCAGAGGATGCGGGGCAGGGTGCGCTCCTGGGACTCGATCAGGTCGATCCAGGTGGCTCCCGTCTCCAGGCTGAACGACCCCCCCGGATAGGTGGCGGCATCACGGAACGAGCTGGCGGTGACGGACAGGGCCATGGCCCGCAGATGCTCGGGGGGATCGCCGGCGACCGCCCACTGGGTCAGGCCCAGGTAGCTGGCGCCGAAGGTGGCGCTGATCCCCCCGAACCAGGGCTGCTCGGCGACCCAGGCGAGGGTGGCATGGCCGTCGGTCTGCTCGTTGCGGAACGGCTCCCAGCCGCCGGCGGATCCGAAGGAGCCCCGGGTGCTCTGGATGAGGGCGCAGTAGCCCCGCTCGGCCAACAGGCGTCCGATGAGGCCGAGCTGGCGCCGGCCGTACGGTGACCGCAGGATCACGACAGGAGGCCGTTCCCCTTCGGTGGGGTACCAGCGGTCGGCGAGGAGCACGGCGCTGTCGGGCATCGGGGTGCGCAGATCGCGCTCGACGGTCACGGCGCGGGTGCGGGCCCGGGGCAACTTGGCCCCGCGAGCGACGAGTCTGCTGGCGACGGTCATCGGCCGACGTTAGGCCAGCAGAGAAGTTAGGCCAGCAGAGAAGTTAGGCCAGCAGCGCGGTGAGGGGGGCTTTGAGCTCGGGGGGGTCGACGACGTCGACGGCCACCCCGATGGCGCCCACCCACGTCGCTGCGTCCCGGAGGGCGACGGCGACATCGGTGAGTGCGGAGGGCCGGGTCACCGACACCCGTTTGCCCACCAGGGTCGAACCGGACCGGCCCGGGTCGACCCGGCCGACCAGATGGCCTCGGGCCAGGACCGGCATGGCGTAATAGCCGTGGACCCGTTTGGGAGCCGGGGTGTAGGCCTCCAGCCGGTGAACGAAGCCGAAGAGGCGCAGGGTGCGGGCCCGGTCCCAGATCAGCGAGTCGAACGGCGACAGCAGGGTCGTGCGGTGCCTGCCTCGCGAGCCGAGAGCGTCGAGGGCGGCGGCGTCGGCCCAGGCATCGGCCTTCCATCCCTCGACGCGGACCGGTACCAGGGCGGTGGCGGGCAGGGCCGCAGCCACCTGGTCCTGGCGGAGCCGGTAGTAGTCGGCCAGGTCGGATCGGGTGGCGACGCCCATGGCGGCCCCGGCGGCGGTGACGAGGTGGGCGATGCAGGCGGCGTCGTCGGGTTCGGGCCCCTCGACCAGGTCCGGGCTCAGGACGCGGGAGGGGAGGTCGTAGACCCGCTTCCAGCCCTGGCGGGTGGCGCAGATGACCTCGCCCCGGTCCAGCAGGAGCTCAACGGCCATCTTGATCGGCGACCAATCCCACCACGGTCCGCCTCGCTTGGCCCCCCCGAGCTGGGAGGCGGTGAGGGGGCCTTCATCGGCGATGCGCTTGATCACCGAGGCGAGCAGGTCGTCGGGCGCCTCGAGGTGCCAACGGTCAGCGACGCGGTGATGGCGGCGGCGGAAGGCGAACCACGGCCAGGCGCTCAGCGGCAGGATGCACGCGGCGTGGGCCCAGTACTCGAACGTGGTCGCCGGTTGCCCATCCTGGGCCCAGCACCCACGCTCGATGGCGGGGCGGCCGACGGGGCCGAGGCGGGCCTGGCAGACCAGCTCGTGGCTGCGGGCCAGGACCGAGATGGTGTCGAGCTGGAGGGCGCCGACGTGGTTCACGACGCCGGCGACGGTGCGGGGACGGCTGGTCCGGCCCAGCAACCCCTGGGCCCGCAGGGCCATGCGTCGGGCGTCGAGGGCGCTGAGCTCGCCGACCGGCGAACAACGCGAACGGGGGGTGGGCACGATCCCGGATGCTACGGCGTGCGATCCGGGGTGCGATCGGCCTCTACAGTGAGCGGTTCAGACGATGCGAGTTTCCGACACCGAGCGCCAGCGCGCCATCGACGAGCTGGGCCGCCATCTGGCCGCCGGGCGCCTCGACGCGGACGAGTACACGGCGCGTGTCACCGCCGCGGCGCTGGCCGTGGACCTCGGCGACCTCGATCGCGTCTTCGGCGATCTGCCCATGCTCCGGATCGCCGATCCCGGCGCCCGCCGGGGGGCGGCGCCCGCGGTCCGGCCCGGTGCCCGGCCCCGGTGGCGGGCCCGCCTGATCGTTTTCGCCACCGTCGTCGTGCTGGCCGCCGGGATCGTCCTGGCCGTTGTCGCCCAGTGGCTGGCGCTGGGGGCCCTCCTCGGCGCCTGGATGATCGGCGCCGTGCAGGGGCGGTTGTTTTCCACCCGGCGCTGAACGCCGCCCGTTCGGATCCATGGCTGCCCTGAGCATCGTTGCTCTGCTGGTTGGGGTGGCGGGGGCCGTGGGGCGCCCGTTCCGGCTGCCGGCGTGGGTGGTCCCCGCCGCCGCCGCGGTGGTCGTCGTCGTCGTCGGCGCCATCACGGTCGACTCCGCCCACCGGGCCCTGTCGGAGCTGGGCGACCCTCTGGCGTTCCTGCTGGCCGCCGTCCCCCTCGCCGTCCTCCTGGACCGGCTCGGGTTCTTCACGACCGTCGCCGTTCGCATCACCCGACGGTCGAGATCGGTCGGTGGGCTGTGGGTGCTGGCCGCCCTGGTGACCACGGTGCTCAACCTCGATGCCGCGGTGGTCCTGCTCACCCCGCTGTATGTGAGCATCGCCCGGCGCACCGGTTGGGACCCGTTGCTCGTCGCCGCCCAGCCGGTGCTCCTGGCCTGCCTGGCGTCGTCGGCCCTGCCGGTGTCGAACCTGACCAACCTCATCGCCGCCGCCGCCACGGGAGCGGGGACGTCGGATTTCCTCGTCCACCTGGGCCTTCCGTCACTGGTGGCCACCAGCGTCGGGTGGTGGCGCTACCGGGCCCTGCTCCGGCGCTCCGAGGTCGACGCCCCGGCCGCCACCATCGAAACCGGCGACGAGGGCCAGGACCGCCGGGCCCTCGTCATCGGTGGCGTCGTCGTGGTCGGCGTATTGATCGGCTTCACGGCCGGGCGCAGCGTCGGGTTGGCGCCGTGGGAGGTGGCCCTCCTCGCCGATGCCGTCCTGATCGGGGTGGAGGTGCGGGCCCGGAAGGCTCAGCATGACGCGGGGAATGGCGCCGCCTGGAAGGCTGTCCCCTGGCGGGCGGTGCCCGTTGGGACAGCCCTGGTCGCCGGTTCCCTCGGGGTGCTGGCCGCCGCCGCGGTCGTTCACCTCCCTGTCCACCAGTTGATCGGCGGTACGAGCGTGGCCGACCTGGCCCGCACGGCCGGGGTGGCTGCCGCCGGGGCCAACGTGGTCAACAACCTTCCCGCTCTGCTCGTCGCCTTGCCCGCCACCGGCCGGGGGGTGACGCCGTCGCTGTGGGCCGTCCTCCTCGGGGTCAACATGGGTCCGGTCCTGGTCGTCACCGGTTCGTTGGCCAGCCTGTTGTGGCTCGACGCCCTGCGCCGCCTCGGAGTGCCGGCCCGGGCCCGGGACTTCTCCCGCATCGGTGTGCAGGTCGGACTGCCGGCCTCGCTCGCCGGTGTGCTCACGGCCCTGGTGCTGGCTGGCACCGGCGTGGTCAGCTGACGTCAGGGGCGGTCACGGCCGCGAACACCACCTCCCGGGTGATCTCGAACCCGAGCTCCCGGTAGAGGCGGATGGCTCCGGCGTTCCAGGCCGCAGCCTGCAGGAACGGCGTCTCGCCCCTTTCCCGCATCCCCGCTGCCAGGCGGGTGATCAGCAACCCGGCCAGACCACGGCCCCGCTGGTCGGCGTCGGTGCACACCGCGCTGATCTCCCGGTACGGAGCCGGGTGCAGCCGGGTGCCGGCCATGGCCACCAGCCGTTCCGCCACCTTCACCCCGACGAACGGACCGAGGGTGTGGGTCCGGGCCTCCCACGGGCCCGGCTCGGTCCGACCCACCAGATCCCTCATGGCCGTTGCGTCCGTCTCGTCGAGGTCGACCACCTCGGCGGCCGGTTCCGCAGCCGGGCGGCGGGGGCCGACGCAGGCGTGGGCCACCATCTGGACCCCCGCGCCCCGCCATTGCTCCGACCAGCCGGGCGGGACCTCCACTGCGTCCCGGAACAGCATGCCCCGGCCACCCGGCCCGAGCAGGCCGGCCAGGTCGGCCCACGCCTCCGGGTCGGCCGGGTCGTCGAGCGCCACGAAGGGACACACGTCGGGGAGGAAGCGGGCCGCGTGCCGGGCCCGCACGCCGGCACCGGCCTGTGGTCCGGTCAGGGCGTGCCAGGTGGCGTTGGCCAGGAGGTCGAGGCGGTCGCTCAAGCCATCAGGAGGACGATCTTGCCGAACTTGGAGCCGGCCGCGAAATGGTCGTAGGCGCCCGCCGCGTCCTCCAGGTCGAAGGTGGCGTGGACCGGGACCCGCACCGCCCCCCGCTCGAAGAGGGGGAGGACCTGGGCCTCCATGGCCCGCGCCGCATCGGCCTTGGCCTCCAGGGGCCGGGCCCGCAGGGTGGAGCCGTGGATCCGGCCCCGGCTGCCCATAAGGGCCCGCAGGTCGAGCTCGACGCGCGGCCCGCCCCCGACGCCGATCACCGCGATGCGCCCGCAGGACGCGAGGGAAGCCATGTTGGCGTCCATGTTGGGGGCCCCGACCAGCTCGAGGATCACGTCGTAGGGGCCGTGCTCGGTGGTCTCGGACGGGTCGATCACGGTGGCGCCGAGGTCGGCGACCCGGGACCGGGCGCCGGCGTTGCGCACGGTGGCCACCACCCGGGCCCCGGCCGCCAGCCCGAGTTGTACCGCGGCCGTGCCCACGCCCCCGGCCGCTCCGTGCACGCAGAGGCGCTCGCCGACCCGCAGCCCGGCCTGGGTGAACAGGGCGTCGTGGGCGGTGGTGAAGACCTCGGGGAGGCCTCCGGCCTCGGCCCAGTCGAGGTGGGCCGGGACGGCCATGGCTTCGCGCTCGTGGATGATGGCCAGCTCCGCCTGACCGCCCCCGCCGACGACGCTCATGACCCGATCGCCGAGGGCGAAGCGGGTCGCCTCGGGCCCGAGACCCACGATCTCCCCGGCCAGCTCCAGGCCGGGGATGTCCTTGGGCGCGCCCGGGGGAGCGGGATAGTGGCCCTGCATCTGCATCAGGTCGGCGCCGTTGAGGCCGGCGCCGCGGACGCGGACGAGCAGCTGGGCGAAGCCCGGCTCGGGATCGGGATGGTCCCTGACTTCGATTCGACCATCGTCGACGGTGGCGGCACGCATGGCGGCGAGCCTAAGGGCTCAGACGCGGCCGCCGGCCAGCAGGTCGCTCCAGTAGATCCCCTCCACCCGGACGTCGGCGCCGGTGTGGGGAGCGTCCACCATGCTCCCGCCGCCCACGTAGATGCCCACGTGGTAGACGTTGCCGGGCGTACCGAAGAAGACCAGATCGCCCGCTCGCAGGGCGCTGATCGACACCCGGGCGGTGCCGTTGTACTGGTCCTGGGCCGAGTGGTCGAAGTTGATCCCCGCCGCCTCATAGGCCCGCATGACCAGACCAGAGCAATCGAAGCTGCTCGGCCCGGCTCCCCCCCACTGGTAGGGCTTGCCGATCTGGGCGTAGGCGTAGGCGATGGCGGCCGACACACCCGCGGGCGGGGCCGGTGGGGGGGAAGGGCCGGTGGGGGGGGACGAGGCGGTCGTCACCGGCGTGGCGGGTGTCGTGGTCAGGGGCGCCCGGGTGACGGGCGCCGTCCCCGGCGCCGGAGTCGGGGACGGTCCGCCGGACGGTGACGGGACGGCGACCGGCGAGGCGTAGGTGGGACCGGCAGTGGCGCTGGCGGCGACGCGTCCGGTGGCGCCGGAGGCCACCGTGTTGGCGTGGCCCGGCTGGCTGGCGGCCCCCGGCGTGAAGCGGGCCCGCACCGCCGGGGCGGTCGTCTGGTACTGCGACGTCTCGGCCGTGGCCACCAGGGTGGTGAGCCGGGGCTGGGCCCCGATGTTGTCGAGGGTGCGTTGCTCCCCGGCGGCCAGCGACTGGGCGGCGCCCTGGGCGGCCCGAAGTTGCTCGACCGATGCCACCGCCGAGCTCTGGGCCACGGACAGGGCCTGGGTCTGGTCGCTCTGCTGTCTGCGCAGGAGCTGGTAGGCGTCGACGTCACGCTGCTGGATGCCGGCCACCGCCGAGGCGTAACCGTTGATCAGGGCCTTGTCGTCGGCGGTGTCGTTGGCCACGTAGGTCAGGGGCTGGCGGCCGCCCTGCATGTAGGCGGCCACGGCCTGGTGGGCGAGGGTGAACGTGGCCTTGCCCAACTTGGCCGACGTTGCGGCCAGTGCCGCCTGGGCCCCCCGGAGCTGATCGGCGATCTGGCCCACCTGGATCTGAGCCCGGTCGGCCTGTTCGGAGAGCTGATCGGCCTGGCGGCCCTGGCGCTGGATCTGGGCCGCGAGCGACGCCGCTTCATCGTTCAAGGACGAGGTGCCATTCCCCGGCGTGGGAGTGGTGGTGGCGGTGCTGGCCGTGGTGGCTGCGGTTGACGCCGCGGGCTGGGCCCACGCCGTGGGGGCGCCGACGACCGTGCTGAGGGCCAGACCGGCGGCGGCACAGGCGGCCAGCGTGCGCCGGCGTCCGCCGCTGACGGGTGGCGTTTTCTCTGGTTGTGCTGGTGCAGACAAGGGAACCTCCTCAGGCCGGACCCGCAGGACCTGGGCGCGGAGGTTAGTCACAGGAACAACATCTGTCACTTCAGTCCCACAGGCAACAAGAGTGGCCAACACCCTGAGGTACCGTCCGAGGTATGACCGAGTTCCGAATCGAGCACGACTCCATGGGCGAGGTGCGGGTCCCGAGCGACGCCAAGTGGCAGGCCCAGACCCAGCGGGCGGTGGACAACTTCCCCATCTCCGGCATGACGGTCGAGTCGTCGCTGATCGCCGCTCTGGCCTCCCTCAAGGGGGCGGCCGCCCTCGAGAACGCCAAGCTGAAGATCGTGGATGCCGACGTGGCCGACGCCATCGCCGGAGCCGCCCAAGAGGTGGCCGAGGGGCGCTGGGATGCGCAATTCCCCATCGATGTCTTCCAGACCGGGTCCGGTACCTCCACCAACATGAACATGAACGAGGTCCTGGCCACCCTCGCCGCCCAGCGCCTCGGGTCCAGAGTCCACCCCAACGACGACGTCAACAGCTCCCAGTCGTCCAACGACACCTTCCCCTCGGCCATGCACCTCGCCGCCACCACCGAGATCGTCAACACCCTGATCCCCGCCCTCGAGCACCTGGCCACCACGTTGCGGGACAAGGCCGGGGAGTTCGCCGACGTCGTCAAGTCCGGACGGACCCACCTCATGGATGCCACTCCGGTCACCCTGGGCCAGGAGTTCGGCGGCTACGCCGCCGCGATCGAGCACGGCATCGAGCGTCTCGAGGGGGTCCTGCCCCGGGTGGGCGAGCTTCCCCTCGGTGGCACCGCCGTCGGCACCGGCATCAACGCCCCCCAGGAGTTCGCCGGGGGTGTCATCGCCCGCATCGTCGAGGCCACCGGCCTACCCCTCACCGAGGCCCGCGACCATTTCGAGGCCCAGGGTGCCCGCGACGCCCTGGTCGAGGCGTCCGGCGTCCTTCGCACCATCGCCGTGTCGCTCTACAAGTGCGCCACAGATCTGCGCTGGATGGGCAGCGGGCCGCGCACGGGCCTCTCGGAGATCCGCATCCCCGATCTGCAGCCCGGCTCGTCGATCATGCCAGGCAAAGTAAACCCGGTCATCCCCGAAGCCGTCTCCCAGGTCGTGGCCCAGGTCATCGGCAACGACGCGGCCGTGGCCTTCGGCGGGGCGGCCGGCAACCTCGAGCTCAACGTCATGCTCCCCGTCATCGGCCGCAACCTCCTCGAGTCGATCCGCCTCCTCGCCGCCGTCTCCCGGGTGTTCGCTGACAAGTGCATCGCCGGCATCGAGGCCAATGTCGAGCAGTGCCGGACCTACGCCCTGTCGTCGCCGTCCATCGGGACCGCCCTCAACCCCTACATCGGCTACGAGGAGGCGGCCAAGGTCATCAAGGCGTCGATGGCCGAAGGCAAGGACCTGAGGACCGTCGTCCTGGAGCGGGGGCTCATGAGCGAAGCCGACGTGGACAAGGCCCTCGACGTGGTCGCCATGACCAAAGGCGGGATCGCCCGGTAGCCGTCGGCGCTGCTCACGGCTCCCACGGTGCCTACGGTGCCCCGAGGTGGCGCTTGAGGGCGTCGAGACGATCGTCCCAGCGAGCGCCGACCTCGTCGAGCCAGGTCGTCGCCTCGTTGACCGTCGTGCGGACCAGCTCGTAGCGGACCTCCCGACCCTGGCGCTGCGACGTCACCAGACCGGCCGCCTCCAGGGAGGCGAGGTGCTTGGCCACGGCCTGCCGGCTCATCGGTGTGTCCCGGCCCAACTCAGTGGCGTTCTGCGGGCCCTGGCGCGACAGGCGGTCGAGCAGGACCCGGCGGGTGGGATCGGCCAGAGCGGCGAACACGGCATCCACGCCGGGCGGCCCCGGCCCCGGGCCGGCGATCAGTGGCGACCTCCGGCCATGACACGGGAGGTGGCCAGGGCCCAGGCGCCGAAGAGCCGGCCGTCCCAGTCCGTCCACGTCTCCCGACCGGCGTCCATCCGCAGGCTGGTCGACAGGGGGGCGACCGAAGCCGCCGGGCGCTCGGTGGTGGCGGGCTGGCCCATCGACGGGGCCGGGTCGACGGGGCGCTCGGTCACCACCAGCCGGGTTCCGTCACCGTCAGGATCGGGGTCGAGGTCATAGGTCACCTCGGAGGCGGTGTGGGGACCATCGGAATCGTTCCACCACCGGAAGCTGAGACGCCGGCCCGGCTGCACCTCGGTCACCAGCCCCCGGCGCCGGCTGCCGTCATGGCCGTCGAAGCGAGCCGGAGCACCGGGGCGCAGCTCCCACTCCACCGTTGATCCGAACCAGGCCGCCACGTCCGCCGGATCGGTGATGGCGTCCCACAGGCTCTCGGCGGGCACGGGCAGCACCAGCTGACGTTCGATCATGCTCTGCCTCCTGACATCTTCCTGGGTCTCGCGTCTTGGGTCCTGGGTCCTGGCGTCTTCCTGCGATGATCCCGATCAAGGAGCAACCTTCGGGTTGCCCCTTTGAGCGTAGCGGTCCCGCCGGGATGGCGTCGTCTCTTGCGGTGCCGACTGCGCCGGTTTCGGTGCCGCATGCCCCCGTACCGGTGCCGCCTGCCCCGAAATGAACCGGACGCATCGGCCCGTCAGCGACGTGCACCGTTCGTACCGCCTGGCGACACGTTCGGTTCCGAAGTCCGTAAGAACCGGCACGTTCGGTTCAAGCCACCGGTGGCGGCGTCGGGTGGCGGCCTCGCCCCTGGCCCCGCCCGAATCTCTTACACGCAACCTCGGAGTTGCGTATAGGCTGCGGGCGCCCAGCGAGAGGAGCCCCACCCATGAGCTATCTGGTCCCCACCGTCATCGAACAGTCGGCCCGCGGCGAGCGGTCCTTCGACATCTATTCGAGGTTGCTCAAAGACCGGATCATCATGCTCAACACCGAGATCAACGACGCCAGCGCCAGCCTCCTGACGGCCCAGCTGCTGCACCTCGAGGCCGAGGATCCCGACCGGGACATCTGCCTGTACATCAACAGCCCGGGCGGTTCGGTGACCTCCACGTTTGCCATCTACGACACCATGCAGATCGTGGCCGCCGACGTGTCCACCGTGTGCCTGGGCATGGCGGCATCGGGGGCAGCCGTGCTCCTGGCGGGGGGTACGCACGGCAAGCGGTTTGCCCTCCCCAACTCGCGGGTGCTCATCCATCAACCGCACGGTGGTGCCCAAGGCCAGTCGATCGACATCGAGAACCAGGCCAGGGAGATCGGCTTCCTCCGCCACCGCCTCGAGGAGATCCTGGCCCACCACACCGGCCAACCCGTGGAGCGGGTGAGCCGCGACACCGACCGCGACTACATCCTCGGCGCCGACGATGCGGTGTCCTATGGCATGGTCGACGAGGTCCTCTCCCCTCGCCAGCTGGTCGGGACCGGTGCGCCTACGGCCAGTCCGAAACGGGACTGAGCCCAGGGGTGGGTTGGCCCCGGCGGCGGGTACCGTTCGAGGCGATGCCCACGTCCGCCGGCTTCGTCGTCCTCATCGTGTTGTATCTGATGGTCTTCACCCCCGGTCGCTGATGCACCCGATCGAACGCCTCCGCTACGTGGCCCGCGTCGACGGTGCCGATCCGGCCCTTCTCGCGGCCGAGGCTGGCTACGCCCTGGCGTCGGTGGCGGCCGAGGATCCCGCCGGGCTGGTGCCGGCCTGCCGCCGGTTGGTCGACCGGCACACGACGTCGGGTCCGATGTGGTGGCTGGCCGCTCGCGTGCTCGCCTCCCCGGATCCGGTCCTGGCTGCCCGCCAGGCGTCCCATGCCATCAGCGAGGACGCTCTGGCGTCGGTGCTGGCCCGGGCCCTGCCCGACGACGTCACCGTCGCCGTGGTGGGCTGGCCCGACGCCATCGGCGACGCCCTCAGACGCCGCGGCGATCTGGAGGTCCTGGTCATCGACGGTGGGGGCGAGGGGTCATCGTTGGCCAGACGGCTGGCGGACGCTGATGCGGCGGTGGCGTCGGTCCCCGACGCGGGAGCGGCCTCGGCGGTGGTCGTGTCGGGACTGGTCCTGCTCGAATCGATGGCGGCCGGGCCCAGCGGGGTCCTGGCCCGCATCGGTTCTCACGGCGCCGCGTCGGTGGCGGCCCATGGCGGAATCCCGGTTTGGGCCGCGGTCGGCACCGGCCGGGTCCTACCCGGACCTCTCTGGGACGTACTCCTGGCCCGGCTCGATCACAGCTCGACCGAGCCCTGGGACCGGGACGTCGAGTTCGTTCCCGTCAACCTGCTCACCGCCACGGTCGGAGCCGACGGGGTGGTGGAGGGTGCCGGGGGGCTGGCCAGGTCCAGCGCCCCCGTGGCCCCCGAGCTCCTCCGGCCCGTCGACTGAAGGGGCGGGCCCGTTCGGTAGCGTGCCCGACCATGACCTCCGAGGCGCTGATCGAGGAATACGTGGACCTGGGCCTGAGCCTGGGGCGCCACATCGACGGGATGGTCGACGCCTACTACGGCCCGCCTTCCATTGCCGACCGGGTGGCGCGCCGCCCCCTCGCCGCCCCCTCAGCCCTCGTCGATCGTGGCCGGCGACTCCTTTCCGACCTGGCCGCCGACCGGGACCTGGAGCCGGCCCGGCGCACATGGTTGGAGGCCCAGACCCGAGGGCTGCACACCACGGCGCGCAAACTGTCGGGCGAGCCCATCGGCTACCTCGACGAGGTCGAGGCCAGCTACGGCGTGAGACCCTCTCCGGTGGCCGAGGACGAACTGGCCGCCGCCCATGCCCGCCTCGACCAGATCCTGCCCGGGACCGGCGCCGTAGCCGAGCGATTTATCACCTGGCGGGAAGCCCAGGCCGTACCCCCGGACCGGTTGGAGGCCGCGGTGGCCTCCCTGGCCGAGGACTTCCGGGCCCGAACGGCCGCCGCCTTCACCCTTCCCGACGGCGAGCACGTCGACTTCGAGTTGGTCACCAACCGGCCGTGGGCGGGATTCAACTATTACCTCGGCGGGTTGCGGAGCCGGGTGGCCATCAACGTCGACCTGCCGGTGTTGTCCACCAGCCTCGGCCACCTCGTGGCCCATGAGGCCTACCCGGGCCATCACACCGAGCACTGCCGCAAGGAGGTGGGCCTGGTCCGCCGGCGTCGCCAGATCGAAGAGTCGATCTTCCTCGTCGGCACTCCGCAGTGCCTGCTGGCCGAGGGCCTGGCCGACCTGGGCCTGGAGGTCATCGTCGGCCGAAGGCCCGAGTCCGTCCTCGGCGACCACCTCGGAAGCCTCGGGATCCGCTATGACGCCGAGCTGGTGGCCCAGGTGGCGGAGGCAGGCGAGGTGCTCGGTGCCGTGAGAGGCAACGCGGCCATCGCCTTGCACGACGGCGGGCTCCCGCCCGATGAGGTCGTCGCCTATCTGGCCCGCTGGGGGATGATGTCGGAGGCCCGGGCGGCTAAGGCCGTGGAGTTCCTCTCCGATCCCGTGTGGCGGGCGTACGTATTCTGCTACATCGACGGCTTGAGGGTGTGTCGCAGCTTCGTGGCCGGCGACCTGGGCCGCTTCGCCCGCCTGATCAACGAGCAGCTGGTTCCCGCCGACCTGATCGCCGCCGCCCCCTCCGCCGGCGGGGCCGACTGACCCGGTCGCCGGTGGCGCCATCGGGGACCCGGCCGTAGCATCCGACGCCATGTCAGCCCGTACCCGCGACCTGCCCCGCCGATCCTGCCATTCCGTCCCTGGATCGAGCGAGAAGTTCCTGGCCAAGGCGCCTGCCCTGCCTGCCGACATGATCTTCCTCGACCTCGAGGATGCCGTCGCTCCGTTGGAGAAGGAAGCGGCCCGCCCCAAGGTCGTGGAGGCCATCAAGGGACAGGACTGGGGGGACAAGGTCCTCTGCGTCCGCGTCAACGCGTGGGACACGAAGTGGACCTACGGCGATGTGATCGAGGTCGTCGGCAACGCCGGCGAACGCCTCGAGGAGCTCATGCTGCCCAAGGTGAGCGAGGCGGCCGAGGTCAAGGCGCTGGACCTCCTCCTGACCCAGGTGGAGCTCAACTCCGGCCTGCCGCCCGGCCACATCGGCATCGAGGCGCAGATCGAGACGGCCCGGGGTCTGATCAACGTCGAGGAGATCTGTGCGGCGTCGCCCCGCCTTGAGACCGTCATCCTGGGCCCGGTCGACTTCTCGGCGTCGATGGGCATGCCGTCGCTGGCGGGAGGTCTCGACATCCCGGCCTATCCCGGGGACTACTTCCACTACGTGTTCATGAAGATCCTCATGGCCGGGCGGGCCAACGGCCTCCAGGTCATCGACGGGCCCTACGTGAAGGTGCGGGATCCGGAGGGTTTCCGGGCCTACTGCACCCGGACCCAGATCCTCGGTTTCGACGGCAAGTGGAGCCTCCACCCTGACCAGATCACCATCTTGAACGAGGTGTACGCGCCGACCCAGGACCAGTTCGACCGGGCCGGCGAGTTGCTCGACCTCTACCGGCAGGCAACCGACGGCGAAGACCGCAAGGGAGCGGTGATGATGGGCGAGGAGATGATCGACGAGGCGTCGCGCAAGGTGGCCGTCATGCTGGTGGCAAAGGGGGAGCGGGCGGGGCTGATCCGCACCAGCTGACCACTGGTCGCCGCAATGCAACATCTGGACAGTTCTGTTGCGTTGTCCTATGGTGCGATTGTGGACCCGGTGATCAGCGAGATCTTCGCCCCCCGTCATGACGGCGGGTTGCCGCCCGTCCCCGACCCGGCGACGTGGCCCATCCTCGATGCCGCGGCCCGGGTCATCCGCCGCTACGGCTGGGCTCGGACGTCGGTGAAGGACGTGGCCCGGGAAGCCGGGGTGGAGCGAACCACCGTGTACCGCCGGGTCGGCTCCATGGAGGACATCTTCCGGCTCCTGGTCGCCCTCGAGCTGCACCGGCTGATCGAGGACCTGCCCTCCGCCCTGCCCGACACCGTTGACGGCGCCGAGATTGTCGTCAGCCTCCTGGCATCGGCCATCGAGCGATCGCTGTCCCATCCGGTGGTGGCCAAGGTCCTCTCCGATGAACCCGAGCTGGTGGGTGTCTTTTTGGTGAATGGCGTCCCCGATCTGGTCACCAGGGCGGCGACCACGCTCCGCCCTCTGATGGCCGCGGCCATGGACGCCGGAGCCATCGCACGCCGGGATCCGCTCGTCGTCGGCGAGTGGATCGTCCGGACCGGCCTCTCCCTGCTGATCGCCCCCCCGCCCGGTGACCTCCGAGGGTTCCTACGAGAGGTGCTGGTCCCTGTCCTGTCGCCCCGCTGAGCCCGCAGCCGGGCCGGCGCCAACTACGAGGTGCACGTTCTGGTGAGTGCTTCAACCGATGTGCAGTCAACCGATGTGCGGACCCGACCGGTTCCCGACCGGGAGGTGACCGCCCGCCGGCTGCTGGCCGGTTCCGCTCGGCGGTCGTTCGATCCCCGCGTCGACGTGGCGTGGGACGAGCCTTGGGTCGAAGGCAGGTTGTTCGTCCCGGAACGGGCCATGACCCTCTTTGGCAGCGACCTGTGGGAGGCAATGCCGATCAGCCAGCGCGCCGAGCTGAGCCGCTGCGAGCTGGCCAATGGCGCGGCCATGGGCATCTGGTTCGAGATGACGTTCCTGCCGATGCTGGTCGGGGCCCTGATGCGCCACCCCTACCCATCGGATCACCTTCGCTACGGGCTGACGGAGATCGCCGACGAATGCCGTCACTCGGCGATGTTCTCCACCCTCCTCGACAAGCTCGATCGTGGCCCGTTCCCCTTCAACGCCATCGACTACCGGCTCACCCACCTGCTTCGCTCGCTCCCACTTCCCGCCCTCAGCTGGGTGGCGGTCCTGTTCGTCGAGGAGGTCTTCGACGCCATCCAGCGGGTGTCGACCGCGGACGACACCATCCAACCGGTGGCCCGGCAAGTGTTCCGGATCCACGTGGTGGAGGAGGCCCGCCACATCCGTTATGCCCGTGACGAGTTGACCAGGACCATGCCCCGCGTGGGCCGTACCGGGCGGGAATTGCTGGCCCTCGCCATCGGCTTCGGGCTGGGATTGATCGCCCGGGCCCGGGCCAACCCCGAGATGTACGCGGCCGCCGGGCTCGACGCCCGCCGGGCCCAGGCCACGGCTCTGGCCAATCCCGAGAACGCGGCGTTCCTGCAGACCACGGTGCACCGGGCCCTACCCTTCTTCGGCGACCTCGGCCTCGTCACCCCGGCGTCGAGGGTCCTGTGGCGTCAGGCCGGATTCCTTCCGTGACCGCCGTCGTCGCCGACGCCCCGGCCCTTCCCCTCGCCGGCGGAGCCGCCCACCACCGGGTGGTCATCGTCGGGGCCGGGGCGTCGGGCCTGGCCACCGCCAAGGCTCTCTCCGATGCCGGCATCGACGACTATGTCCTGGTCGAGAAGGGCGATGAGGTCGGTGGGACATGGCGGGACAACACCTATCCCGGTTGTGGGTGCGACGTCCCGTCGGTGTGGTACTCGTTCTCCTTCGCCCCGAATCCCTTCTGGAGCCGTTTCTACAGCCGGCAGGAGGAGATCCTCGACTACCTGAGAGCGACCTCGTGGCGTCTCGGTGTCCGGTCGCGGATCCACTTCGGCACCGAGGTGCTCGAGGTCTCCTGGCGGCCCACCCTCCACCACTGGGATGTGGTGACCACCTGCGGGACCCTGTCCGCCGACGTGGTGGTGCTCGGCGCCGGCCCCCTGCACGAACCGAGGCTCCCCGACGTCGAGGGTCTCGGCAGCTTCACCGGGAGGGTCTTCCACTCCGCTCGCTGGGATCACGACCACGATCTCAGCGGCCAACGGGTGGCCGTGATCGGAACCGGCGCGTCGGCCATCCAGTTCATTCCCCGGATCCAACCGCACGTTGGCGAGCTCCACCTCTTCCAGCGCACGGCACCATGGGTTCTGCCCAAGGTGGACTTCAAGGTGCCGTGGGCGGCCCAGCAGCTGTTCCATCGGGTGCCTCCGACGGAGGGAGCCGTGCGGACCGGGGTGTCCATGGTCCACGCCGCCGCGGGTGTCGCCTTCCGCGACGCCCGGTTGATGCGTCTGGTCCAACCGTTGGCCCGCCAGGTGCTGCACCATCAGGTCCGGGACCGCTCCCTGCGCGCCGTGGTGAATCCTCAGGGGGTCCTGGGCTGCAAGCGGGTGCTGCTATCTAACTCCTACTACCGGGCGTTGGCTGCCCCCAACGTCTCGGTCCACCCGACGGCCCTCACGGGAGTCGACGGCGGCGCGGTCAACGGCGAGGACGGCACCCGTGTCGAGGTCGATGCCCTCATCTTCGCCACCGGCTTCGACGTGGCCCGGCCGCCGATCGTGGACCGGGTCCGCGACGGCGACGGCGTCAGCCTGGCCGGGCACTGGGCGGCCGGCCCGACCGCCTACCTGGGCACGGCCATGGTCGGCTTTCCCAACCTGTTCATGCTCCTCGGCCCCAACATCGTTCCCGGTCACGCGTCGGTCCTGACCACGGTGGAGGTCCAGGCCCGCTACATCGCCGACGCGGTGACGACCATGGCGGACCACGGGTGGGCGGCGCTCGAGGTTCGACCCGACGTGGCCCGAGCCCTCAACCGGGAGGTGCAGTCGGCCCTGGCCGGCACCGTGTACAACAGCGGGTGCTCCAGCTACTACCTGAGCGACGGGCGCAACATCGCCAACTGGCCGTGGTCCCTGGCCCGCCTGCACCGCCGGTTCCGCTTCGACGTAGCCGACTATGTCGTACAGGATCATCTGACCACCGACCAGGAGGGACGTTCGTGATGGGGTTGTTCGGAAAGCCGGCTCGACGTGACGGTCTCGTCGTCGTCACCGGGGGAGCGTCAGGGATCGGCAGAGCGACGGCCCAGGCATTTGCGGCTCGGGGCGCCACGGTCGTCGTGGCTGACATCGATCTGGAGGGGGCCACGGCCACGGCCGCCAGTCTGGACCCGCCGGGCGCCGCCTATCGCCTCGATGTGGCCGACGTGGACGACTGGGAGCAGTTCGCCAAGACCATCGTGACCACCCACGGCGTCCCTGATGTGATGGTCAACAACGCCGGCATCGGCATGGGGGGACCGTTCCTCGAGCACACGGCCGCCGACTGGCGCCGCATCGTCGACATCAACCTGCTCGGCATGGTCCACGGCAGCCGGCTGTTCGGGGCGGCGATGGTCGACGCCAACAAGCAGGGGGAGCGCCGCCGGCGCCAGATCGTCAATCTGGCCTCGGCGTCGGGTTTCAGCCCCAACCGGGGGATGGCGGCCTACTCCACGACCAAGGCGGGGGTGATGGCCATGAGCGCCTGCGCCCGAGCCGATCTGGCCTGCTCCGGGGTCGGTGTCAGCGTCATCTGCCCCGGCTTCGTGGCCACCAACATCTACCGGTCCACGCGCTTCGTCGGCCTCGACGACGCCACCGCAGCCCAACGGGCGGCCCTCATCGACCGGGTGGCGACGCCGCGCCTGCCCGGCCCCGACCTGGTCGCCACCAACATCCTCGATGCGGTGGACCGCAACCGGGCGGTGGTGGTCGTCACCAGACCCGCCCACGTGTTCTACCTCCTGGCCCACGTCTGTCCGCCGGCCATGCGGGCCTTCGCCCGCCTCGGCGACACCAGCTCCCTGGAGTGGCTCGAGCGCCTCCGCCGGCGCTGAGCCCGACCCGTCGACGCACCGGGGCACGCCGGGCCTCGCCGACGCATCGCCGGCGCCTGCGCAGCCCGGTCCGGTCAGCCGATCTCGCCGGCAGGCCGGTTGGCGCCGGGCACCGCCGCAGGGGCGAAGATGGCCGGGTCACCCGGGTAGGGCTTGGACCAGTTGGTCACCGTGTACCAGTCGAGCCGGTTGAGCTGCTCGGGGTTGGCGCCGTCCTGGGTCGGCTGGGCCCCCCCGAAATGCTGCTGGGTGCTCCAGTCCATCCTGCTGCAACACCCACAGGTTGGCGAAGGTGTTCCCCACCGCAGCCTGCAGGCGGCCGTCAGTGATGGCCCCGTCGGTGCATCCGGTGGCCAGGCCGACGACGGCGAGGGCGGCAAGGGCGGGGGCGAGAAGGCGGCGCATGTCAGGCGGTGGGGATGTCGCGGCGGGCGAAGGCGACGGAGGCGATCAGGATGGCAGCCACGAACCACACTGCGCTCACGGCGAGTCCTTGGAGCAGCGGGCCGTTGAAGGACGGATCGGCCCACAGACCATGCCATGTGCCGAAAGGAGTGGTGAGCATCAGCACCCGGACAAGGTCCGCCCCGTTGACCAGGGAGGCGAGTTGCATCACCAGGGCCAGCACGAGAGGGCCCCCGATGACCGCGACGGAGTGCCGGGTGAGGACCGAGAGCATGACGGCCACGGCCGTGAGGCCGAGGGTGGGGGCCACCACGCTGGCCCAACTGGTCGCCACCAGGAGCAGGCTCCGTCCGGCCGGGTCGAGCCGACCGGAGAGGTCGACGAGGGGCTGGTGGCCGACGAGCAGGCCGGCGAGGATGCTGGCGCCGGCCAGGGCGACGACGGCGGCCACCGACCAGGTCAGGGCGGCCAGCAGCTTGCCGGCGAAGATCTGGGAGCGCGAGCGGGACCGGGTGACCACGGCCTTCCAGGTGCCGTGGTGGTCCTCGGAGGAGAAGATGTCCCCGGCGACCACCCCGGCCAGGACGGGCAGGATCCACTGCCCGCTGAACGACAGGATCACCAGGGGGAGGGCGAAGCCCGACTCGTGGATCCAGCGGCCGAAGAGGGTGTCCTCGGGCACCGAGCTCTGAGCCTGGAGGACGACGAGAGCGATGAAGGGGGCGATCAGGCACAAGCCGGCGATCACCCGGGTGCGGGTGTGTGCCGCCAGCTTGATCATCTCGCTGTACCAGACCACGACGACGCCGCCTAAGCCGCCGGCGGGGGCCGTCACCGGCGTCGTCCGAGCTACCACCCCCGTGCCGGGGCGCCCCGGGCGGGCGCTGCCCTCGGTGAGCTGGAAGAACAGCGATTCGAGGGCGCTGACCTCGAGAGCCAGGCTGCGCACGGCGACGCCCGCCCGACCCAGCTCGATCACGTAGGCGTCCAGGTCGTGACGGGCGGCGTGGACCAGCAGCCCGTCCCCGGCTGCTTCGACACTCAGGGCGGCGGTCCCGGCCGCATGGTCCAGGCGGCCCCGTCGTCGCTGGTGTACAGGCGGTAGGCGGCCTCGGGCGCCTCGGCACGCATCCGGGTCAGTGAACCATCGAAGACGCACCGGCCCCGCCGCAACACGGTGAGGCTGTCGCAGACGTTCTCGATGGCGGCCATGTCGTGACTGCTGAGGAGGATCGCGGTGCCGGCCTCGGCCAGGTCGCGCAGGGCGGCCCGCAGGTCGCGGGCCGCGCCCGGGTCGAGGCCGTTGGCCGGCTCGTCGACGATGAGCAACCGGGGTGAGCGCAGGAGGGCGGCAGCCACGCCCAGGCGCTGGCGCATCCCGAGCGAGTAACTCCGGACCTTGTCGTCGGCGGCCGCGCCAAATCCGACCTGATTGAGCGCCCTAACGATCAGGTGGGGGGCCAGGCCACCGTCCAGACGGCCAGATGATCGAGGTTCTTGCGGCCCGAGAGGTACGGGTAGAAGTGCGGTGTCTCGACAAAGCCGGCGACACCGTCGAGCCAGTCGGCGCCGACCGACTGCCGGTCCCGGCCGAAGAGGCTCAGCGACCCGCTGTCGGGCTCGACGAGACCGAACAGCATGGCAAGGATCGTGGTCTTGCCCGCCCCGTTGGGACCCAACAGACCCCGGATCTCCCCTGCCTCGACGACGAGATCGACGCCGTCGACAGCGACCGTGTCTTGGTAGTACTTCGTCAGCTGGTGGGCGACGACAGGAAGCGGCGACCCTGTCTCCTCGGGGGTCGTGCGACGCTCCGGCACGGCTCGACTCTAGGCGTCGGTTCCGCAACGAGACCATTCGACCGAAAGGTCACGATGGGTTCACCGAACGTTCGGGCTGCGGACTGCCGGGGATCATGTGTCCTCCCTCTCCCGTCGCCGGGCACCTCGTGAATCAAGGCGCTTGCCCGGAGCGCGAACGTGGTAAACCACAGCGAAACATCACCGCAGACCGGGGGAGGATCTCGTGGCCACTACCGAAACCCGAGGGGACGGGCGTAGCCCCGAAGCGCCTCTCAGCCTGATTCCGGCTCGGATCGACCGGCTCTCGTGGTCGAAGTTCCACACCCGGCTGGTCATGGCCCTCGGGGTGGCGTGGATCCTCGACGGCCTCGAGGTCCAGATCGCCAGCCTCTCGACCAGCCTCATCAGCAAACCGGCCGCCCTCGGTCTCTCCTCGGGATCGGTGGCTTTCTCGGTCGGGACCGTCTACCTGCTGGGCGAGGTAGCCGGAGCGTTGTTCTTCGGCCGCCTCTCGGATAAGTGGGGCCGGCGCAACCTGTTCATGATCACCCTCGGCGTTTACCTGTTCGGTGGACTCCTGACCGCATTCACCGCGGGCAAGGGGGAGGCGTGGGTCATCTTCCTTGATGCCAGCCGGTTCATCGCCGGAATGGGTATCGGCGGCGAATATGCCGCCATCAACTCGGCCATCGACGAACTGATCCCCGCCCGCTACCGGGGCCGGGTGGACATCGGCGTCAACGGCACCTACTGGGCCGGCGCCCTGCTGGCCACCATTCTCTCCCTCGCCGTGGTCAACCACCTGCCCGCCAGTTGGGGGTGGCGGATCGGGTTCCTGTTCGGCCCCGCGCTGGGCTTCTTGGTCCTGTTCGTCCGCCAGAACCTGCCCGAAAGCCCCCGATGGCTGGTAGCCCACGGCCGGATAGACGAGGCCGAGACGGCGGTGAACGACATCGAGCGGCGCACGAGGGAGAGCGGCGGCGAGGTCTCGCCGGTGGACGAGTCCAAGGCGATCGAGGTGCGCCCGCCGGACGACATCGGGTTCGTGGCCCTGGCCCGCAACCTGTTCAGGACCTACCCCCGACGTTCCATCCTGGGGGCGTCATTGATGATCTCCCAGTCGTTCCTCTACAACGCCATCTTCTTCACCTACGCCCTGGTCCTGACCAAGGTGTACCACGTCTCCACCGGATCGACCCCCTACTACTTCATGGTCTTCGCCGCCGGCAACCTGGCCGGACCCCTGCTCCTGGGCGGTCTCTTCGACACCATCGGGCGGCGCAAGATGATCTCCGGCACCTACTTCATCTCCGGCGGGTTGCTGGTCCTGAGCGCGGTCCTGTTCCAGGCCGGGGCACTCACCGCAATCACCCAGACGGCATGTTGGTGCGTGATCTTCTTCTTCGCGTCCTGCGGAGCCAGTGCCGCCTACCTGACCGTCAGCGAGATCTTCCCCGTCGAGGTTCGGGCCAAGGCCATAGCCGTGTTCTTCTCGATCGCCCAGTTCTTCGGGTCGTTGGGGCCCTACCTCTACGGCAAGCTGATCGGCAAGGGCACGAACCACACCAACCTGTTCATCGCCTACCTGATCGGCGCCGCGGTGATGCTCGCCGGCGCCGCCGTGGAGGCGGCGATCGGGGTGGACGCCGAGGGCATGTCCCTCGAGGACCTGTCCTCGCTGGAAGGCGGGAGCAGACCCTCCTCCCGCATCTCCAACGTGACCGGTGCCCCACGCGCACCGGCCGCTCGAACAGTCGTCGACCCGGCCCCGCAGCCACCGCCGGAAAGGCGGCCCGACAACGACTGAGCCAACAGCTGGACGGTTAGTTGCCGAAAAGTGGCGGCACTAACCGCCCAGCTGTCAGGGCCCGCCCCGCCGGCCGCCGCTGGCGTCCTTGACGAGACGCCGGGCCACCACCTTGAGGGCCAGGGTCTCGTCCGCCCCCTCGAAGATGGAAAGCACCCGGGCGTCGACCCACAACCGGCTCACCGCATATTCCTCGGCGTAGCCCATGCCCCCGTGGATCTGCATGGCCTCCCGGGTCACCCATTCGGCGGCCCGGCACACGTAGGCCTTGATCATCGACGCCTCGAGGGCGCCCTCGCCCTTGGCCATCAGCCGGCCCACCTGGTACATGTACTGGCGCGACGCCTGGATGATGATGGCCATGCGGGTCAACTTGACCTGGGTGAGCTGGTACTCGGCGATCACCCGCCCGAAGACCCTGCGCTCGGCGGCGTAAGACAACGCCGCTTCGTAGGCGGCCTGCATGACGCCCACGGCGCGTGCGGCCGTCTGCAGGCGGCCATTCTCAAAACCCTCCATCTGCAGGTAGAAGCCCCGTCCGAGACCGCTCTCGCCGCCGATCAGGTTGTCCCCTTCGACCGACCAGTCGGAGAACGACAGCTCGTAGGAATGCATGCCCCGGTACCCGAGGGTGTCAATCGGGCGGCCCTCCATGCGCCCCCCACCCGGCTGGGTCAACACGAAGCCCGTGCCGTCGCCGCGCTCCTTGGCCACGATGAACATCGACAGGCCCTTGTGCCCCAGGGACCGGTCGGGGTCGGTGCGGGCCAGCACCAGCAGGGCGTCGGCGCGTGCCGCGAACGTCGACCAGGTCTTGGTCCCGTCGATCGTCCAGTCGTCGCCGTGGCGGGTGGCGGTCACGGTCAGGCCGGCGACATCTGAGCCGAAGTCGGGCTCGGTGACAGCGACGCCCACCACCACCTCGCCGCTGGCCAACCGAGGCAGCCAGTGGCGTTTCTGCTCCTCGGTCCCGCCCTTCACCAGGGCCCGGGCCAGGATCTCGGGCCGGGTGGCGAGCGAGCCGCCGGCGGCCAGCGATCCCCGAGACAGCTCCTCGGTGGCCACGACCATGCCCAGATAGTCGCTCTCCCCGCCGGTCGCGTACCCGCCGTAGTCCTCGGGGATCGACAACCCGAACGCCCCCAGCTCGCCCAGGCCGGTGATGATGTCCTCGGGGATGTCAGCGTTATGGCGGTGGATCCCCTCGGCGGCGGGCGCGATCTTGGCGTCGGCGAAGCGCCGGAAGGTGGACGCCACAAGCTCGAAGTCGTCGTCGAGATGGCGGGGTCCGGCTTCACCCGCCAGCGATGCCAGCCAGGCCGGGTCCCGGTGAGCAGCGACGAACGCTCGGACCTCGTCGAAGGCGCCCACCGCGACGCCGAACGCCTCCTCGCGGCCGAGGACGCGGGCCATCACGTCGGCGACGGCGTCGGCCACAAACGCCCGGGCCAGCTTGGCCTCCGTTTCGCCCCGGCTGCCGTAGCCGACCATGACCCGCGCCGTGCTCACCGCGGCGGCGGCGTGGGCCAGGTCGTAGGCCACCACCTGATGGGCGTCGATGGCGTCGGGCCCGGCGTCCGCCAGGTGGGCGGCGATGCGGTCCACGACGCCCTGGGCCACCTCCACGGCCCGGGCGGCGGCGTCACTCATGGTGAGATGCTAGGCGGGACGGCGGGCCACCACGGTCACCAGCGGCGGCAGGACGACCGCTTCGGAGCCGGGGTGGACACCGGTGAGGGCCTCGAGATAGTCGGCGACGGGGCCTGGTCCGGCTCCGGCCGGTGCCTCGGCCCACGCATCCACCAGGTCCAGCCCCGCGTCGAGGGCCAGGGACGGGAGGACGGCGCCGACGTCGGGGTGCTCGGCATCAGGGTAGGTGAATGGCCTCCCGTTGATGCGCCCGGCCGAGGTGATGGGCTCCTGGATCACCACCCACGAGCCGGGCCGGGCGGCGTCGGCCATGCGGGCCACCACCACCAGCGGATCGTGCACGTGGAGGAGCAGGAACCGGCCGTAGACCAGATCGAGCGGTTCGGGCAGGTTCAGCTCTTCGCCGGCCTGGGTGACGGCCACCACCTGGGCCTGGGCCGCGTCGGCCGCGGCCCGGGCTACCTCGTTGCGGCGGGCCGGGTCCCGGTCTACGGCGTAGACCCGGCCGCCGGCCCCGACGATGTGGGCCAAGGCGACCGTCACGTCGCCACCGCCGGCTCCGATGTCGGCGCAGCGCCAGCCCGCGCCGATGCCGAGCCGGTCCAGGGCGGTGGCCAGAGGCCGGCGGTAGACGTCATTGCGCAGCTCGAGATCGACCATGGTTCCGGCGTCGATCATGCCACGGCCAGTCAGTTGAGCCGGGCCCGGAGGTTGCGGGCGTGGGCCCGGAGCCGGGCCGCGTCGGGGTTGTCGTCGTTGGTCCCGGCGATGCGGTTGGCGGTCGTGTCGATGATCTCCGCGGCGGCGTTGAACGCCCCGGTCTGGGCCAGCTCCGAGGCCACGATGAGGCGCTGGTTGGTCGAGCGCTCTGGCAGCGCGGCTCGCAGCTCGGCCACCCACCGGCGCCCACCGAGATCATCGCGGCGGGTGTAGCTGCCGGTCAGGTTGGCCAGCATGCGCACCACGATGGCCACGGGCGGGGTGGAGGCGAGCATGTCCGGGGACCAACCGGCCGGCGATCCCTGGATGGCTGACCACAGGTCGCGGCAGGCACCGGGGGTGAGGTGCCGGCCGGCGCCGAAGGGGTCGATGATGATGTCGGCATCGCCGCCGTCGACCACGTGACGCACAAGGAAGTGGCCGGGCATACCGACTCCCTCGAGGTGCAGGCCGAGGCGGCGCCCCACCTCCATCAGCAGCACGGACAGGGAGATGGGGATCCCCACGCCGCGGTCAAGGACCTGGGGGATCGACGAGTTGCGGGGGTCGTCGTAGTTCTTCCGGTCACCCTGCAGCCCTAGGCGGGCGAAGAGCAGATCCGTCACCGAGTCGAGGGTGTGCTCGAAGCACTCGGCGGCCAGGGCGTCGAGACGGTCCAGTTCGGCGTCGACGTCGATCTCGACGTCGATGTGGGCGGCGATGATCAACGCCGCCTCGTCCAGGGCGAACCGTTCATGGGGTGGCCGGTCCACCACCCGCGCCCAGCGGTCGTGCAAATCCACGCCTCAAGGCTACGTGGTCGGAGGCGGAGGGATGTTCGTGTTGATGTGCTGAATCCCGTGAACGAAGGACAAGACCGCCACCACCCAGACCACGAGGACCAGAACGAACAGGGCGGTCAGGACCGCCCCCACCACCAGGCCGGCGGTGGCGAGGCCTTGGCCGTCCTCGCCCGTGTCGCGAATCTGGCGCTTGGCGATGATCCCAAAGACGATGCCGAGCGGAGAGAAGATGAAGGCGAAGATGAGCGACAGGATCGCCATCGTGTTCGTCGGCCGTCGGTAGGGGCCGGGCGGGTACCCCGGCGGGGGGCCGCCATAGTTGCCGTAGGTCCACGGTCCGGGCGGCTGTTGGGTCACAGCGCTCCCTCGATCCGGTAGCCGCCGATCTGGGTGCCCGGGCTGAGGTCGCCGGAATCGCCGTCGGAGGGGACGGCCGCAGGGTGGCCCCAGTCGGCGAGGCCGTCCTGATCGTCACTCGATGTCATGAAGGGAGTCTGTCATCGGCCTTCGCCGCCCGATACCCCCCTGGGGTGGAAAGACCGCCACCTCCATGCGATCGTCGAAATGCCGCCGCCAGCAAGGTAGCAGCGCCGAGGTCGAAGGCGGTTACGCTTCCTCTTTGGTTGTAGCCCCAGGTGGCCCCGTCGATGGAGCAACAGATGACGACCTACGAACGTCCCTTCGGCCGATACTTCGAGGACTTCGAGCCCGGTGACATCTACCGCCACTGGCCGGGCAAGACCATCACCGAGTACGACGACCACCTGTTCTGCATGATCACCATGAACCATCACCCCCTGCACACCAACGCGTGGTTCGCCGAGCACGAGACGCCTCAGGGCCGCAACGTGGTGGTCGGCAACCTGGTCTACAGCCTGGTGCTGGGCATGAGCGTGCCCGACGTCAGCGGCTCGGCCATCGCCAACCTGGAGGTGGAGAGCCTCATCCATCCCCGGCCCACGTTCCACGGCGACACCATCTACGCCGAGAGCCGGGTTCTGGAGCGGAGAGAGTCGTCGTCGAAGCCCGACCGGGGCGTGGTGACGGTGGAGACCAAGGGCATCAATCAGCGCGGCGAGGAGGTCTGCTACTTCCGGCGCAAGGCCATGGTCTGGAAGCGCGCCGGCGCCCCGGAGCGTCAGCGGCCCTACGACGAGAACATCTGGGGTTGACGGCCACTCCCCTGGCCGAGAGTCTGCTGGCCTGGTCGGATCGGACCCGCCGGGACCTGCCGTGGCGCCGGACGCGGGATCCGTGGGCGATTCTGGTCAGTGAGACCATGTTGCAGCAGACCCAGGTGGCCCGGGTGATCGGACCGTTCCTGGCCTTTATGGACCGTTGGCCCGACCCGACCGCGCTGGCCCGGTCCCGTCCCGGCGAGGTCATCGGAGCGTGGCAGGGTCTCGGCTACAACCGCCGGGCCGTGCGCCTCCACGCCTGTGCCGAGGCCATCGTCGGACGCCACGGCGGTCGAGTGCCCGACGACATGGGATCGTTGCTGGACCTTCCCGGAATCGGGTCCTATACGGCCCGCGCCGTGCTGGCCTTTGCGTTCGAACGCCCTGTCGGGATCCTCGACACCAACGCCGCCCGGGTGCTGGCCCGAGCGTTCGCCGGACGCCGCCTGGCCGCCCGGGAGGCCCAGGTCCTGGCCGACTCGGTCGTGCCCGCCGGCCGGGCCTGGGTTTGGAACTCGGCCATGCTCGACCTGGGAGCGACGATCTGCACGCCCCGCCGACCGGCATGCGGAAGCTGCCCGCTGGCCGAACCGGGCCTGTGTCGCTGGCATGACGGAGGACGAGGGGACCCGGACCCGGCGTCGGGGACGGCCGGGGCGTCGGGCCTGCAGAGTCCGTTCGGGGGCTCGGACCGCCAGGGACGGGGCCGGCTGGTGGCTGCCCTGATCGCCGGGCCGGTCGGGCGCGGGGCGGTAGCGGAAGCGGCGGGATGGCCCGAGGACCCGGTCCGGGCGGCGCGGGTCGCGGCCACTCTGGTCGACGACGGCCTGGCTGCCATCGACGGCGCCGGCCGGCTCTGCCTGCCCTGACTCATCGGCCTGGCGCACCGAGGTGTGGGTCTGGTCACCCCCGGGGGGCTTCCGGAGCATTGTCTTTCTCACACCACCGGCCCCGAGATCCGTGTGCCGTTTGCGGATGTGGCTTTCCAGAGCCCCGGCTTCGCCATCTACGAGCTGATCGAGCCGAACGTTCCGGCTGAACGGAAGGTCGCCGAGTACCGGGAACCTGGTGCCTCTGCCTGTCGTAGCGCCTTCCTGCATGCCGAACCGCCCAAGGTCAAGAGCGGCCGGGTGATGCTCGACTCGGTGGTGCCCATCCCCTCCCCAGCTCAAAACGCCCAGGCCACCGCCGCCTTCCGAGACGAGTACGTCTTCGTTCCCTCGGGCGGCGGCCCCTACCGGAACTTCTTCTACATCGATGTGTATGTGGCCCAGGGCGCAGAGCTGGCGCGTATCGAGATGTACTTCACCGGTGCCCCACCCGACCTCTCCACCGGAGCCCCACCTGTGTTCCCCATAACCGAGGCGGAGACGGTCATCTCCGCTGCCGTGGCGCGCCAGCTCCGGTAGTTGCCGCCCGTGTCGCTAGAAGGCCCGCCGCGTGACCGCGCCGCATCGGATGGCCTCCCCCACCAGCGCCACCCGCTTCTCGTTGTGCGGGAGCTGACCGATGTTGAACTTGACGAACAGGGCGCGGAGATGGGCCTTGACCGCGTCCACGCTCAGGAAGACCTCGTTGGCGATCTGGCGGTTGGAGGCGGGAGGCACCAGGACGTCGGGCTTCAGGCATGGCCGGCACAGGGCGATCAGGACCTGGTGCTGGGTGTCGGTGAGATGCGGGGGTGGCCGGTCCTGGCGACCGGCGGCGGTCGAGCCGGCCGGGTCGGGGGGGCTGCGATAGAGCAGTGGAGTCAGCCCGATCGTGATCACATCCCGGTCGTGGAGACGCAGTCGCCCCGACAGCTTCCTACCGTTGACCATCGTGCCCTGGCGGGACAAGCCATCGTCGACGATGGCCCACTCCCCGCCGAGGGGTTCGAGTTGAGCGTGAACCCGTGACACGTTGGGATCCCATACGAGTGCCAGGTCGCTGTCGGCGCGCCTGCCGATGGTGACACTCCCGACGCCGGTAGCGAGAAGGAAGATCTGCTGTCGACCCGACGGGTCGCGGTACACCATGAAGGGTAGGTCAGTGCGTTCCGCGTCGGCCCGCTCGGCGATGTCGGCTGGGGAGGCGGGCCGAAGGTCGAATGCTGTCACCGCTCCCACAGGCTACGGCGAAGTGCCGGTTGACGGAGGTGTCCTGCGCCGCACCACCTTTGGAAACGGTCTACCGTGGGTACCCTTCAAAAAACCGCAGGATGGGGGATCGTTGCAAATCGAGTTCTACGGCGTTCGGGGCTCGTGCCCGTGCCCGTCGGCTGAGAACCAGCGGTATGGGGGCAACACCGCCTGCGTCGTGCTCCGAATGGAGGGGGAGGACCCGATCCTGTTCGACCTCGGCACCGGGCTGCGGGTGTTCGGCAAGACCCAGCCCACCGACGGCTCGTTCCGGGGGACGGCTCTGGTCACCCACATCCACTGGGACCACGTGCAGGGCCTCCCGTTCTTCCCGCCCATCGATCGCGCCGGGGCCCGCCTCGACATCTACGGACCGGTCCACGACCAGGGTCTCGAAGAGGTCTTCGGCGGCTTCATGCGCCCCCCGTACTTCCCCGTCCGGTTCTCCGATCTGAGGGGCCAGTTCGTGTTCCACGATCACGACGAGGCTGACCTGGCCATCGGCAACGCCAAGGTCCGCATCCGGCCGGTTCCTCACACCGGGCCGACGGTCGGCTACCGGGTGGCGTGGGGTGGCGCGAGCGTGGCCTACATCAGCGACCACCAGGCTCCCCTTGACCTCGAGACGGTGGCCGATGGGGTCCTGGAGCTGGCCGAAGGGGCGGACGTGTTGGTTCATGACGCCCAGTACACCCCCGACGAGTTCGTCGAGAAGTCCCACTGGGGCCACGGCACGGTCGGATATGCCGTCTCCGTGGCCCGCCAGGCCGGGGTCAAGACCCTGGCGCTGTTTCATCACGACCCCAGCCACGACGACGATGCCCTCGACGCCATCGCCTTGGAGGCCAAGCGGATCGCCGGGTCGCAGGGGCCAGAGGTGATCGTGGCCTACGAGGGTCTGAAGCTGTCGCTCTGAGTCCCCGACGCCGCCTTGTCGCCTCGCCGGCGTGAGCGCCGGCCGGAGCGCTGGCCGAGCTGTACGGCCCAACGGGTCAGGCGCGGCGGCCGTCTCACAAAGCGTTTTCGGCGCCGGGCCCGCACCGCCAGGAGGACGAAGAACGCCACCAGCAGTAAGACGGTGACGCGCGGTACCAGGAAGAACATGGCCGGGCCGATCCTACGGGACGGGGCACGGACCGAGCCGCTCAGGTGTCGATTCCGACCTGGGTGAGGATGAAGGCCTGGACCCGGGCCTCGTCGTGCCAGGTGTCGTAACGGCCCGATGCTCCCTGGTGGCCGGCGCCCATCTCCGTGCGGAGGATCAACAGGGGATCGCTGCCCTCGGGGTGGGGCCGGCGCACTGACCGGAGCTTGGCCATCCACTTCGCCGGTTCCCAGTAGCCGACGCGGGGGTCATTGAGCCCACCCGTGACGTACATGGCCGGATAGGCGGTAGCTGTCACGTTGTCATAGGGCGAGTACGAAGCCATGACCCGGTAAGCCTCGGGGTCGTCGAGCGGGTTGCCCCACTCCTCCCACTCGGTGACGGTGAGGGGCAACGAGGTGTCGGACATGGTGGTCACCACGTCCACGAACGGCACCTCGGCGACGACGGCCCGCCACAGGTCGGGGCGTTCATTGGTCACCGCTCCCATCAGCAGGCCCCCGGCGCTCCCACCGCGGATGACCAGGCGGTCGGCGGCGGCCCAACCGGTGGCCACCAGGTGCTCGGCGCAGGCGATGAAATCGGAGAATGTGTTGGGCTTGCGCTCCAGGCGCCCCTGCTCGTACCACTCCCGACCGAGCTCGCCGCCCCCCCGCACGTGCGCGATGGCGAAGGTGAACCCCCGCTCCAACAGGTTGACCCGCAGGGCTGAGAACGTCGGGTCGATGGTGATCTCGTAAGAGCCGTAGCCGTAGAGGAGACAGGGGGCCGTCCCGTCCACCGCGGCGTCGGCCCGGGCCACCAGCGAGATCGGGACCTCGGTGCCGTCCGGCGCCGTGGCCCAGATCCTTTCCGTGCGGTAGTCCTCGGGACGGTACCCACCCTCGACGGGCTGGACCCGGAGGACCTGGCGGCGGCGCTCGCCGACGTGGTAGTCGATGCTCGACAGCGGGGTGGTGAGCGACGTGTAGCCGAAGCGGTACCGGTCGGCGTCCCACTCGGCGTTGAGCCCCCCGGTCAGGCTGAACACCGGGTCGGGCTGGTCGATCACCCACCCGCCGCCTCCCTCGGCCAGGTTGACGGGCGGACCGTCATCGGCCACAGGCAGCACCCGCAGCTGCTCGATGCCGGCCGCTCGTTCGGAGACGATCAGATGGGAGCGGAAGGCCTCGACCGCCTCGACCTTCACCTCCGGGCGATGGGCGATCACCGGGATCAGGTCATCCCACCCTCCTCCGACGGCATCTCCGCCTCCGGCCCCCAGGCGGGAAATGGCGAAGTTGGTGGCGGCCACCCCGTCGGGGCCGGGCGCGTTCGTCCGGATCAGCCACACGTCCCCGGCGTCCGCCCACCAGGCATGGTCGACGTCGTATTCGACCCCCTGGCGACGGGGGAGGATGACCCGCGGCGGGTCGGTGGGGCGGCTGCTCCCCACGAACCTGGACTCCGAGGTCATCTTCGACTCGGCGCTGACCACGATGAACCGCTCCGAGCGGGTCAGGCTCGCCGAGACGAAGAAGCGCTCGTCGGGCTCGCGGTGCACCAGGACGTCTTCGCTGGTGGGGGTGCCGAGCACGTGGCGCCACACCTCCCAGGGGCGCATGGCCTCGTCGGGACGCACATAGAAGAAGGTCTGGTTGTCTGCCGCCCACGCCGAGCCGTAGGTGACGTCGTCGACCTCGTCGGGCCGATCCTCGCCGGTGCCCAGGTCGCGGAACCTCAGCTGGTAGCGCTCCGAGCCGTCCGTGTCGGTGGCGTAGGCGAGGATGGCGTGATCGGGGCTGATGTCGAACATGCCCAGGGCGAAATAGTCGTGACCCTCGGCCAAGAGGTTCTCGTCGAGGAGGAGCTCCTCCCCCTCGAGGGAGCCCCGGCGGGCGGCGGCGGCCAGCTCGGCGGCGTCGCCGCTGCGGCCCGGGTCGGCCAGACGGCAGTAGGACCGGTACTGGGCTCCTTCGGTCGTGCGGGTCCAGTACCACCAGGGGCCGTGCGGGGAGGGGGCGGTGGCGTCGGTCTCCACCACCCGGGCCTTGATCTCCTCGAACAGCGCATCCTGGAGCTTGGCGGTCCCGCCCAGAGCGGCCTCGGTGTAGGCGTTCTCCGCCTCCAGATAGGCGATCACCTCGGGATCGTCCCGGTTGGCCATCCAGTACCAGTCGTCGACGCGCTCGTCGCCGTGGGCCGCCAAGCGGTGGGGCCGGCGGGTGGCGGCGGGGGGATCGGGGAGTTCGGCGCTGGGGTCCGAGCCGGCAGTCATGGCCTGAGCCTGGCACGCCGGCGAATGCAATCGCCGACGCCGACCACGCCTCGCCCTACGCTGGCCCGTCGATGGCGCCGACGGCCCCCGAACCGCTTCCCTCCGATCGGCCCGACTTCGAGGGTCGCCGTCGCCGGGTGGTCGACGACCTCGGCGAGGGCATCGACGCTCTGGCTCGGGGCGAGGCGGTCGTGCTCCTGACGGATCCGTCCTCAGCGCCGGGTGCCCTCGCCGCGGTGGTAGAGCGCGGGAGGGCTCCGGTCACCGGCGGCGGCCGGCTGGCGGTGTTCGTGGGAGAACCTTCGGACCCCGCCGATCGTGAGCTGGCCACCGTCATGGCCGAGGAGCTGTTCCTCCTACACTGACCGACCAGCCCGAGCCGACCTGGGAGACGTCATGCAGATCAGCACCATCCTGAGCTACGACAAGGGTTTCAGGGAGTCGGCCCGCCAGGTCGCCGAGATGGAGAAGGCCGGCCTCGACCTGGTGTGGGTGGCGGAGGCCTACGGATTCGACGGTCCGAGCATGATGGGCTACCTGGCGGCCCTCACCGAGAAGGTCCAGATCGCCTCGGGCATCCTGCCCATCTACACCCGGACCCCGACCCTGATCGCCATGACCGCGGCCGGCCTCGACGCCCTGTCGGAGGGCCGCTTCCAGCTCGGTCTCGGCGCCTCGGGGCCCCAGGTGATCGAGGGCTGGCACGGGGTGCCCTATGACGCCCCTCTGGGTCGGACCCGCGAGATCATCGAGATCTGCCGGGAGGTGTGGGCCCGGGAGCAACCGTTGACCCATGACGGCAGGCACTACACCCTGCCTCTCCCCCCGGATCAGGGGACGGGCCTGGGCAAGGCACTCAAGATCATCGCCCATCCGGTTCGTTCCCGTATTCCCGTGTGGGTCGCGGCCCTGGGGGAGAAGAACGTGGCCTTGACGGCCGAGGTGGCCGACGGCTGGTTGCCGATCCTGTTCATACCGGAGCGGGCCAAGTCGGTGTGGGGCGACGCCCTCGACACCGGCACCGCCAAGCGAGATCCGGCGCTGGGACCGCTGCAGATCTCGGCCGGGACCATGCTCGCCATCGGCGAAGGTGACGACGTCGCCTCCCTGAGGGAGCTGGCGCGGCCCATGGTCGCTCTCTACGTCGGGGGCATGGGGTCCAAGGGCAAAAACTTCTACAACACCCTCGCCCGGCGGTATGGCTACGAGCAGGAGGCGGAGGAGATCCAGGACCTGTACCTGGCCGGGCACAAGAAGGAGGCGGAGGCGAAGGTTCCCGCCGAGTTCCTGGAGCTGACCTCCCTCGTCGGGCCGGCCTCCTATGTGGCTGAGCGGATCGAGGCCATGGCCGCCGCCGGCGTCACCCATCTGCAGGTCACCCCCATCCCGGTCGGGGATCAGACGCCGGCCGGTCTCATCGGCCAGCTGGCCGAGATGGTCAAGTCGTAGCGGTCCGGGTCCCCCCACTACGCTCGGCGCTCATGCCTCCTGCCGCCAAAAAGGCACCACTGGACTACCTCTTCGCCATCGCCACCAGTCTCTTCGTCATCGGGACCAGCTTCCTCGTCGAACCTCCCACGACGAAGTACATCGTGATGATCACCGGTGTCGTCATGCTGATCGCGGTGCTGGCGGCGGCGGCCAAGCCGGAAAAGGAGCTCCCGAACGACGGCCAAGGCCCGCGTTCGACGCGAAGCTGACCGATCGCGCCAGAAGCCGCCCGCCGGGCTCTAGTGCTCTCGCGCGTCAGTTCCGCGCGCGTTCAGGCGGCCACCTTGAGCGGCTGTCCTGAATAGGTCCAGGCGAAGGGGTTGGCGGTCTCGTTGTAGGAGGCGATGTAGCGCATGAGCTTGGAGACCAAGTCGGCGCGGGAGGCGAAGTTCCCTCGTTTGATGACTTTTCGGGTGATGATCGAAAAGAACAGCTCGACCTGATTGA
>JBPCNZ010000003.1:0-20964 GCA_051000755.1 Acidimicrobiales bacterium | reverse complement strand
CCGGCCCCCAGGCGGTCCGCCGGATCCCAACCCGTTCCGGACCCCCCCAAACACCCACCCCCGGGCGGGCCCGGACACCGGCAGGGGCTCCCAACGATTTGAGGGGAGTTGATTTTCGATGGTGCGTAGCGAAAACAAGCAACCAGAGCCATCCAACACCGGCGACGAGATCGTCGAGGCCGCCCTGACTGGACTGTTCTGGCTCGGGTTGCGCCTGGCCAAGGCCGCACTGAGGGTGGGCTGGTGGGCGGTCCTGTTCCCCATGCTCTCCGTCCCTGTGGCCGTAACGGTGTGGGTGGAGGTGACGGTGGGGTGGCCGTCAGCGGCCGGGGTCGCCGTCGTGTCGGCCATGGGGTTGATGGGCTGGCGGTTGGCGTGGCCGGCCTCGTTTCGTCGGGCGATCTCGGGGCGGTTGTGGAAGCGGAGGCGCGCATGGTTGGCCTACCGGCGTCCCTGGCCGCACCTGTGCGCCCTGCACGGTCTAACGGCCACGCTCAACGACGGGGTGTTGGTGCCTCGCCTGGCTCGGGTTCGGGTCGGCTACAGCATCGACGAGGTCACCGTGCATCTGCTCTACGGCCAGGCCGTGGGTGACTGGCAGGCCCGCTCCGACGCGCTGGCCCACGCCTTCGGAGCCTTGTGGGTGAGAGTCCGGGCGACCAAGCCCGGTTGGGTCGCCCTCGACGTGCACCACACCGACACCCTCGCCACCCCCATCGGCCTGCCGATCCCCTCACTCGGCGCTCGGGTCGACTTCGAGCGACTACCGGTCGGCGTCACCGAGACGGGTGCACCGTGGCTGGTACGCATCCTGGGCCGTCACGTCCTGGTGGCCGGGGCCACCGGGTCAGGCAAAGGGTCGGTGGTGTGGTCGATCCTGACCGGTCTCGGCCCCGCCATCGCGGACGGCTCTGCCCAGGTGTGGGTGATCGACCCCAAAGGCGGTATGGAGTTCGGGCCCGGACAAGCCATGTTCACCCGGTTCGCCTACGACACCGGCGAAACCACCCTGGCCCTGCTGCGCGACGCCGCCGAGGTCCTCACCAGCCGGGCGGCACGGCTGCGAGGCGTCACCCGGCTGCATAGCCCGACGGCGGCAGAGCCGTTGATCGTTGTCGTGATCGACGAGATCGCCACCCTCACCGCCTACGTCGGTGACCGCAAGACCCGAACCGAGATCGACCAACTCCTCGGCCTCCTCCTCTCCCAAGGCCGCGCTGTCGGGGTATCCGTGATCGCCGCCGTGCAGGACCCGTCCAAAGACGTCCTCGCCATGCGCCAGCTGTTCCCGACCCGCATCGCCCTGCGTCTCGCCGAGCCGTCCCAGGTCAACATGGTCCTCGGCGACTCCGCCAGAGACCGAGGCGGGTACTGCGACCAGATCCCCGCCAGCCTGCCGGGGGTCGGCTACGTCGCCCAAGACGGCACCACCGAAATGACCAAGGTCCGGGCTTACCAGGTGACCGACAACGACATCGACCACCTCGCCCACACCTACCGACCGCCCGACCCGCCCGCAGACGATGACGACACGCCGGCTGGCCCGCCCGACCTGGCCGCCTGAACCGGAACGACGACCATGACCGCCGCCAACAACCCCCCACCAACGCCTCCGACCAGCCACCTGGAGGTCACGAACCCGGCTGTGGTCGCCCAGATCATCGAACGGGCCGCGTCCCCTGGCTTCGAGCGGTGGTGGGCCCAGCTCGCCCGCTCAGGGTTTTGCGCCTCACCGGTCCACCTCGCCGGGCACGGCGCCCAGGGGGCCGCGAAGGTGATGGGCCGGTGCAAGAACCGGCGGGCCGCCGTGTGCCCATCATGCTCACAGCTGTATGCCGGTGACACGTGGCAGCTCGTGCATGCCGGGATCGCCGGCGGCCACCACGGCCTGCCGGACACGGTCGCCGGCCACCCCATGGTCTTCGCCACCCTCACCGCTCCCAGCTTCGGGCCCGTCCACGCCCGCCCCAAGCCTGGGACCAGCGGATCACCACAGACCTGCCATCCGGTCGGGGCCAACCAGCACTGCCCCCACGGACAGCCCGCCGGCTGCCGGGCCAACCACGACATCAGGGACGAAGCGGTAGGCCAGCCGATCTGTGCCGACTGCTACGACTACATCGGCCATGTCCTGTTCACCTGGCACGCCCCCCAACTGTGGCACCGCTTCACCATCCGACTCCGCCGCCTCGTCGCCGCCCGCCTCACCCAGGTCGGCGAGAACCCCAAGACCCTCCGGGTCTCCTACGTCAAAGTCGTCGAGCTGCAACGCCGGGCCGTCCCCCACTTCCACACCGTCGTCCGCCTCGACGCCACCGGCGACCCCCAAGAACCGCCCGCCCCACCCCAGACAAGCCTGGGCGCCGACGAGCTGGCCGCCCTGCTCATCCGGGCAGCGGCTGCAGTTCGACTGAGGGTGATTGGGCCGGCGGGCAACGTGGTCGTGTGCTTCGGGTCACAGACCGACGCTCAGCCCCTCGACCAACCGGTCGGACGGACAGACCAGGCCACCCCCGAGGGGCTCTCGGGGCGGCGGGTAGCTGCCTACCTGGCCAAGTACGTCACCAAGTCCGTGGCCGACTTCGGCATCGCCACCCGACGTATCTCCGATGAAGCCATCCCGGAGCTCCCCGTCACCGACCACATCCGACGCATCCTCGAAACCATCACCTACCTCGCCGAGCTGCCCGACCATCACCGCATGGTCGAATGGCTCCACACCCTCGGCTACCGAGGACACATCACCAGCAAGACCCGCCGCTACTCCACCACCATGGGCGCCCTGCTCGCCCAACGCGCAGCCTGGCGCCAACACGAGCAAGGCCGAGGGCCAGGCGCCACCGACTCCGAGGCCGGTCCTGGTCAAGATGCCGAGCCGAGCGACTGGCACTTCACCGGCTACGGCCACACCAACAACGGCGAACGCGTCCTCGCCATCAGCGCCGCCGCCCGGATCGCTGAGCAACGCCGGATGGCCCGTGACGTCGCCGCAGATGAGGCGGAGGAGCCATGACCGCACGGCGGAAGGCCACGGCCGGCAAGCCGCTGCTCAGCATCGAGGAAACGGCGATCCTCCTGGGAGAGACCCGCTCGACGCTCTACCGGGCGGTGAAGGCTGGGACGCTACCGTTGCCGGTGTTCGTCATCGGTGGCCGCTACCGTGTCCCACGCGCCGCCGTGGAGCGCCTGGTCGCCGGCCTCTCCCCAATTCCTGACGACGACTGGGAGCCTCAGCCCGGCGCCGAGGATGCCGTGGCGGCCCCGCCGAGGAGCCGGCCGACATGCTCCGCCGCTCGGCGGTCCTCGGCCGGCAAGCCGTCGGTGTAGTGGCGGGCCATCTGGACCGTCGACCATCCCAGGCGGGCCTGCTTCTGCGCTTCGGAGATGATCGGATCGAGGGCGGTGGCATGGAAATGGCGAAGGGAGTGCAGGTGGATGTCTGCCGCCACGCCCGCCCTGGCTCGCAACCGGTCGAAGGCGTGACTCACTGCGTCGGGATGGGGAGGGGTGGCGCCGCCAGGCTCGAACGAGAAGACGAAGGAGTCCTTGACGACCGCCACCCCAGATTGTGTCGCCAAGCGATCCTGTTCCTGGCGTAGCAGGCCAAGGGCGGAACAGGTGGCGAGGTCGATGGCCAAGCGGCGAATGCTGGCCCGAGTCTTGGGCCCCTTGACGAGCGCACCGCCCTTGGCTGAGATCACGCTCTCGTCGACCGTCACCACGTCGAGGTCGAGGTCCAGATCCGACCAACGAAGGGCGCAAGCCTCACCCCGCCGCATGCCGGTAGCCGCCAGGATGCGGACGAAGCAGGCAAGGCGGGGATCATCGTCCACGGCGGCAACTGCGAGGAGACGGCACACCTCATCGAGCTCGGGCGCACGTACCGCGGGGCGACGCTCATCGAGACCCCAGGTGGGCAGATCGGCGTCGGCCGCCGGGTTGGGCAAAGTGCCCCCGCTCCACTTGCGGGCCAACCGACACGAGCGGTGCAAGACCGCCTTGACCTGGTAGACGCTGGCCGCCGAAAGCCCGGCCACCTTGAGCGAGCGGAGATAGCGCTCGACGTCGTAGGTCCCAAGCGAGGCGATCCGCCGCCGCCCGATCGTCGGCGCGATGTGGACCTTCCAGGTGCTCTCGTAGCCGCGGACCGTCTTGGGCGACAGGTCGTCCCAGCCATTCTCCTTCCACGCGGCAATGGCATCGTTGACTGTTGTCGTCACACCCCACCGCACCGGCTCCTCCGGGACGGCAGCCGGCGAAGCATCCTGCTCGGCCACCAGACGGGCCAGCTCCCGCTCCGCCGCCCGCCGTGACCCCTTGAACGTCACCTGGCGGTGACGTACCCGTCCCTCGGCGTCCCGGCCCAGGTACACGCGCAGCTCCCAGGCATCCGCCTTGCCCTTGGTCGGCCGCAGGCTCCCTGCCATGTGGTCCACCTCCCGCCCAACCCATTGTTGGGTTCGCTGTTGGGTATCGGTAGACTCATCCTACCCCGCAGGTGCGACAACCACCGCCATGAGTCCCTGACCTGGGCCTTCGTGGTGCGCTCGGAGGGATTCGAACCCCCAACCTTCTGATCCGTAGTCAGATGCTCTATCCGTTGAGCTACGAGCGCCGGTTGGCCCAGCCAGTGTAGTGGGACGGGAGGGAACCGCATCCCGGGGAGGGCCGGCGCGCCCCTGGTACCGTCGGCGTGATGTCCGGGCGCCGGAGGTGGGCGGGGATCGACCTGCGGGAGCTGCCGTGGCGGGTCACCGCCGAGCTGGATCCGCTGGTCCACGTGCGCCGGGCCCGGCGCCTTCTGAGCGGCCAGAGCCAGAACGAGGCCCTGGCCGCCGCCGTCTCTGGCAAGAGGGTCCTGGTTACCGGGGCGTCGGCGGGAATCGGCCGGGCCGTGGCGAAACGCCTCGGAGGGGCCGGGGCCGAGGTCCTCGTCGTGGCCCGCCGCCAGGACCTCCTCGACGAGCTGGTCGCCGAGATCACCGGGAACGGCGGTCGGGCCGTGGCGTGTCCCTGTGACCTGTCCGACCTCGACCGGGTGGACGCCCTCGCCGCCGACGTGCTGGCCCGCCACGACCACGTCGATGTCCTGGTGAACAACGCGGCCCGTTCCATCCGCCGCAGCCTGGCCCGCTCGGAGGACCGCCTCCACGACTTCGACCGGGTGATGCGCCTCAACTACTTCGGCGCTGTGCACCTGACCATGCCTCTCGTGACCCGAATGCGCGAGCGGGGCGGCGGCCACGTGGTCAACGTGTCGACCCTCGCCGTGCAGTTCGGGCCCGAGCCGCGCTTCGCCGCCTACCTGGCGTCCAAGGCCGCCCTCGACGCCTTCGCCCGCTCCGCCGCCCCCGAGACGCTCGGCGACCACGTGCGCTGGACGACCGTGCACCTGCCCCTGGTCCGCACCGACATGATCACCCCGTCCCGGGCCCTGCGGTCGGCGCCGGCCCTGTCGGTGGCGAGCGGCGCCGACATGGTCGTCGACGCGGTGATCCGCCGCCCCATCCGGGTCGACCATCCCCTCGGGGTGCTGGCCCATCTCCTCGACCTGGCCGCGCCGGCGGTCCTCCAACAGGTCATGAGCACGCCCGGGCCGCGGCCGCGTTCTCCGTAGGGTGGGACACCCAGGCTGGCCCCTCCGAGAGCATCCATCCGATCGTCATCCGAGGCCTGTGGTGGTGGGGCCGGTGCCCCCGCCGGTGGTCGACGGCGTGGTCGGCGTCGGCGGGGTGGTCATGAAGGTGACGACCTTGGTGACCATCGAGGTCGGCGAACCGGGCGGCGGGGTGACCGTGACGGTCAGGGTGACGACCGCCCCGGGCTGAGGGTTGAGGGGCCCGAGCTGGGCGTTGAAGGCCGCCCCGGGTGGCAGGCTGATGACCTGCTTGAACACGGCGTTGCCCGCAGACGGGGAGATGGAGGCCTGCACGCCGAGCAGGTTCTCCCGTTCGGTGCCGGTGTTGGCCACCACCACCGACGCCGATACCTGGTTGGTGGGGATCAGCACCTCGACGCCGCCGACGGTGTTCAACGGCGACGGGGTCAGGGTCACCGAGGCGACGGTGAGCTGATGGACCGGAATCCCGGACTGGGCGTTGCGGAGGCTGGCGAGGAAGACCTGGATGTTGCCCGCCTCGTACTGGGAGGGATCGCTCACCCATGACGACGACGGGGCCTTGACCCCGACCGCGGGCAGGCGTTGGGCAAAGAGCGAATAGGCGCGATCGGAGACCTGGAAGTCCTGGCCCACGGTGGTGAGCGCTCCCACCTGGGGATCGTTGCCCGAGGGGGCGCCATTGCCCAACTCCATGGTCAGCGCCTGGGCCATCGCCGCCGCGGCCTGGGAGCGCACCAGCAGCGAGGCCTCGAGCAACCCCGCGGCCCCCACGAGCTGGTCGGGGGGCTTGAGGACGATGAGCTGCTGGTAGCTACGCTTGGCGGCCGCCGCGGCCTGGCCGATCTGTGAGGTGAGCGACGACGCCGACGACGAGCCCACCCCCGACGTGCGGACCCGGGCGATCTCCTGGCCCTGGGTCGTCGACGCCTGGATGATGGGCAGGGCCCGGTCCACCCAGGCGCTGGCGGCCATCCGTGGCGCCACGCTCGGTGAGCGCGATTTCAGGGACGCGTCGATGATGACGACCACGAGGGTGATGATGATGCCGGCGACCAGAAGCCTCCGGCCCCCATCTCGATGAGGGGAACGGCCGGCGAGCGCCATAGCGGGATCACAACATACTCACCGCCGGGCCCCACCTCGCCGCGGTCACGGCGATCGGCGTCCCAAACTGGGGCATGGACTACCGCCAGCTCGGCCGCTCAGGCCTCACCGTCTCCGTCGTCGGCCTCGGCTGCAACAACTTCGGAGGCCGCATCGACATGGCCGCGTCCCGCTCCGTCGTGGACGCCGCCCTCGACGCCGGGGTGACGCTGCTCGACACGTCCAACACCTACGGGAACCGGGGTGGCAGCGAGTCGGCCCTGGGCGAGATCCTCCGCAGCCGCCGGGACCGGGTGGTGCTGGCCACCAAATGGGGCATGGACATGGGCGAGGGACCAGGCACGGCCCGGGGCGGGCGCCGCTACATCCGCCGGGCCGTCACCGACAGCCTCCGGCGGCTGCGCACCGACCACATCGACCTCTACCAGCTGCACCGCCCCGATCCCCTGACCCCCATCGCCGAGACCCTCCACGCCCTCGACGAACTGGTCACCGAGGGCAAGGTCCGCTACATCGGCTCGTCCAACTTCACCGCCTGGCAGGTGGCCGACGCGGACTGGACGGCACGCGCCGGCGGCACCGAGCGGATGATCTCGGCCCAGAACCACTACAGCCTGCTCGAGCGCGGTGTCGAAACCGAGCTCCTGGAGGCGTGCGAGCACTTCGAGGTCGGCTTCCTTCCGTTCTTCCCGCTGGCCAACGGCCTGCTCAGCGGGAAGTACCGTCGGGACCAGCCCCCGCCCGCCGGCACCCGCCTGGCCGGGCGCACCATCGAGGAGACCACCTTCGACCGGCTGGAGCAGCTGGCGGGCTTCGCCGCCGACCGGGGCCACACCCTCCTCGAGCTGGCCATCGCCGCTCTGGCCTCCCGCCCCCCGGTGGCCTCGGTGATCGCCGGGGCGACCCGACCCGAGCAGATCGCTGCCAACGTGGCCGCCGCCGACTGGGTCCTCGACAACGCCGATCTGGTCGTCCTCGACGCCCTCGGCACCGATACGGTGCGGGTCTGATGATCGACCCCGTCCGGATCTCCCAAACCGACGAGTGGCAGGCCCTCGTGGCCCATCACGGCCAGATCGCCGGCGTCCACCTGCGGGACCTCTTCGCCGCCGACCCCGGCCGTGCCTCGTTGCTCACCGTGGAGGCCGCCGACCTCTACCTGGACTACTCCAAGAACCGGCTGACCACTGAAACCGTCGGGCTGCTCGTCGCCGTGGCCCGCCGGGCGGGGCTGGCCGAACGGATCGAGGCCATGTGGGCCGGCGAGCACATCAACGTCACCGAGGACCGCTCGGTCCTCCACGTGGCCCTCCGGGCCCCGGCCGGGCAACGGATCGTCGCCGACGGCCGCGACGTGGTCCCCGACGTGCACGAGGTGCTGGACCGCATGGGCCGTTTCGCCGACGCCGTGCGCTCCGGCGGGTGGAAGGGCTACACCGGCAAACCCATCACCAACGTGGTCAACATCGGCATCGGCGGCTCCGACCTGGGCCCAGCCATGGCCCATGACGCCCTGGTCCCCTGGGGCGACCGGTCCATCACCTGCCGGTTCGTGTCCAACGTGGACGGCAACGACATCTGGGAGGCGACCGCCGACCTCGACCCCGCGGAGACGCTGTTCATCGTGGCGTCCAAGACGTTCACGACGGCGGAGACGATCACCAACGCCACGTCGGCCCGTTCGTGGCTCCTGGCTGCCCTGGGCGACGACGCCGCCGTCGCCAGGCACTTCGTGGCGGTGTCCACCAACGCGTCCAAGGTGGCCGAGTTCGGGATCGACACCGACAACATGTTCGGGTTCTGGGACTGGGTCGGCGGCCGCTACTCCTACGACTCGGCCATCGGCCTGTCGCTGATGATCGCCATCGGCCCGACCGCCTTCGGGGACATGCTCGCCGGGTTCCATGCCGTCGACGAGCACGTCCGTTCCACCCCCTTCGAGCGCAACCTCCCGGTCCTGCTGGGCCTGATCGGCGTCTGGTACAACGACCTGTTCGGGGCCGAGACCCAGGCCATCCTCCCCTACAACCACTACCTGTCCCGCTTCCCCGCCTACCTCCAGCAACTGGACATGGAGAGCAACGGCAAGTCGGTCACCCTCGACGGGGAACCGGTCGACCTCCACACCGGCCCCATCGTGTGGGGCACGCCCGGCACCAACGGCCAGCACGCCTACTACCAGCTCATCCACCAGGGGACACGCCTGATCCCCGCCGACTTCATCGGGTTCATCCGCTCCAACCACCGGGTCGGAGCCCACCAGGACCTGCTGATGGCGAACTTCTTCGCCCAGACCGAGGCCCTGGCGTTCGGCCGCACCGCCGAGGAGGTGCGGGCTTCGGGCGTGCCCGCAGATCAGGTGGCAGCCCGGACCTTCGCCGGGAACCACCCGACCAACACCATCCTGGCCGACGAGCTCACCCCCCGGGTGCTGGGCGAGCTGGTCGCCACCTACGAGCACAAGGTCCTCACCCAGGGCGTCATCTGGGGCATTGACAGCTTCGACCAGTGGGGCGTGGAGCTGGGCAAGGCCCTGGCCGGCAGGATCGTGCCCCAGCTCACCTCGGAGTCCGAACCGGGCCTCGACCACGACAGCTCCACCAACGCCCTCATCCGCCGATACCGGGACGGGCGCCGGCGCTGAGCGGGCGGCCGCCGGCGACCGCACCCGCCGACCCAACGACACGGCCGGCCCCGGCCACCCGACGCCCCTCCGAGTCCTAGGAGGACGAGGACGAGGAGCCGGGCCGGTCGTGGATGGGACCGGTGCGGTCACGGAGGGGACGGCCGTCGCGCCCACAGCGCCCGGCGAGGATCTCGGCGGCGATGGCCAGCGCCACCTCGGCTGCGCCCCGGCCCCCGAGGTCGAGGCCGATGGGGCGGTGGATGCGGCCCGCCTCCTCGTCGGTCGCCCCGTCGGCGGCCAGTCGCTCGAGGCGGCGGGACTGGGTGCGGCGAGACCCCATGGCGCCCACGTAGGGCGCGTCGCCGGCCAGGGCCAGGCGGAGAGCGGGCACGTCGAGATGCGGATCGTGGCTGAGGATGATGACCGCAGCTGACGAGCCGGCCCACGCCAGGGCGTCGGTCACCGACCCCAGATCGGGAGCGGCCTGCGACTCCCAGCCGAGAAGAGCGGCCTGGGCATCGATGGCGTCGACCAGGTCTCCCTCGCCCACCACAACCAGGCGGGGGGCGGGCACCCAGCTCTCGATGAGGACCACGCCGGCGCCGTCCTCCACCCGCCGGGTGGTGCTCTGGCCTCCGGTCAGGAGGGCGGCGGCCTCGGCGGCCAGGGCGTCGGGTTCGCCGACGGCCAGGGCACCCGACCAGCGACCATCGGCGGTGACCACCATGGACGGCGGTCCGGCGGTGGGCCCCTCGATCCTGGTGATGAGGGCGGCCGGCGCCCGGCGGCTCAGGGCAGACCACAGGCCGGCGGGTATGGATGACGCCGGCTGGAGGAGAACCTCGGCGCTGCCCCCGCAGGACATGCCGGCCTCGATGACCTCCGCCCCGTGGATCTCCACGGTGAGGGTGTCGAGGCCGGCCTCAGCCCCGGCGGCCAGCAGCTCGGCGCTGCGCCGGCCGATGGTGTCGGATCCGGGACGGCCCAGGATGGCGCCGTGCCGGGTCCCGTCACCGTCCACGGCGATGAGCTCCTCGCCGGGCCAGGTGGAGAACCCGGCTATGGCGGTGACCCGGGCCACGATGGCCGGGTGACCCTGGGCCAGCCAGCCGGCCACGGCCACGAGGGAGTCGGTGTTGGCAACGTCAGTCATCGCCCCGAGCGTAGGCCCGGGGCCGGCGCTCGGCCCGCAGACGGGACGAGGCGACGGGCCCGGATCGCTACGATCCAGTGTTCGTGCCCTCCTACCGCATCAGTCAGGCTGCCCACCTGCTCGGGGTCAGCCCCGACACGGTCCGGCGGTGGGCTGACAGCGGCCGACTGCCGGTGGAGCGCGATGGGGCGGGGCGGCGCACCGTGGCTGGGGAGGATCTCGCCGCCCTGGCGTCTTCGCTGGCCGATGACCCCGACGTGGGCGTCATGGCCGGTCACTCGGCCCGCAACCGGCTGACGGGCATTGTCACCAAGGTCACCAAAGACAAGGTGATGGCCCAGGTGGAGATGGCCGCCGGGCCGTTCCGGGTGGTGTCGCTGATGAGTCGGGAAGCGGCCGATCAGCTAGGGCTGGCTCCCGGGGTGCTGGCCGTGGCCTCGGTCAAGGCCACCAACGTCACGGTCGAGCTTCCAGCGTCGGGCTGAGCCCGTCACGCCCGGACCCATCACGCCCGGGACCGCCGCTGTCGGCCGGCGACGCCCACCACACCTCCACCCCCTCGAGCTCGACACGGCAGGCCTGGCCAGGGGCCACGTCGGCCGCGGAGGGGTGCCGGCTGCGCAGCCGCTGGCCGGTCTCGAGGACCAGCGTCGCCTCGACCAGACGGCCGAGGTCGCAGAGGTCGGCAACGGTGGCGGCGAAGCGCCCCGCGGGCCCGACGACGACTCCTTCGGGGGGGACGGACCACAGGAGCTCTTCGCCGAGGACCCCGTCGCCTGACGGGAGCGGCAACGACGAGGATGGAGAGGGCAGGGTCGCGAGAAGGAGTGGTGGGAGAACGGCACCGGGAAGGACGTTGTCGACGCTCAGCAGAGCGGCGACGGCGAGGGACGGGGGCCGGCCGAACAGGGCCCGGGTGGTGCCGGCCGCCAGCACGACGCCATGGTCGATGACGATGATCTCGTCGGCCAGGACGGCTGCTTCCTCCGCGTCGTGGGTGACGACCACGCTGGGGATGCCGGTGTCGAGCTGCACCTCTCGGAGCTCGGCCCGCAAGGCCCGCCGGGTCGGGGTGTCGAGGGCGGAGAGAGGCTCGTCGAGGAGCAACAGTCGGGGGTCCGATGCCAGGGCCCGGGCCAGGGCCACCCGTTGGGCCTGACCGCCCGAGAGGGAACCGGGGTAGCGCCCGTCGAGCCCGGCCAGACCGAGGCGATCCAACCACCAGGCGGCCACCCCGGGATCGGTGTGGACGCCGAAGGTGGCCTGGCCCCAGACGGTCACGGTGGGCAACAGGGCGCCGCTCTGGGGCACGTAGCCGACCCGGCGCTCCTCGCTGGGCCGCTCGGTCAGCACCTCGTCGCCCAACCGGGCCCAGCCCGAGGTCGGGTGCCGGACGCCGGCGAGGAGGGAGAGGGTGAGGGACTTCCCCGCCCCTGAGGGACCGAGCAAGGCCAGGCGGGCCGCGCCCGGCCGGTGGGCGACGTCCAGGTTGAAGGCGCCCAGCGAGGCGCGGAGGGAGAACGACAGGGGGGCGGCGGCGGCGGCCACCGGCCGGGGCGGGGTCGGAAACATCTCCGCGGCGGGGGCCCGAGCGGCCAGGAGGGGCCGGACCCAGCGCAGGGGGCGGGCGGCGACCACCGCGACCACGGCGATCGCCGCGGCCACGGAGGCCAGCACCGGCGCCTGGGTGGCGGGGATGCCGGTCGAGCCGAACTGGACGTAGGTGTCGACGGGCAGGGAGTAGGGGTGATAGGCGAGCAGGACGGTGGCTCCGAACTCCCCGAAGGCCCGCAACCAGGCCAGCAGCAGCCCGGCCCGGATCCCGTGACCGGCGGTCGCCACGTCCACCCGCCACCACCGCGACCAGCGCCGGTGCCCCAGGGTGGCGGCAACGGCATCGAACGCCGGGTCGGCCGCCGAGAACGCCGAGCGGGCGGCGACAACCGCGAAGGGGGCGGCCACGAACACCTGGGCGATGATGATCCCGGCCAGGCTGTCGGTGAGACGACGGCCGGTGAGCCGTCCGAGCCACGTGTAGGGCCCCACCAGGCGTAAGAGGAGCAGCCCACTGACCAGCGGCGGCAGGGCCAGCGGCAACTGCACCGCGATCCCGAGGGCCCGCCATCCCGGACCGTGCCGGCGGGCCAGAAGCCAGCCGAGAGGCACGCCCCCTGCGGCGATCACGACCAGGGCGATGGTGGCGCAGAGCAGCGAGGTACGCAGCGATGACCACAGGTCGGCGCCGGCGTGGGCCTGGCCGATGGTGGTGACGACCAGGGCCACGGGGACCAGCAGGTAAGCGGCCAGCAACCCGCCCAGCCCGATGAGGGCGGGGCGGCGAGGGGTTCCCTCAGCAGCAGGGCTGACTTCTCGGCGGCTCAGCCCTTGACCCCCAGTGCCTGGCGCAATGACGCCGGCACGGCGGCGGTCGTGCCCGTCACCTTGGGCGCCGCGGGCAGGGTCAGGCCTGCGTCGCGGAGGATCTTCTGGCCGGCGGCCGAGTAGAGGTAGGCGACGAACGCCTCAGCGCCCTTCTGGTCGGGGGCCCGGTTGAGGACGGTCACCGTGTACTTGGCGGACAGGTCGACGGGGGTCAGGGAGACGGTGGGGATGGTGGCCGCCTTGGCCTCGTGGACGTAGAAGAACCCGGCGTCGAGGTTGCCGGACTGCAGGCGTCCGACGAGGGTCTCCTCGGGGAAGACCCCGGTCGTCGACGTGGCCAGGGAGGCGAGGGCCGGTTGCGACTGCGAGGTGGCGGCCTGGTCGAGGGCCTGGACCGACAGCTTGCCCTTCGGGTCGAGCGTGGGATCGGTGCGGCCCAGCAGGAAGCCCGGTTCGGTCACCACCTGGTACCAGGGCTTGGACTTGAGGTCGGCGGCGAACTTCGACTTCGGGTTGTAGCCGAGCACCAGGGGGGCGGTGGCCAGCGACGAGTACCACGACACCCAGTCGCCGTTGGCCGGCCCCGTCAGGGTCTCGTTGGCCGACAGAGATGCCGACAGGAACACGTCCTCGACCTTGGTCTTGCCCTTGATGGCGCTGGCCAGGGCGGTGGACCCGGCCGGGTAGCCCGTGAAGGTGGCGCCCGTCGCCTTCTCGAACGCCGGGGCCAGGGTGGAGTTGACCAACTTCTCGAAAGAACCGGCGTAGGCCACATCGACCGGGCCGGACACCTTGGCCGACGACGAGGTCGACGACGAGGAGGAACCGCATGCGGCCAGACCCAGGATGCCGACGACGGCGCCGACGGCGGCCGGAAGGGTGAGCGGGAAGATGCGGGCACGGCGGCGGGATCGGCTGGCAGGCACGGCATCGATGGTAGATCAACGCCGCACCTGCCGACCACCGGGCGATTCAGGCGTGGGCCCCGACCGGCATGATGGTCTTCTTCCAGGTGGCGTTCATCACCCCGGCGAACGACGCGTACCAGGCGACGATGGCGGTGGCGATCCCGACCCAGCCGCCGGCGTGGACGATGCTGGTGTTGGAGTTGAGGGTGCCGACGCAGAGCAACACGAAGGTCACGAACAGGGTCAGGAACACCAACGCCACCGCCACGCTCACCCGCAGGGAGGCGATGAGCATGTAGCCGGTGAAGATGGCCCAGATGAGGAGGTACAAGCCCAGCGCCTTGTAGGCGTCGGCCTTGGGCAGACCGGGCTCCACGTACTTGACGTAGGCGGCGAAAGACAGCCAGAACGCCCCGAAGGACGAGAACGCCAGGGCCCCGAAGGTGTTGCGGTTGCGGAACTCCCACATGCCCGCGAGCAGTTGGGCCAGGCCCCCGTAGAACAGGGCCAGGGGCAGGACGACGGCTTCCAACTTGGCGTCGCTGATGATGTTGGCGTTGAACACCGACAGGGCGAAGGTGGCGGCGGCAAAGCCGGCGAGCCCGAGCGGGGCGGGAAAGCGACCGGCGATGGCAGGGCAGTCTCGGGCTTGGCGCCCGCGTCCGTGGTTTGGCTGAAGTCGGTCATAGTCTGGGACCTCCTGATGGCAGGCATGGGTAAGGACAGCCGGCGACGCGATTCAACGGGTCCCCCTCGACCCACCCCCGAACCGTTTCCCCCGGTGCCCCGACCCTATCGGGCCTGACCGCCCGTCAGGAACCTCAGTCGTGAGAGGCGTGTTCGTGATCGATGTGACCGGCCGGCTCGAGTTGGAACGTGGAGTGCTCGACGTCGAAATGCCCGGCCAGGCAGGCCTGCATCTGGTCGAGAACCCAGGGAGCCAGCCCGTTGGCGAAGCACTCGTCGTTGACCACCACGTGGGCCGACACGGCCGGAAGGTCGCTGGTCACCACCCAGACGTGCAGGTCGTGCACGCTCGCCACCTCGGGGAGGCCGAGAAGATGGGCCCGGACGACATCGAGGTCGACGCCTTCTGGGGTGCCTTCGAGGAGGATGACCGCCGAGCCCCGGAGCAGGCCCCATGCGGCGCGGACCATGAGGACCACGGCGACGAGGGACGCGATCGCGTCGGCCCGTTCAAACCCGGTGGCCAGGATGACGATGCCGGCGATGAGCGTGGCCACGAACGCCCACAGGTCGGTGATCAGGTGAGCGAAGGCACCGGCGATGTTCAGGCGGGACCGGTCGGCCCGACTGAGCGCAGCCGTGGCCGCGGCGTTGACGACCACGCCGGCGGCGGCCACCACCACGAGAGAGGTTCCGCCCACGGTGTTGGGGTGGATCAGGCGGCGAATGGCCTCGAAGGTGATCAGGGCCGATACCACCACGAGGGTCAGGCCGTTGAGGGCGGCGGAGAGAATCTCGACCCGCTTGAAGCCGTAGGTCATGGTTGCGCTGGCGGGCCGGACCGCCAGCCGGGCCGCCCAGATGGCGACAGCCAGGGCGCCGGCATCGGTCAGCATGTGGCCGGCGTCGGCCAATAGGGCCAGCGAACCGGACAGGGCGGCGGCCACGATCTCGACCGCCATGAAGCCGACGATCAGGCCCAGCGCCACCGCCAGGGCGCGCACGTCCGCGCCGGGACCGGCGCCGTGGTGGTGGGCGTGATTGTGCGCCATGGGTACGAAACTACCTTCAACGGGCGCCCCCCTGGCCGGCCTGGCCCCGGAGCAGGTCTCGGATCTCGGTGAGCAGGATCACGTCGTCGGCGGGCGGCGGCAGCTCGTCGACGGGCACCTGGCCCCGGGCCCGCCGCTCGGCCAGCTTGTTGAGGGGCAGGACCACGAAGAAGTAGACGGCGGCGGCCACGCCCAGGAAGGCGATGAGGTTGTTGATCAAGTCGCCGTAGAAGAACTTGCTCTTGTGGAGGGTGAACGTCAGGTTGGCGAAGTTCGGGCTGCCGGTGATGGCGGCGATGAGCGGGGTGAGGATGTCGGCCACGAGGGCCTTGACCACGGCGCCGAAGGCGGCGCCGATGACCACCGCGACGGCCAAGTCGACGACGTTGCCCCGCATGATGAATTCCTTGAAACCCTTCATGGCTGTGCGTCCCTTTCTGGTTGGCCCGGGGAGTCTTGCCGCCCGCAGTCCTCAGGACAAGGCTTTGGCCTCGCCCTCGGAGCGGGTCAGAGCCAGGGTGGCGACCACCACGACGGTCAGCCCCGCGACGATGCCGGCCAGGGCCAACGGGCCGTGGCGCAACTGCTCGTCATAGACGACCACGCCGATCACCAGGCTGGCCAGGGGGTCGACGGTGGTGATGGCCGGCAGGCTGGACCGCAGGGGACCGGCGGCGAACGCCAACTGGTTGAGCAGGAGCCCGACGGCGCCGGCCACGACGAGCAGGTACAGCGGCCAACCGGTGAAGACGGCACCCAGCCCGTGGGAGAGGGCGTTGGTGGTCCCTTTCAGGGCCCCGGCGGTGGCCGCGAAGCCGATTCCGGCGCCCACACCGAGCACGACCGCCGACGACGACCCGCGCAGCCGGTGACCGACGCCGGCGCAGACCGCCAGGACCACGGCGACGGCGACGATGGTCACGACCACGGGGGTGTGATCGGCCGGGGAGACCGCCGGCGCCCCGGGGGTGGCGGCCACGAGAAAGAGGATCAGCCCCGCGGCGAGGGCGGCGGCCATCACCATCTCGTTGCGTCCCGGCGGGCGCCGGTCGAGTGCGGCCCGGATCGGCAGGGCGAAGATCACGCCGGTCACGAGCACGGGCTGGACGAGCGTCAAGGGCCCCTGGTTGAGGGCGAAGGCGTGAAAGCCGAGGCCGACGAGGTCGGCGAGGGTTCCGGCCAGCCACCGGGGGTGGCGGAGCGTATCCCAGACGAAGCGGCCTACGCCGCGGGGACCGAAGCCGGTGAACGCGGGGATGGTGCCGGCGCTGTGGTGTTGCAGGGCGCTGCCGAGGGCGAAGAAGGCCGCTCCGGCCAGGGCGCTGATGACAGCGACGACCACCTCATCCGCCGGCGGCCACGAAGATGACCATGAAGATGCCGAACACCACGCAGTAGATGCCGAATGGTGTCAGGGTCCGGTTCTGGAAGAATCGGGTGAGGTAGCGCACGGCGAAGAGGGAGGCCACGAAGGTGACCACCGCGCCGGCGATGATCTGACCGCGGACACCGGCTCCGAGGGGGCCGGTCAGGTCGCCGATCTTGAGCAGGCCGGCCGCCAGGATGGGAGGGGTGGCCAGGAGGAAGGCGAACTTGGCGGCGTCCTCGTTGTCCAGACCGCGGACCAGGCCGGTGACCATGGTGACGCCGTCGCGGCTGATCCCGGCGATGAGGGCGGAGATCTGCACCACGCCGATCAGGAGCGCCTCCCGGTAGGGCAGGCGGGCCACCCGGGCGCTGACGTCCACGGCGGCCGAGTCGCCCTCGCCGGACCCGCCGGTGCCCCCCGGGCCCGTGCGGGCGGCCGCGACGGCCGACGACTGCAGGCGGGAGGGCCGGCTGTGACCGGTGGCGGAGCGGTTGCGGACCCGTTGGCCGGCCAGGAGGATGACCCCGTTGATGGCCAGGAAGATGGCGGCCGACGTGGGCTTGGCCAGCAGGGTGCGCACCTTGTGCTCGAGGAGGAGCCCGGCGATCCCCACGGGGATGGTGGCGACGATGATCAGCCACGCCAGGCGTTCCGACGAGGTCTCGGCCCGGCGCTTGACCAGGCTGGTGAAGAACCCCTTGATGATGCGGACCCAGTCCCGCCAGAAGAAGGCCAGGAGGGCGATGGCGTTGGCCACATGCAGGGCGACGACGAACGCCAGCCAGAACGACTCGGAGCAGTCCTGGCTCCTCACCAGGTCGTGCCAGCCGAACAGCTCGGGGATGAGCACCGAGTGGCCCAGGCTGGACACGGGGAACAGCTCGGTGATCCCCTGCACGAAACCGACGACGATGGCCTGGACCCAGGTCAGGTGGGTGGTGCAGCCCGGGGAGAGGGCATGGGAGACGGCCGCATGGGAGACGGCGGCGTGGGAGACGGCGGCGGCGAGCATCAGCCGGCCACCGCCCGCTCGGTGCGGCGGCGCTGGAGGATCCAGCGGACGATGACGGCGACCACGATGAGGCCGATCACCACCGTCACGTAGGTGAAGTCGGACGAGACCGTCTTCCAGTTGCTGGCCACGGCGTCACCGATGAGGGCCAGGGCGAAGGTCCACGGCAAGCTCCCGGCGAGGGTCAGCACCGAGAAGCGCACCGGACGCATCTTGGCGATGCCGGCCGGAAGGCTGATGAAGGTACGGATCACCGGGAGGACCCGCCCGATGAAGACGGCGGCGTCGCCGCGCCGCTCGAAGAACCGCTCGGCCCGGTCGAGGTCATGGGCCCGGATCAGGATGCGGCGGCCCCAGCGCTCGATCAACGGCCGGCCGCCCCGGCGCCCGACCTCATAGGCGATCAACGAGCCGATCAGGTTGCCGGCGGCGCCGGCCAGGGCCACGACGATCACGTTGAGGTGGGGATGGGTGCCGCTGATGGTGAGACCACCGGCCAGAGCCCCCCCGAAGAGCATGATCGCCTCGCTGGGGATGGGGATGCAGGCGGACTCGAGGATCATCAGGACCAAGACGGCCAGGTAGCCGTGGGACACGATCTGCGTGGTGACGAAATGCTCCATGCGCTCTCCGGTCGGGGGATGGTGACCTGATGACGGTAGACGCCCGACATGTGAGGAAGATGTGCGCGGCCGACCACACCCCCGGCTTTCACATGCGGCTCACATCTCCGTGGGGCAAGCTCCCCGGGTGAGGCGTCGCCGATGAGGGTCCTGGTGGTGGAGGACGAGGTCCGCATGGCGGCACTGCTCAAGCGCGGCCTGGAGGAAGAGGGCTACGCCGTCGACATCGCCGCCAATGGCCCCGACGGCCTGTGGCTGGCCGCCGAGCACACCTTCGACGCCGTGCTTGTCGACGCCATGCTCCCCGGCATCGACGGCTTCGAGCTGTGCTCGCGGCTGCGTACCTCCGGGACCTGGGCGCCGGTCGTCATGCTGACGGCCCGGGACGCCGTCGAGGACCGGGTGCGCGGTCTGGACGCCGGCGCCGACGACTACCTGATCAAGCCGTTCGCCTTCGCCGAGCTCCTGGCCCGCCTGCGGGCCCTGATGCGGCGGGGTACCGCGGAACGGCCCAGCGTGCTCTCCGTCGGCGACCTCTGCCTCGACCCGGCCACCCGTCAAGTGGCACGGGGCGGCACCGACGTGGAGCTGACGGCCAAGGAGTTCGCCCTCCTCGAGCTGCTCATGCGCCACCCCGGCCAGGTCCTGTCGCGGGACCGCATCCTCGAGCACGTCTGGGATTTTGCCTACGTGGCCGGCAGCAACGTGGTCGACCAGTACGTCGGTTACCTCCGCCGCAAACTCGACCGTCCCTTTGCCCGGGCCGACATCGAGACCGTCCGGGGCGCCGGGTACCGCCTCCGTGCCCCCACCGCCGCCGCCCCCGTCACCGGCGCCCCCGTCACCGACCGGGCGTGAACGCACCGCCGGGTGGCCTGCACCGGCACCTGACCCGCGGCCCCCGCAGCGTCCGGGCCCGCCTGGTCGCCACCTACACGGTGGTGGCGGTGATCCTGGCGTCGATCGGCCTGGGCCTGTTCACCGTGCTCGTCCACCGCAGCCTGCGGGGCTCCCTCGACGCATCCCTCCAGGCCCGGGCCGCGCCGGTCATCGCCGCCGTCGGGACCTCGGGCCAACCGGACCTCGGAACGGTGGTGGGCGTCAAGGCGGCCGCCGGCCCCACCCTCACCCCTCGGGTGTTCGACGCCGTGACCTTCGTGCTGCGCCCGGGGGGGACGGTGGCGGCGGAGCAGCCGGGCGGCCTGCCGGCGTCCCTGTTCGCCCGGAGCCGGGCGGAGCGCCCGGCGTCGGGGCCGACGTTTCTCACCACCTCCATCGACGACGAGCACTTCCGCGTCCTGCTCAACGGCGTGCCTCGTCCCGACGGTGTCTGGGTGGTCGGCGTCGGGGCCGACCTGGCGGCGGTGACCAACACCGCGGAGGAGGCCATTCACCAACTCCTCGTCGCCGTCCCCGTCTTCATCGTCCTGGCCGGCCTGGGCGCATGGCTGCTGTCGGGTGCCGCCCTGCGTCCCGTCGAGCGCATGCGGGCCGACGCCGAGACCATCGGGGAGCGCGATCTCGGCACCCGCATCTCGGTACCGGGCACCGCCGACGAGCTGGCCCGGCTGGCCCGCACGTTCAACGCCCTCCTCGACCGCCTCCGGCGCTCCGTCGACCGCCAACGGGATCTGGTCGCCGACGCCAGCCACGAGTTGCGCACTCCGCTGGCCGTGCTGCGCACCGAGTTGGAGCTGGCCGACCGTCCCGACCGCAGCCGCGAACAGTTGGCCGACGCCATCACCCACGCCCGCTTCGAAGTCGAGCGCCTCACCCGCCTGGCCGAGGACCTGCTGTTCCTGGCCCGGGCCGACGGCAGCGCCCGCATGGCCCAGCCCTGCGAGGTCGACGTCGTCGCCATCCTGGGCGGTGCGGCCCGGGCCAGCCGGGCCCATGCCGATGCCGCCGGGGTCACCCTCGCCGTCGATGGCCCTGGTGAGCTGGCCGCCTGGGCCGACCCCGACGGGTTGCGCCGAGCCGTCGACAACCTTGTGGCCAACGCCCTGGCCGCCACCCCCGCTCCCGGCCGGATCGTGCTGTCCGCCCGGGCCGACGACACCGAGCTGGCCGTATCGGTGACCGACACCGGGACCGGCTTCCCACCGGAGCTGCTCACCGAGGCGTTCGGGCGGTTCCGCCGGGCCGACAGCTCCCGGTCGACCGCCTCGGGCGGCGCCGGCCTGGGCCTGGCCATCGTCGCCGAGATCGCCGCTGCTCACGGCGGCAGGGCCGGGGCCGTCAACAACCCTGACGGCGGAGCCACGGTGACGATCCGCCTCCCGCTGCAGGGACCCGGCCCTGACTAGCTAGATCGTCATTGCCGGGGCCGCCACGAGGGATGAGAATGGTGGTGTCCGGCAAAGCACGGTTCTCCTTGGTGCGGGTGAGCCCGATAGCTAGATTGATGCGGGGGCCTTCTCGGTACCAC
>JBPCNZ010000002.1:0-15754 GCA_051000755.1 Acidimicrobiales bacterium | reverse complement strand
GCATCGCCATCTACGACTCCAACGAGGGCTGGAACTTCCTCAACCTCCTCTCCAGCATCGGCGCCTACATCACCGGCCTCGGGGTACTGGCCACGGTCTGGAACCTCTTCGTCAGCTACCGCAAGGGGGAGAGGGCCGGCGACAACCCGTGGGACGGCCAAACGCTCGAGTGGGCGTGCTCGTCGCCGCCGGCGGAGCACAACTTCGAGTCCCTTCCGCCCATCCGCTCCGAGCGGCCACTGTGGGACGCCAACCACCCAGACGCCCGGACCAAGGTCCACCACATGAACGAGGCCGGGCCGGTGGACGTACGACAGGACGGGCGGTGACCGACGGTGCCCAGGCGACGCGATCCCCGAGATCGGTCCGCCGCTCTCCGACCGCCGGGCCGTAGGGCGGCCAATCTCTCCCAATTCCAGAAAGTTGGCGATGGTAGGAAAGAGGGATACCGCGGGGCAGAACCCACGACGGCCAACGCTGGCAAAACGAACAAACCCTGCGCGACGAGCTGGGCACGCCTCCGCCCAGGTGGCCGGCGGCAGCGAAAGCTCGCACCCGCGGGACAATGCACACCGGCGACGCTACGATCCCCCCGAGATCCCCACCGTGCACCCGTCGCAGGACGCGCCGACCATCCAGATCAGGTGGGCGCATCCACACCCGGTATCGGCCCAGTACCGATCGGCGCACCGCTCGATTCCGACCGGCGGGTGGTGGCCAACGTGGCGGCGTATCGGGCGACGACAGTGTTCGTCGTCTGCCTCGACGCCGGCCAGGAGCTCTCCCAGCATCTCGGTCCAGCCGAGCTGACGCTGCTGATCATCGAAGAGCAACCGACGGTCACCGTAGGGCCCGAAACCAAGATCACGGCCACCGGCGACGTCGTGGTCATGGCGGCGGGCGCACCTCATTCCCTCTCGGTCGGCGACGCCGAGCCCGTGGTGGGGGGCGTCCTCCAAGCCCTACCATGACCTTGCCGATCCGGGCGGTTCGGTCGCCCGGCCGGTCAATCTCTTCGAGCGCGTTGGGTAGAGGCGGCGATCCGATCTCAACACAAGGGACGTGACAGACAATGGCGACAGCACAGCATGCCTTGGTGATCGTGACCGCTGGTTTGGCGGGGGCCAAGGCGGCCGAGGCGTTGCGCTCTGAGCGTTTCGACGGCCGGATCGTCCTGTTCGGCGAAGAGTCCGACCGCCCCGCGGTGACCGTTGCGCTGACTGCCCGGCCTACTTGCCCGGCTGGTCTACTTGTTCGGTGGGGGGTGAGGCGCAGGTAGGGCTTCAAGGTGGTGAAGCCTTTGGGGAACTTCTCCTTGGCGTCGTCGTCGGTGATGGCCGGCGAGATGATGACGTCGTCGCCGTCGTTCCAGTTCACCGGGGTGGACACGCTGTTGCGGCTGCTGAGCTGTAGGGCGTCGAGGGCGCGGATGATCTCGTCGACGTTGCGGCCGATGGCGGCGGGGTAGGTGCACCACCGAACTCGGTGACTTCGCTAGGCGCAAAGACGACTTCGCCGAGCGCAACACCAAGCTCATCGGCGTGAGCGTCGACTCCGTCGAGTCTCATCGACGCTGGTCGGCCGACATCGCCGAAACCCAGGGCCAAGGCCTCAACTATCCGCTGGTCGGCGACGAGGGACCGCACCGTGGCCAACCTGTACGGCGTGATCCACCCCAACGCCATCGAGACCGCCCACCGGGGTGAAGTCGGCGAGGTGGGAGAACAAGATCCCCCAGCTGTCCCCCAGGTACTCGTGCAGGCTGACGGTGCCCTCGGTGGTGTTGGCCGTGAAGTTGGGGGCAGTGTCGCCCAACTGGATGGTCACGGGATCCTCCTACGCCTGATGATTTTTCTAGTTACTGATACCCTACAGGAGAATCACCTTGATTGTCGATCGAGCTGGTCATGTTTCCAGGTGGCCCCCTACTGATGGCACCAAGGTCCAGGCTGTCTGAGCGCTCATCGAAGCCGGGTTACGCCGCCGAAAGGAGCTACCAACATGCGGGAGCAGCCACGCACAGAGGATCCTGCGCCGACCGTTTCCGCCGCGACGGCAGCGGCCGAGCCCGAGGCCGGCGGCGAGCCGGCCTGTTGGGCTCACCTGATCTGCGCCGAGTGTGGCGCCGTGGTGAGCAAGGGCCATCGCCGGGGTTGCGACGCCGCCGTGCGGGGTGGCTCGTTGCGCTGAGCTCGACGAATGGCCGCCACCCCCCACGCCGCGCCGGCTATGTTTCTCTAGCGCAGGCGAGAAGAACCCTGGTCCTGGCAGTCTGGACCCGATGGGAGAACGTTGATGGGATGTTCCTGGTGACGGTGGCGACAACGGCGCATGGTATGCCCCGTATCGGGGCTGGCCGGGAGCTGAAGTGGGCGTTGGAGGGTTACTGGTCGGGGAACGCCCCGGCCGAGGAGTTGGCGGGCAGCGCAGCCCGGCTGCGCCGGCAGAACTGGGACACCATGATCGGCGCTGGCATCGATTTGATCCCGTCGAACGATTTCTCTTTCTATGACCATGTGCTTGATGCCGCCGTGGCGGTGGGGGCCGTCCCCGCCCGTTACCGGCACGGCGGCGGCCCCGTCGATCTGGACACCTATTTCGCCATGGCCCGCGGCGGTCGGCTGGGCGGCGAAGAGGTGGCGGCCCTGGAGCTCACCAAGTGGTTCGACACCAACTACCACTACCTGGTCCCCGAGCTGGGCCCCCAGACCGCGCTGGCCGCGTGTCCGGACAAGGCGGTCGGGGAGCTGGGCGAAGCTGCCGCGGCGGGGGTGACAAACAGCAAACCGGTGCTCCTCGGCCCGCTCAGCCTGCTGCTCCTTTCCCGACCCGAGGAGCCCGGTTTCGACATCTGGAAGCTCCTTGACCCTCTCATCGAGGTGTACGCCGACCTGCTGGGCGCCTTGGCAGCCGGCGGGGCGGCGTGGGTGCAGCTCGACGAGCCGGTGCTAGTCGCCGACCGGATCCGGGCCGAGCTGGCCGCCTTGGAACGGGTCTACCGGCGTCTGGGGGAATGCCCGACCCGGCCCAAGATGATGGTGTCGACGTATTTCGGCGCCGCCGGCGAGGCCATGGGACCACTGGTCGACCTGCCCATCGAGGGCATCGGCTTGGATTTCTGCGCCGGACCGGCCAACCTCGGCCTCCTGGCAGAATCCGGGGGGATCGGCGACAGGACGCTGTTCGCCGGGGTGATCGACGGCCGCAACGTGTGGGCCGCCGACCTCGACGCCACCGTCGGGCTCCTCGAGCGGCTGGCCGCCCTCGCCCCCGACGTGGTGGTGTCGACCTCGTGCTCGCTGATGCACGTGCCCGCAAGCGTCGGGGCCGAGGATGGTCTGGACGCCGAGGTGGCGTCGTGGCTGGCGTTCGCCGAGGAGAAACTGTCCGAACTGGTGGTCGCCGCCCAGGGGCTGGGCGAGGGACGCGACGCCATCTCCGACGCTCTCGCCGCCAACCGGGCGGTCCTCGAGCGTCGATGCGCCGACGGTCGCCTGTCGGACCCGGCGGTACGGCGCCGCCTCGCCGACCTGAGCGGCGCCGAGCGCCGGCCGGGCACCCCGCAGAGCAGACAGGCCGCCCAGTCGGCCCGGCTCGGTTTGCCGTCGATCCCCACCACCACCATCGGGTCGTTCCCCCAGACACCCGAGCTGCGGGCGGCCCGGGCGTCGTGGCGGGCCGGGCGTTTCGACGACGGCGCCTACCGGGCGCAGCTGCGCGCCGAGGTCGACCAGGTAATCGCCCTCCAAGACCAGATCGGCCTCGACGTGATGGTCCACGGCGAACCCGAACGCGACGACATGGTCCGCTACTTCGCCGAGCAGCACACCGGCTTCGCCCTCCCCCAGACCGGCTGGGTCCAGTCCTACGGGTCGCGCTGCGTACGCCCCCCGATCCTGTTCGGCGACGTGTCCCGCCCCGGGCCTATCACGCTCGAATGGACCACCTACGCGGCGTCGCGCACCACCAAGCCGATCAAGGGGATGCTGACCGGGCCGGTGACCATGCTGGCCTGGTCGTTCGTGCGCGACGACCAAGCCGCCGCGCAGACCGCCGCCCAGCTGGCCCTCGCCGTCGCCGATGAAGTCGCCGATCTCGACGCGGCGGGCATCGGGATCATCCAGGTCGACGAGCCCGGCCTGCCCGAACGACTCCCCCTACGCCAGGCCGAACGGGGCGCCTATCTCGACTGGGCCACCCGGGCGTTCCGTCTGGCCGTCGCCCCCGCCGGCGAGACCACCCAGGTGCATACCCACATGTGCTACGCCGAGTTCTCCGACATCGCCGCCGCCATGGCCGACCTCGACGTCGACGTGGTCTCCCTGGAAGCGGCCCGCTCGCAGATGACCGCGGTGGGGACGCTCACCGGGACCGCCTACCTCGGCGGGATCGGGCCCGGCATCTACGACGTGCACTCCCCGCGGGTGCCAGACGTCGACGAACTGGCCGACCTTTTGACTCGGGCCGTCGAGACCCTCGGCGCCGGGCGGGTGTGGGCCAACCCCGACTGCGGACTCAAGACCCGACGCTACGACCAGGTCGTCCCCGCCCTCGCCAACCTGGTCGCGGCGGCCCGGCAAGTACGCGACCACGTCGACTCCCCCCGACATCGATAGATGGGGGGAACCACGCCGGCCGCACCGCCCCCGCCCTCGGAGTCCCCCGACACTCGACCGAGCCGCGCCCATCGGGCATGGTCGGGGCCTGTGTGGGTTGCCGTCACACCCACAGCAATCGGCGGCCTGACAGGCCGCCGGCATGCAACGATAATTTCCGCGCTCAGCAGAGGAGAACCAATGAACCGGGCCCAGCAGCTGCATCAGGCAGGAGGACCAAGAAGCGCCCGTTGGACGGTCGCACCAGACTGCAAGAGGCCCGATCGATGACGGCAACCTTCGACTGGGCGAAGGTGGTCGACTACTCCAAACGCACCCAGGTCGAACCGCCCTTGACCCAATGAGCTGCCCGGTATCACCGAAGAAGTCCACCACGACGTGCCGATCGCGGTCGTCCCCCTCTGGCACGCCGTGGTCACCGCCCGATTGGCCTTCGCCACCGACAACCAGGCGACGCTGCGCCAAGCCCAGCAGCGGCTGAACGCCGCGTTGGGTGAGGTGGAGAACGTCTACCCGCTCCAACCGGGCGGCATCTTCATCCAGGTCGCGTACGGCGACCCGTACTTCCAACAGCGGATCCCGACCACCCTCACCGACGAGTTCATGCCCCGCTCCACGCTGGCCGGCAGCGAAGGCCAGTGGGCGCTCACCGACGCCATCCGGTTCCCGATGGACCCACCCGACGTCATCCTCGAGGCCAACGAGATCTGCTTTCACTTCAAGAGCGACTACCGCCAGCACATCGACAACGTCCTCGAGGTGCTGTTCCAGCCGGGTGAGCAGATCCTCAACGGCATTCCCGCCGAGAACGCCTACATCGGTGACCTGGTCACTATCACCTCGATACGCCGCGGGTTCGCCGGCCGGGGCATGTCCAAACGGATCGGCGAGCGGCTGCGGATCCCCGGCGCGGGAAAAATCCCGGCCGGCGCCATGCTGTTCATGGGGTTCACCTCCAGCCACGTCCACGGACTGGCCGCCGGGAACCTGCCGAGCTTCGAGACCCTGCCCGGCTACACCGACCAGACACCGGACAGCTACTTCGCGCATGGCACCGCCATGCATCTGTCGCGCATCGCCATCGACCTGGACCGGTGGTACCAGTTCACGCCCCAACAACGACTGCAGCGCATGTTCCACCCCAGGCGCACCGAGACCGAAGAGATCCTCAGCCCGGACCAGTCACCGGCAACCTCGACGTTCCAGGCGCAACGTGACCACGACGCCGAAACCTTCAAACTGGTCGGCCACAACGAGCAGATGCAGTTCCTCTCCCGGGTCGAGACCGACACCACCACCGTCTACGGTCAACGCCTGGAAAAAGGCACCGTCTTCTTCCTGCGTCAAGACTTCGACACCGTCGAGAACCCCTTCGGGTTCTCCACCGACGGTCCGGTGTCGGCCGAGCCGGCCGCCGGGGTGCGCTTCATCGGCCTCAGCCCGTCCGCCCAGCACTTCGAGAAGATGCGCCGGGAGATGCACAGCCAGGACCTCAAGACCCGCTACGACCTGGCCGACGAGGACCTGGGTTTCACCAAGATGCTGGTGACCACCCACCGACAGAACTATCTGCTGCCCCCGCGGGCGCACCGATCGTTCCCGCTCGCCGAACTGCTATGAGCGGGTCGCGACGCTCGAAACCGGCGCCGGGATGATCGAGATCAAGGCGACGAGCAACCCTCACCCGAGGATGATCTCTTGCGCCGGCCGAGAAACCGGAAACGATCGGCGGTGGCCTCGACGGTGACGTCGGTGAGACCGGCCGTTTCCAGGCGAGCGGCCAGGGTGGTCGGATCGACCGGAACGAAGACGTCGCCGTCATGGTCCGCCCGTAATGCCGGCGACTCGGTGGAATCGAGGCCGACCACCACACCGCCGGGCCGGAGCACCCGACACACCTCGGCGAAGAGCCGGTCCTGCAACTCGGCGGAGGGCACATGGTGCAGCATGGTGAAGCACCCGGCCCCCGAGAACCGTCCATCGCCGAACGGCAGCGCAGTAGCATCAGCGTGGACGACCTCCACGTTGGTTCCCGCCAGGCGCTCAGCCAGGTTGGCGGCCAGGGCATCATCGCTCTCCACCGCCGTGAGACGAACCACCTGCTTGGCCAGCACGTCGGTGGTCAGACCCGGTCCGGCTCCCACCTCGAGCACATCGTCACCGAGATCCTGTTCTCCGATGGCCCAGGGCAGCAGCTCGTTCTCGACCAGCTCAGCCCACTCGAGACTGGCGCAGCCCACCAGGTGTCCCTCGTTCACAAGACGACGGTACCGCGCGCCGCATCCCCCCGGGTCGTTGACCCCAGAGCCGCTGTCCGGAGCCGTTGGTCGAGCGGCCCAGCCCAGCCCGACATGGCAGTATCCCCCCGGAGGCGACTGCGACCGCCAGACAGGCGGCAATACCTGCCCGCGCCACCAGGGCTCCGCGAGAAACCGGGCGCTCCGGCCGGTCGAGGTGCTATCCCGTTGTGCACCACCGCCATGACCGACCCGCTCATCTCAGCACTGCACGCGCACCGACCGACCGACCGCAGGCTGCGGCGGACGATCTCGCCGACGTCATAGTCGCAGGGGCGGCCCGATCGACCTGGCCGGGGCAAGACACGCCCTCGCCGGACACCGTCGACCGGCAACCCGCATGCTTCGCCAAGGTGACCCCGTGACCGGCGAGGGCGGAACGTCACCTCGAGCCACGGTGGTCGACCAGTGCAACGATGCCACCGGTCAAGGGGTGATCTGGACCCTGGAGCCGAGCAGCCAGCTCAACGCCAGCCTGGTCCGCCTCGACGCCGGAGGCGAGATCGGCGAGCACGTCAACGACGAGGTCGACGTGGTCGTGGTGGTCGTCGAAGGAACCGGCGAGCTCTCCGTTGATGACGACGCGTGGCGTTTGGGGCCGGCGACGTTGGCGCCCAGTCCCGCCGGAACCCGACGGCGCATCCGAGCCGGGCCCCAGCCGTTGCCTACCTGAGCATTCACCGCCGCCGACCGGTCCCACCATCAAACCGAACCCTCGACTGTTGTTCTAGTCTCTGCTAGAGGTACGGTAGCGGTGTGGATGTTTCGCCTGACTCCAAAGCCCGAGGCGGCGCTCCCGCGACCGGGCCGACCCGCGTACGGCCGCCGCAGTCCTTGACGCCCCGGCCACAGTGGCAGCAGGCCGAGGTTGTCGAGCTCATCGGCGAGACGCCTGACGCGTTGACCCTGCGGCTGCGTCTCGGTGAACCTGGCGGGTTCCTGCCCGGCCAGTACTACAACGTGCGCCTGGCGGTGGCAGGCCGGCCCCGACCGGTGCAGCGTTCCTACTCGGTCGGTTCCTCACCTTTCCCCGACGCATCCGTCATTGACCTGGGAGTCCGAGAGATACCCGGCGGCCTTGTCTCGCCCCGCCTGGTCCGGGATCTGTCGTGCGGTGACCGGGTCGAGGTGCGCGGCCCGGCGGGACGTTTCACCTGGACCGAGGCCGCCGGCGGGCCGTTGCTTCTGGTGGGCGCCGGCAGCGGCCTGGTGCCGCTCATGGCCATCATCCGCTACGCCGCCGCCGCCAACCTGGCCATCCCCATGCGGCTGGTGTGCTCGTCGGCCAACTTCGACTCCGCGTTCTACCACGACGACCTAGCCCGTCTCACCGAGACTTGTGGCTGGCTCCAGGTCGTCCACACCTTCACCCAGGATCCTGACGACTCCCGGGCCGCCCATCACCGTCGCGTCGACCGGGCCATGCTGGTCGAAGCCCTCCACGGTCAGCTCCCCCGCTGGGTGTACGTGTGCGGACCGCCCATCATGGTCGAAGCCGCAGCGGGCTGGCTGGCCGACCTGGGGGTGGACCCCGCCACCATCCGCAGCGAAAAGTACGATTGACTGCCTCAGCGGTGACTGCCGGCCAGTTGGTCGTTGCCACGCAGGGCGAGGCGGCAACCGGCCCGACGCGGGTTCTTCGCCACCAACCGGAGAACTTCGAGACCGCCGAGACCATCGGCCATGCCCTCTGCCAGGCCGAGATGCGCTTGGCACACGGTGTCCCGGTTCGCTACAGCCACGTCCTCGAACGGGCAGCGGCCGAGAACGAAATCCACTTTGGCACCCCGGGTGGCCCTGGTGGGCCGAAACCCCCGGCGGGCTATCTGCTCTTCGATGATGTCGAAGGGGTCTTGGTCCGGGTCCGGTTTCGCGGTCTGGCGACGCCCGGCGTCGCGCCCCGCCTCTCGAGGGGTCTTCCCGTTCGCCAAGGCGTCCGCCAACATCTCCGCCAGATACTGATAGGGGCCCACGGTGCCCCACGCGCCGGCCGCCTCGGGGCGGAGTCGATACATCAGGCGGGGACGCCCCGGACGATCCCGGCCCTCAACCTCCTCCATCACCAGCCCAGCGTCTTTGAGCACGGCGAGATGCTGACGCACCGCGTTGTGGTTGAGACCCACGAAACGGGTGAGCTCGGCCACCCCAACCGGGGCCGGGGCTTCAGCCACATAGCGAAAAATACGGTGTCGAGTCGGGTCTCCCAGCGCCTTCGCCTCTTGCTGCAGATCTCCTGGCATCGTCTCTCTCCGAGGCTCCCGGCTCATGCGGTATTCTAGCATCTGCTCGAACAATGGCAACACCATTGACGGCGTCTGGCCGGCGTTGGCTTGGGCCGGAGCCTGGATGAGGCCGGGGCTGAGTGGGGTGGGAGTGTTTTTCCGCTTCTGTACGCTCTCCAAATCGGTCGTCGCAGCCTGTGGGGCACGGCCGGGGCTTGCGGAGACAGTCGCCAGCGAGGAGGGGTCCGATCCTGACGGTGACCGTCCAGGTGCGCCGCGCCGCCTGGGATCGAAGTCCGGTCCGAGGGTACGTTCGCCGAACTCCTCGCACACCAAAGCCCACAGGTTCCACACGTCAACGTCGCTGATCCCCAGCTTGGATCTCCCGACCGGGGCCTCGCGGCCGAGCTGACGGATTCGACGAGCGTCAACCACCTCCGATGCGTACCTGTCGTCAAATGCCTGCGCCGCCAGTAAGTATAGTCACAGCTAGAACTACATGCCTCGACTGTCGTGGAGAGGACGGGAATGGCCAGTATTGATGCCCATCCGATGATCGCCGCCGGTGACGAGCCGTTCGAGACGATCATGGCCGCCGCGGCTAGCCTCGCCGCGGGCGAGGAGCTGGTGGTCGACGCCCCGTTCGAGCCCGTGCCTCTAGAAGGGGTCCTGTCATCGCAGGGGTTCAGCTACAACGCGGCCGAACTCGGCGGGGGGGACTGGCAGGTCACCTTCTGGAAAGACCAATGAGCGGGCCAGCAAAGCGGCACCGTGCGGGTGATAAGCCGTGACCGGGGGCGTCCCGGCGGCGAGCGTGGGCGTGCGGTCCGCATCGACGTGCCCCTGAGTGCAACGGCCCGCCGGGATCGCCACCCACCCACCCACCCACAGCGAGGGCATGGTCGATGACGTTGGCGCACAACCCGGTGTTGATCGGCGTGGAGCTTTTAGCCGGGTCGGTGTGGGTGGGCAGCCTGGTGTGCCTGGCGGTCGTGGCGGCTGCGGCTCGGGCCAGCCTCGACCCTGCCGCCCGGGTGGCGTTTTTTCGTTCCCTCGGCCGCCGCTACGGGCTCGTCGGCAACGGCGCCCTGGCGGTCGCCATCGGCGTCGGGCTGACCATGGGGTGGCCTCCGAGCGCATGGGACGGCTTGGTGGACGTCGCCGTTGCTTTGACCGGCACGCTTGTTGTCGTCACGGTTGTCGGGGTCCGACAGGCTCGGGCTATGACTCGGCTGCGGCGCCGGTCTCTGGATGAGCCCACGAACGAACATCTGGAGCGCGTCGTGCGCCGCGGCGCGACCACGGCGACGATGTTGCGAGGCCTAATCGCCGTGCTCACACTTGCCGTGGTGGCCGTCGCCGCCAGCATCATGGGTACATGACCTGACCCCGCTCGGAGCCGCTCAGGCGCCGACGGCCGCGCCGTGTGACCACGTGGCCGTTACCGAGGGATCGGCGCCGTCAGCAGCGATGGCGAGCAACTGTCGGACCGCTCGGCGCGGCGCGTGGCTGACGACGTCGATGACGGCACGGCCGGAGGGAGAAAGGGCCACCTCGACGATCCGGCGGTCGCAGCAGCCGGCCCGCCCCAACGCCGGCGCACTACTGCGGTTGCCGTCGGTCACGGTCATCGTGGGGGAGCGGCGACGATGCCACCCGACGGGGCTGCGTCTTCGGTCCCTCCGCGGTGGCATGATCCGCCGGGAGCTTCACGCCGACGATGACCGTCACGCGCTTGTCTTCCAGAGACCGGAAGCGGAGCAGTCAACTCCGCTGACCGGGCCCAAACCAGGCCCGCTCCAGGCATACCCCGCTCCTGTGTGCCAGCCCAATCATCCGGCTCAGACCGCCGTGAGTGCGGTCGGTCAGCTCGAAGAGCGTGCCGTCGATGAACTCCACCGCCGCGGTCTGTATATAAGCTCCGTCCCCGCGCACCTGGTATACGACGGGGAGCCCGTCGAGGAGCCCGCTAATCCGATCACGGACCTCGGCCCGGCGCCGCTCCTTATCAACCCGTGTCACCGTCCGCTTACGCTTCCTGCCTGCCCGGGGACTCTCTACCGGATGGAATGGCCCCACCGACTTCGACCCCGCCGACTTCGACATCGGCGCCTCGGGTTGCTCCGGGGCCCCCAAGTCGAAGGCGGGAGGCGCCCACGACGACCAGCCCGTCCACCACCAGTCACTCATGCTCTCACTTCTCTGTCCGCTCGCTGGCGGCCTTTCGACGTGCGGCAGCAAGCTTCTCGTCACCGCGAGTGTGATTGTGAACGAAAAATGCAGCCGGGTCGGGGACAGTCTGCGGCGGTCGGATCAGGTCTTGGCCTCGAAGTCGAGGGCCAGGGAGTTGATGCAGTAGCGCTTCGGGTGGGCTCGGGGCCGTCGTCGAAGAGGTGGTCCAGGTGGCCGCGGCAGCGTCGGCAGCGCACCTCGGTGCGCGCCATATCGTGGCCGCGGTCGACGACCAGCTCGACCGCGTGAAGGGCGGCAGGCTGGTAGAAGCTGGGCCATCCTGACCCCGATTCGAACTTGGTGTCGGCGTCGAAGAGGACCGCGGTGCATCCGGCGCAGCGGTAGGTGCCGTCTTGGTGGTTGGTGACGTACCGGCCTACCCAGGGGGGTTCGGTCGCCGCCCGGCGCAGCACCTGGTACTGGTCCGGGCTCAGTTCGGCCTTCCACTCTGCGTCGAACTCTCGCACATCGACTTCCATGCAAGCCCCGGTATCGACTTCCCGGTCGCCGACCAGCTCACCGCGTTCATCCCGCCTTTCAACTACGCCATCGGTTTGCGGCCGGTGAGGTGTCCCATCGAATCCTTCGTCGGTCGAGGTCCGACCCTCCGGGAGGGGCAAGTCGATCTCCCAATCCACCACAAACGTCACGCTGATCACCTCGTTTCTCTAGTTTACAGTGCATATACTAGGTGGTTGTGGGATGGTCGGGCAGGCGCCAACGAAGCGAAGGAGCGACGATCGATGATGACGCTCCGCCGGGTGGCGTCACGGGCGGCCCCGCCTGCGGCGGAGGGCAACGGCCCGCGGGTGCCCGGGTCGTCGGGCACCCCCAGGCGGTTCACACCAGCCGCAACGACAGCGGAAGAGGTTGGCGGACTGGCGCTGCTCGCGCCGGCATGGGACCAGCATTGTTCTTCCCTGACGGAGAGAGGGCCGACGTGGCGGTCGAGGACGTGCGGCGAGCCAAGGCCGTGTGCGCTGGCTGCCCGGTCCGGGCCGCTTGCTTGGAGTTCGCGCTAGTCACCCACCAGGACTACGGGGTGTGGGGTGGGACCTCGGAGAGCGAACGGTATCAGCTCCGCCGCGCCGGCTGAGCGGCCGACGACATCGCGCCGGCTGGTTGCCTTCGATGCACCCCGCGGGAACCGTGCGCCCACTGCCGCCTCGAGGACAGAGACCGGTGCGATGATGATCCACCAGCGTCCGCCCGGCCACGATCAGCTGCTCGCCGTGGCCTACCGGCTGGTCTTCATCGCCCGTACGGGTGGCCTGGTCCGCCTGCAGGTCGCCCCTTCCGTTCGTTCGAGGCCGTAGCTGTTCATCTCGGCGGTATGCCCGGTGCTTGCCTGATCAGTCGCCTGCGGCGATCGTCGCCAGGCGGGACAGAGCGCCCAGCCCCCGCGAGACGCGCCCGCCGTCGAGGATCATCAGGGGCACCAGGCGACGGTCGATAGCGGCCCATTGTGCCTGCCATTGGGCGCCCCGGCCCCCGTCGGCACCGGGGACGGCGCCGAGGCGGCCCAGCACGTCAGGATCGCCGAGGTCGCGGCCGTCGACCCACAGGGCGTGGAACAGACGGCGTCGCAAGGCGTCGGCGTCGGCGCCCCCGACAGCCGCGAACGCGGCCACCGCCAGAGCGGTGTTGGGCTGGATCGCCGGACGACGCATCTCGAGGCGGTCCTCGGATGAGGCCAAGCCGGTCACCTCCGCCAGTTCACGGTCGTCGGCGTCGGCGACGTCGCCCGTCACCGGCCGGCCGCCCGCGGGGATGGTCGGGTCGTGCTCCACGGCCCGCCATTCCACGTCCGCGTTGCCGGCGGCGACGATGCGGTCCACCCGCACGGCAGCCAGGGCACTGTAGGGGCAGTTGAAGTCGCCGTAAACGACGAAATGGTCTGTCATGGTGATGGCTTCCTGTTCCGGGCGACGGTTTCGGCCACAAACGGCAGGGTATTGCCGTGGCGGTAACCGTCACCAGTGCGGGTGTGAGCTGGGCGCCATCCGAGTTGGTCATGAGCGCGGCTGGTGTCCATGACCGGCCAGCCCATCGCCAAGCCCGCCTACCCCATCGCCTGGTCCGCCCAGCCTGGCGACGTGGCCTGCAACCGGAGCGGCCCGGTGATCCCGGCCGCCCGGCACAGCTCCGGCGCCGGCACGCGAACCGGGCGGGCGTCGAGCAGCTCAGCCAACCGACGCGTCATGACGGCAGGGTCAGCGAGGGTGAACGCGCCTTCGACGTCGCTGGTAGCAGCCAGACGATATGCCTGCCTCGCGCACGTCAAAGAGTAGAACGCTTGGGAGACTAGCCCAGCAATGTCAGGTACAACGGCGCGGCGGGTCGGCGATCTACGCCGGCGCGTCAACGAACCCGATCCACGGTGTGGAATCGTCGATGGGGGCCGACAGACGACCGAGCGCAACGCTGCGGTTCTGGGTGCGGATCACCCCGAACGCCGAGGCTGCGCCCTGGGCCTATGACACCACGGTTCAGGCTGGCCGTATCGCCGTCGGCGACCCGGTGCTCACCGACCGTGAACGAAGCCGAAGACGCAGACGACAGGCAACAGTCGATCTCATGACAACCACGATGACGCCGCGGGAACCTGCGCGCCAGTGAGAGCCTTTTGGAACACCGATCCTGCTGCGAAAAGACACGGCGCGTGCGCCGTACATTCACTTGGGGGTCGGCTGCAAGCCCCGACAGCTGCCGCGACGCCGAGGCCCGCGGCTGCCCGAAACCCGGAGTCAGCCGATCATGCGGGGCGCCCGGCGCAAGATGGCCTCAGCCTCGGCGACGACCCGAGCCACAAGGTCGCCGGCCGGCTCCAAAGCCGAGATGAGGTCGATCCCCTCGCTGGCCCAGACCAGGGCCACGTCGGGGTCCCCGTCCGCCTGTCCTTGGGCGAAGCCCTCCCGGGCGTCGGCGTCTCGGCGCTCGTCCTCCCGCCCGCTCCAAGCCTCGAGGAACGCGTTACGCAACGCCCTCCCCGTGTAAGGCTCGGGCCAGGCGAAGCCCCGGGCGGCATCAAAGACCTGGGTTCGGGTGGTCTGATCCCCGCCGCCCTCCACCAACCGAGCCTTGGCCCCTTCGGTGCCGAGCGCCTCGGGCGTGGCATAGAAGCGAGTACCCAGCACGGCGCCCTCAGCTCCGAGCACCAGGGCGGCGGCGAGGCCCCGTCCGTCCATAATCCCACCCGCAGCGAGCACCGGCGTCGGGGACACCGCATCGACCACCGCCGGGACAAGCGGCAGGCGGGCGGCCCCCGTGGCCGCCCGCCTCGGTCCCCTGGGCCACGATGGCGTCGGCGTCGACGGCCACGGCCGACGGGCGCCCTCCACGTCCTGCACCTGGCAGATAAGCCGGGTTCCCGACTCCCTGACGGCGGCGGCGTAAGGCGCCGGGTCACCGAAGGACAACATCACCGCTGCGGGCCCGTAGCCCGGGACAAGACGCAAGACCTCGTCGGTGGCGGCCCAGGTGATGAGCCCCACCCCCCACGGCCGATCCGTGGCCGCCACCACCCCGAGCTCCCGCTTCAACCACTCAGGGTCGCCGTAGCCGCCTCCCACCAAGCCCAGACCGCCGGCGTGGAAACGGCCGCGGCCAACTCTCCTCCCGACACCGCCCCCATGGGGGCCAGAACGACAGGATGGGCAACCTGGAAGCGTTCGGTGAAGACAGTGGCGATGGTCACGACCTCGATCTACCACATCGGCCGACCGGCGCCACGTCCGCGCTGGTGGCCGGGGGCGCCGGTCGGCCAGCGCCAGCAGCTGTATTGGCGACCAGGGCGCCGGTCCGCACCGGTTTCGACCGCTACCATCAGCAGGCGTGTCGGTGAGTGAAGCCTGGGGTCGTCTCCGCGACGAGATCGCGGCTTTTACCACCGAACCGTATCTCCTGACCGTGACCACCGGAGCCGAGCCTCACTGCGCCACCGTGACTGTCACCTGGGACGCCGATCGGCTGGTCGTACGCCCGGCCAGCGACGGAGGCACGGCGGGTACGGGCGGCGATCGACCGGTCAGTCTGCTGTGGCCGCCCCGGCAACCGGGTGGGTACAACCTGATCGTTAACGGCGTAGCCCGCATGGAATCATCAGGCGGCGACACCTGGTTGGCGGTAGAGCCGACCAGGGCGGTGCTTCACCGCCGGGGCGACCCCCCGGCGCCTAGTCTAGTGCTCTCGCGCGTCAGTTCCGCGCGCGTTCAGGCGGCCACCTTGAGCGGCTGTCCTGAATAGGTCCAGGCGAAGGGCTTGGCGGTCTCGTTGTAGGAGGCGATGTAGCGCATGAGCTTGGAGACCAAGTCGGCGCGGGAGGCGAAGTTCCCTCGTTTGATGACTTTTCGGGTGATGATCGAAAAGAACAGCTCGACCTGATTGA
>JBPCNZ010000001.1:0-19336 GCA_051000755.1 Acidimicrobiales bacterium | reverse complement strand
CCGGTGGGACCACCGGTGCGGCCACCGCATCGCCGACGGTCAACGGTTCGGCGACCACCGGCGCGGGCGGGGCCTCGGGTGCCACCGGGTCTGCGTCGGCCACCGAGACCAACACGTCGGGTTCGCCCTCCGGGGTGACGTCTGGCGGCAGCGGCCGGGCCGGCGGTGCTCTCGAGACCACCTCGGGCAACTCGGGGAATGGCGGTAACTCCGGCAACGCCACCGACGGCCCCGTGGCTACGGGCACGGCCACCAGCGGCGACGCCAGCTCGTCGTCGAACGCCACCGGGGGCACCTCCGGCAAAACCGGCGCAGCCACCACCAGGGCCAAGGGCACGGCCGCGTCCGGTACCGGCGGGGCGGCGGTCGCCGACCCGACCAGCGGCAACACCGGGACGGTGACGGGTACCCAGGTCGTCATTCCCGGGCTGGGCACCATCACGATCCCCACGATGGCCGCCTCCGGCAACGTCACGGGCGGCGGCAGCAGTGGTTCGGCCCTGAACGCCTCGTCCAGCGGTGACTCCGGTGCGGCCACCGGTGTGGCCACGGGCGGGTCGTCGGGCAACGCCACCGACACCAACAGTGCCACCACCACCAGCGGCAACTCGGGCGCCGTGCCAACCATCTCGTCCTCCACGGGTGGAACCACCGGCGCGGCGACGGCCTCGCCGACGGTTAACGGCAGTGCCACCACCGGTGCCGGCGGCGCCTCGGGTGCCACCGGGTCGGCTTCGGCCACCCAGACCGACACGTCGGGGTCCCCGGCGGGCTCGGGCGGCGGCGGCGCGGCCGGCGGTGCCCTTGACACCACCTCGGGCAACTCCGGTAAGGGCGGCTCCTCCGGTGCTGCCAGCAACACCTCATCGGGAGACGGCACGGCGACCAGCGGTGCCGCCAACTCCAACTCGTCGGCCACCGGCGGCATCTCGGGCGATACGGGCAATGCCACCTCCACAGTCGGGGGCACGGCCACATCCGGCAGCGGTGCAGTGGCAGTCTCCAGCCCGGTCAGTGGGACCACGGGCGCCAACTTCGGCACGGGCAAGGCCATCTCGGGCACCGCCACCGGTGGCGGCTCCAGCGGCTCTGCCGCCGTCCTGTCGTCCACCGGGGACTCCGGTGCCGCGCGCGGGTCCGCCACCGGCGGGCCCTCCGGCAACGCCACGGTTGGCGGGTCGGTGACCACCACGAGCGGCGGTAGTGGTGGTGTGCCTACCATCTCGTCCTCCACGGGCGGGGCCACGGGTGCGGCCACGGCCTCCCCCGGGGTCAACGGCAGCGCCACCACCGGCGCCGGCGGGGCCTCCGGGCCCACCGGCTCGGCTTCGGGCACCCAGACCGACACGTCAGGTGCGACGACGGCCGCCGATCCTGCCTCGGTTCCCCTGGCCAGCCTTCATGCGCTTGCCGGCTCCTCGGCCCAGAACGCCTCGGGCTCCGGGACCGGCAGCGGCTCGGGTTCAGGCAGCGGTTCCGGAACTGCCACTGGTAGCTCAGGGGCGGCCGGAGGCTCCGGGGCGGCTGGCAACGGCGCGACGGCTGGCCCAGCTGCTTCCACCCTGAACGGCACGCCAGGGGCCGGTCCGAACACCCCGGGAGCTCGCACCCTGCAGAAGTCCTCATCGCTTAGGACCAACACCAATCCCACCGGCTCGGGGACCAGCACGGCCCCCGGCGGGTCAGGGAACGCCACCGGGGCCGGGGGCTCCGGTAACACCAGCGGACCGGGAGCCTCGGGCAACGGGAACAACGGCCTCGGCAACTCAGGTACCGACAACGTGGGCACCGGGAACTCCGGCAACGGCAACGTCGGCACCGGCAACTCGGGCATGGACAACCAGGGCATCGGCAACTCGGGCATGGACAATGTCGGCGTCGGCAACTCGGGGTGCGGCAACCTGGGGACCGGCAACTCCGGATTCGGCAACGTGGGCACCGGCAACTCCGGTGGAACCCCGCCGTGCGGGCCGACCACCAGCACCACGCCGCCTCCGGGTGTCCCTGGCACCCCCACCCCAGGCCACCCGGGCACGCCCGCCACTCCGGCGAAACCCACCGCCCCGTCCGCCGCCGTCTTGGCATCGGTGTCGGCGCCAGCGGCCGGAGCCGCTCCGCTGTCGACAACCCCAGCAACCGGGGCGACCAGCCTGGCCTTCACCGGATCGCAGACCGAAGGCGAACTGGCCATGGCCGCCGGTCTGCTGCTGGCGGGAGCGGCGATCACCATGGGTGCCTCCCGGCGACGGGGTGGTAGCCGGGCGTAATCTGCGATCAGCACGGCGTGGATCCCGCGGTCCTTCAGGGGATCATGAGATCTTTCGCGTGCGGCCCGGGACCTGGCTCCGGCCTCGGCATCGTTTCCCGCCTACAATCGAAAGGGTATGGAGCACCTGAGCGACGCCAGCCGCCCGCTTGATCACACCGCGGCCAGCGTGGCCCCCGAGCTTCCCTGCCCCCTCCCGGCGACACCATGGGGATCCTGGGCCTGCACCGCCCGTCTCCGGTGGGAAGCGCTCGACCACGCGGTGGCCGAGGATCTTCGCCAGGTCAGCGTCCAACTCCTCTCCCGAGACCCCTTGGAGCGCGTCGCCAACCGGGGTGGAGCGTTCGCCGTCGCCGATGGCCAATCGGCGAAGACCAGGACCCGCCTCTACGTCCTCGCCGACGACCTCGCGGTCTGGGGCGCTGCCGACGCCACCGGCGTGGCGGGCGTGCTCGGCCGGCTGGCAGGCTCGGCGGCTCTGGTTGCCGGCCGCTTCGAGGACTTGGTGGCATCCGGGCGGTTCTCGTTGCGGGCCAGTCAGGGCAAGGTCCCGTCCCTGCTCAGCATGCAGCAGGAAGCGGCCTCCATGGGCCCCCCTATCATCGAGCTGGGGAGCGACGACTGGTACCCGTTCACGACCGACGTCTTGGAGGACGCCGTCGAGGCCCAGTACGGCCCGGCGCGACTCGACCGTTCCGACGTCGTGTTCGAGCCTGTGGTGGCGCCCACCGAGAGCTGTCCGGCCTGCGGCCCCGGGAGCTTCGCCATCCCCGACGGGTTGGGGGCCATCCAGGACCAGATGTGTCAGGCCCACCGCCAGCAGGCCGCCCAGCTCCTCGACGCCCGGCTGAGCCAGGCCCGGGACTCGAACCCCGCCGGGTGGGACGGCCTGCTGGAGGCGCAACGATGCCTCGGCGTACCCCATCTTGGTGTACCCCTTGCTCGATCTCTGGCCCGGGTGGGAGCCGGGAAGGGCCCCGGCGGAAGCTTGAAGGACCAAGCAGAGGGGGTGACTCGCTCCCTGGAACACTTCGCCGGCACGGCAGAGGAGTTTGCCGCCGGGCTCGCGGCCTGGCCGGCGGAGTCTGTCGGGTGGTTCCGCGACCTACCCCAACGCCTTCTGGAGGACGGCTTTGTCGACGAGGCCGGCACCCTCGCCGCTGTCCTGGCTCCTCTTGACGACCGGGCCAGGTGGTCGTTGACGGCGACCGCGGGTGTGGCCGCGGTCGAGACGGGTCGGCCGGGCCACGCCCAAGAGCTGTTGGCCGAGCTGACAACGGCGGGGACGCCGGCGTCGCTGCACCAGGCGGCGCGGGTGGCGGAAGCGCTCGGCGAGCGCGATCACGCCGAGAAGTTGCTGGGCGAGAGCGTAGCCATGGCCAAACGGACAGCGGAGCCGGTCACCGAGGCCGACGCGTGGAAGGCGCTGTACCACATCCTGCTCGACGAACCTGAGCGCCAGGCCGAGGCCACCGCAGCGGCGGAGGAGATGCGGGCCGCCCGGCACCGGGCCCGGACCCCTGAGGAGGCGGGCCCGGCCCCGAGGGCGCGACCGGGGAGAAACGACCCCTGCTTCTGCGGCGGCGGCCGAAAGTACAAGCATTGCCACGGCGCTCGAGGTGCCGAGGCGAAGTGACGTTCCTCCCTCCTCCTGACGATGTCGTCCTGGGCTGGCAGCGGGCCTATGTGGTCACCTGCGACGACGAGGCAGCGGCGACCAGCGTGGCTACGGCCATTGTCCGCATCGGGCGGGAAGACGTCGACGATGGCGGCATGGAGCTCCCTGTCCTCAGCATCTGGGACGCACTCCGATTGGCGGACTGCGGCGTCAACTTCGTCGACGGTGACGAAGCGCGCAGGTTCTGGGACTTGTCCTACAGCGAGCGGCTGAGCTTGTGGATGACCGATGTGGAGAAGCTGTCAGAGGCATCTGTGGCCTCGATCCGCAGGCTCCGTCCCGCCGACGTCCAGCGGCAGGTGACGGTAAGCCGCCATGCGGTGACCGAAGGGGCCGCGGGTGGGGCTCTACCCGCTTCTGTTGTCGACCAGTTGTTGGCCGGCGTACCCCCGGCCAACACGACGGCCCTCTCGCAGCGGTCGCTGCGGCGCTGGGCGGTCGCCCCGCCTGAGCTGACCCTGCCGGCCGAACCGCAGGGACCGGCGGCTCAGGAGCCCGATCCCGAGCCTGTGGGACGGGAGACCGTCCCGCCCGTGGCCCGGCTGCCGGACGAGCAGGTTCGACCTGACCCGGCCGTTGAGCCGCCCGGCAGATGGGCACCTGCCCGGGACCTCGCCACGGCCGCCGGTTCGTTGCTCGCCGGATCGGCGACAGTGAGGAGCTGAGATGGGATTGAGCGCAGAGCAGGGACACCAGGCGCCTGGAGCGGCTCACCCCTGGGCCATGGCGGGCCGTCCTCCGCCTGGGCACCCTGACGGCCCGGCGCAGGTATGGCGTGGGATTCCCTATTCCACCCCTCCGGTCGGGGAACGACGATTCGGCCTGCCCTCGGCCCCCCCATCCTGGGAGGAAGCCGGAGGTCTCAGCCAGTTCGCCGAGCCGTGCATCCAACTGGCCCCCCGCGGGATCTCCCTTCCCGAGTCGACTCCGGGCGGTTCGGAGGACTGTCTGTATCTGAACGTATGGTCACCGTCGGGCCCCGATGCGCGCCTTCCGGTCCTGGTATGGTTCCACGGCGGTCAGTTCTTGTTCGGGTCGGGCAACAACTTCAGCGGTGCCGCCCTCGCCGCTCGTATCGATGTTGTCGTGGTCACGGTCAACTACCGTCTCGGCCCGTGGGGTTTCAGCCCTCCTTACCTGCCCAGTGCCCGAGGGTCGATCTACCCCAACCTGGGTCTGCTCGACCAGGTGGCGGCGCTGCGGTGGGTCCAAGCCAACGTCTCCCAGCTGGGCGGTGACCCAGGTCGGGTGACGATCGCCGGGCAGGGCTCCGGGGCCACCAGTGTCCTGTCCCTGCTGGCCATGCCGATCGCACAGCGGCTCTTTGATCAGGCTGCCCTCTTGAGCCCCCAAATGGTCAGCTCGAGCCAGAAGCTGGAAGCCAGCGCCCCGTCCTTCGCCGACGCTCTCGGCGTCGACATCCGCCGGGTCAGCAGCGCGTTGCGGTCCTTCCCCAACACGTCCATCACCCAGGCTGCCTCCGCCCTGATCAGCGCGCCCCCGTCGCGGCCCGGCTGGCGCCCGGAGATCTTCGCTCCGTGGGTCGACGGCAAGGTCCTCGCTTTCGACCCGATGGCCAGCATCACCGAAGGCAATGCAGCCGGTGTCCCCCTGCTCGTCGCCACCTGCGCGAGGGAAGCCAGCCTGCAGGCCGCCGTCGATCCCTCCTCGGCCGAGGCGTGCGAAGCAGGTCTCAGACGGAACATTGGCGACGTGGCGTGGCACGCCCTGAGCGGCGTGTATCGCAAGGCCGCCGAGGACGGGAACTGGAGGATCAGCATCCTGACCGATGGCCTCTACCGGCTGCCAGCGATTCGCATCGCCGAGCGTCAAGCGGCCGCTGGGGGCGCCGCCTGGCTTCTCACCTTCGACCATCACACACGAGTGCCTCCGCTGGATCGGATCGGAGCCTGTCACGGCAGCGAGCTGCCGTTCTTGTGGAGCGACCCCACAAGGCGAGACGCATCGTACTTTCCGGGTCTCGACTCCCCCCACGATGTGTGGGTGGCAACGACCCTGCAGTCGGTCCTTGCCGGATTTGCCCACACCGGAAGACCGGGCTCGGCCCTCAACGTCCCATGGAACCCCTACACGGTCGAGGACCGATCGGTTCTCCGCCTCGGTCCCGGCGCCGAGCTGGAACACGACCCCGCTCCCGAGCGGCGCCAATCATGGAATGGGCTCCGGTTCCCCTGAGTCGTCGGGCAACAGGTTGCGCCGGGGTACATCGGCGGTATCCTCAGGAGGAGTCATGGGCGGGAGCCGCTCGGTCCAGGTGGGGACCCTGCTGTGCCAGATGGCGGAGCCGGTCCACGCCGCCCCCAGGTCGGTGAGCTGTCCGATCCCCCACAGTCGGGGCAACCCCCAACCCAGGCCGAAGCCGGACGCGGCCAGGACGATCTTGGAGGCCAGACCTCGACGCCGCCACATCGGCGCCACATAGACCTGGTGCGCCTGGCCGGATTCCGGCCACCACCGGAAGGCTCCCACCTGCTGGTCCTTGTCGATGCCCAAGGCCTCGAGGGCACCGGGTTCGACGAAGACCCCATCGGAGAAGTCCGGCGTCGAGAAGGCGATCAGGGTATGGGCCGGGGGACGTGCGTCGGGCTCAGGACAGCTCACGTACCACAGTCTGACCTCGCTCTTGGCCCCATAACTCATCACCTTGACAGCCAGTGGGTGACCATCAGCCCGGTAGAGCGCCCGGTAGACGACCGAGCCGGCCTCGATCGGCGGTTGATCCCAGTCGACGCCCTGAATCGAGGAGTCGGGGAATTGTGTCCCATGGATGGCGTAGAACTCGAACTCACCGTCCGGGCCGACCCGCCGCCGAGCAAACCACACAGAGAAGCTGTCCACCACGAGATCCTACCGAGAGCCAGCGGGAGACCATCGCATGGGCAAGATGAGACCCGAGTATCAGCCGGCTGGTCCGGGACCGTCCGCAGTCGGTATCCTCGTCACTCATGGACATAACTGGAGCTTCAGCAATCGTCACCGGTGGCGCATCGGGCCTGGGCGAGGCCACGGCCCGGTTGCTCACCGAGCGCGGCGCCCGTGTCGTTGTGCTCGACATGAACGACGACGCCGGCGCCAGGTTGGCCAAGGAGCTCGGCGGGATCTTCGTCCACGCCGATGTCACCAACACCGCCGAGGTGACGGCCGCGGTCGACGCCGCCGGCGAGCTCGGCCCCCTACGGGTCCTGGTCAACTGCGCCGGCATCGGGTGGGCCACCCGCACCGTCGGCCGGGACGGCAGCTACGAGTCGGCCCACGATCTCGACGTGTTCACCAAGGTCATCTCCATCAACCTGATCGGGACCTTCAACTGCATGCGGCTGGCCGCCACCGCCATGGGCCGCACCGACCCCCAGGCCGACAACGAACGGGGAGCCATCGTCAACACCGCCTCCCTGGCCGCCTTCGACGGCCAGATCGGCCAGGCCGCCTACTCCGCCTCCAAGGGTGGCGTCGTCGGCATGACCCTGCCCGTCGCCCGCGACCTGGCCGTCATCGGTGTCCGGGTCAACACCATCGCCCCCGGCCTGATCGACACGCCCATCTACGGCTTCGGCGGCAACGCCGAGGAGTTCAAGGCCAAGCTGAAGCGCGACGTGCTGTACCCGGACCGGTTGGGCCAGCCCGCCGAGTTCGCCTCACTGGCCCTGGAGCTGATCACCAACAGCTACATGAACGCCGAGACCATCCGCATCGACGGCGGCGCCCGCCTCCAGCCCAAGTGACCGAGCACTCCATGACCGAGAATCTGACCGAGGCCGTGACCTTCGACGTCGACGGCCACGCCGCCATCATCACGATCAACCGGCCCCAGGCCCGCAACGCCGTCAACGGTGACGTGGCCACCGGCATCGAGGCCGGCATCGACCGCCTGGAGGGCGACGACAACCTGTGGGTCGGGATCATCACGGGGGTGCCCCCGGTCTTCTCCGCCGGTGCCGACCTCAAGGAGATCAACGCCGGCAACGCGGCCAAGCTGGCCACCGAGCGGGGCGGTTTTGCCGGGATCACCAAGCGGGAGCGGTCCAAGCCCATCATCGCCGCCGTCGACGGCCCGGCCCTGGCCGGTGGCACCGAGATCGTCCTCTCCTGCGACCTGGTGGTGGCGTCGGGCACGGCCCGCTTTGGGATCCCCGAGGTCAAACGCAGTCTGATCGCCGGCGCCGGCGGGCTGTTCCGCCTGCCTCGCAAGATCCCGTTCAACATCGCCATGGAGGCGGCCCTCACCGGCGACCCCTTCGACGCCGAGACGGCGGCCCGCTTCGGATTGGTCAACGAGCTGGTGGAGCCGGGAGAGGCCCTCACCCGGGCCTTGGCCCTGGCCGAGCGGATCTCCGCCAACGCCCCGGTGGCGGTGCGGGAGACCCGCAAGGTGGTCGTCGAGGCGGCCGGCGCCGACGAGGAGACAGGCTGGAAGCTGACCGACAAGGCCTTCGGCGCCGCGGTCAGCAGCGAGGACTTCTCCGAGGGTCTCACCGCCTTCATCGAGAAGCGGCCGCCGGAGTGGAAGGGCCGCTGAGCTCGCTGTCGGACGGGAGGAGGGCCCGGTATCGTCGCCGGCGTGACCGACTTCGCTCCCGCCGACCTGATCGACCAGCTGCGCCAGACGTGGGCGTCGGTGACCGACGTGTGCTCGACGTTGACGCCCGCCGAGTGGCGGGCGCCGACCGATTGCCCGGGCTGGGACGTCCGGGCCCAGGTGGCCCACCTCATCGGAACCGAATCGATGCTGGCGGGCCGGCCCACGCCGCCGTTTGACGGACCCTACGGTGACCATGTCCACAATGAGATCGCCAAGTTCAACGAGGCCGGGATCGCCTCGTTCGCCGAGGTCAGCGACGCCGACCTGCTGGCGGCCTTCATGGCGATCAGCGCCGAGCGGTTGGCCGCCCTGTCCTCGCTGGATCAGGAGGCCTGGGAGGTCGTCGGGCCCACCCCGATCGGCGCCGCGCCGTACCGGCGGTTCATGGAGATCCGGGTCTTCGACTCCTGGGCCCACGAACAGGACATCCGGTTCGCCACCAACCGCCCCGGCCACCAGAGCGGCCCGGCCGTCGAGAGGTCGGTGGACGAGGTGATCGGAGCCCTCGGTTTCGTCGTCGGCAAGCGGGCCCGGGCCCCGGAGGGATCCCAGGTGCGCTTCTCGCTCGCCGGTCTCCCCTCCACCGCTGGTTCGCCGGCGGATCCGGCCGCCATCCCGGGGCCGCCGAAGGACGTGGACGTGGTGGTCGACGGCCGGGCCCGGGTCGTCCCGTCCGGTTCGTCGGGAACGCCGACGGTCACCGTGCACACCGACCCGGTGACCCTCGTGCGGCTGGGCTGTGGTCGGATCACGGGTGCCGCCTGCCTGGCGGACGGGACGGTGACGCTGTCGGGGGACACCGACCTGGGACAGCAGGTGGTCGGTAACCTGACATTCACCGTCTGACAGGGTTCACCGTCTGACGATCCGGGCCAGGCGGTCGACGAGGTGGCCCATCAGCTCGTCGGGATCGGGCCACGGGAAGTTGACGGTGTTGGCGGTCAGGGTAGCCATGCCGTGCAACGCCATCCACAGGCCCACCGCGTCGTCGAAGGGGGCGGTGCTCGCCGATCGCCCGGCGTCCACGCAGCGGCGGATGGCCACGACCAGGACATCGCAGGCGGCCACGCCGGTCCAGCGAACGGAGCGGGGGTCGGCGGCCGGCCCGTGGCCCTCGGGCCAGCTGCAGTCCAGGCTGGACAGGCCGGTTTCGCCGAAGAGGGCCTGGTAGAGGGCGGGGTGCTCAGACGCGAAGCGGAGGTAGGCGGCGCAACCGGCATGGAGCCCGGCTACCGGGTCGATGCCCTCCGGGGTGGCCTCTTCCAAAGCGAGGGTCAACGAGCGGCACAGCTGCTCCTTGACGGCGACGAGGACGGCCCGGCGGTCGGCGAAGTGCGGGTAGATGGACGGGGCCGCGATCCCGACCTTCCGGGCCACGGCCCGCAACGTGACCGCCTCCTCGCCGCCCGTCTCCTCCACCAGGGTCGACGCCGCGTCCACGATGTCGGACTTCAGGCGCTGCCCTTCACCGCGTCGGTTCCGACGGCGCATCGAAGTCGCGCCCAGGCCGCCGCCATCAAACCCTGTGCTCACGACCCTGAGGCTACTTCCCGCCGCCTCCGGCTCGTCGTCGAAGACCAGGTTGCGGCAGGAACCCGCCCCGACGACTGGGCGCCAAAGATGCACGGAGGGCGACGGGCTGGAGCCGCCGGGACCGCCTGGCTCAGGCGACCGGGCCGGGATGGAGGGCGGCACTCAGGGTGTCGACGACGGCGGCCACATCAGGCTCGGCTTCGAGATCCAAGGGCGCGACCACCTGAGCGTCGGAGGTGAGGTGCAGGAGCCGACCGGGGAGGGTGGCGATCTCGCCGACAGGGTCCACCTCGCCCCACACGGTGCGAGCCACGGCCCGGGCATCGATGGAGCCGGCGTAGACGGCTTCCAGGGGGCGGGCCCCCTCGGGGGCACCGGTGGGGCGCACGGCCAGGATCCGGACCTGGCCCAGACCGGGGGCGGTGGCCAGGGTCTGGCGGACCACGGCCACGACGCCCGAGGCGAGGACCCTCAGGTACAGGCCGTGGCGTTCGGCGTCGGTGCGGGGCTGGAGGGTCGCCTTCCCCTTCGGGGGAACGACCGGCTTCGAGTCAGGGACGGCGGAAAAAGGAGGCAGCCGGAGGACGACGCTGGCGGCGTCACCGTCGCAGTCGATGGCTGCGGCGGGGCTCTCCCGACGCTCGAAGACAGCTTCCAGAGCCCCGAGGACATCCTCGGGCTCGTTGGCCACCAACGCCTCGTACCGCCTGGCCGCCTCCTTCAGGGTGGCCTGGTACTCCCCTTCGGCGTGCTCCCGTCGCTGAGCGACCTCCCCGGCGGTGACGCCGGCGGCCTCCCGGCCGGCGCGCCACCGGGCGCCGGTCCCCCGGCGGCCGACACGAAGGAGGGCCTGGCTTCGCAGCTCGGTGGCCACGGCCTTGCTGTCGACGGCGTCGGGAAGGGCCACCACGGGCTCGGTGAGGGCCGGGTACCGCCCGAGGTGGCCGGCGACCACCGTCGCCTCGGTCCTGGCCGCCTCCTCGATCTGGGCGGGGCGGCCGGCGTCGCGTAGCTGGGCCCCGGGGCGGCCAGATCGAGGGGGCGGCCCGTCTCCTCCCCCGGTGGGTGGTGCTGCAGGGCGCTGACACCGGCCCAGTAAGAGAACGGCCCCGACCCGGACCGCCCCGAACCCAGATGGACGGCTTGGCGCCGAACGCGGTCCGCAGGGCCCGCCTCGACGCCGAGATCCTCAGTCCGGGAGCCACCCTGATGGCGAAGCTCATGTGGGTCATCACCGCCGCTCTCGTCGACATGGGGCAGCCAGGCCCGAATGTCGCGAGCCCGGGTCGCGGCCGAGCGTAGAGAACCCACCACAGTTGGAGAGGTCGGGCCCGGCCGTCCTTGTCGGCGCCCCTGTCCCCGTCTCTGAGGGCGGATCCTTAAGCTGGCCCGTATGACCGACGACCCCGGCGCCCTGAAGCGGGCGTGGATGCAGGTGCCGGAGGAGGTCCGGACCCTCATCGTCGACGAGAGCCAGGTGCTGGGCCGGGAGTTGGCTGGGGTCCGCACCCCCCGCCAGCTACGCAAACGCCTGGGTGATCCGGCGCTGAGCGAACGCGTGGCCCAACCCCTGTCGCCGGTGTTGGACCGCATCTGCGAGGTCGTTGGCCAAGCGTCCGTTCCGATCAACCCGGCCGTCGGCCACACTCTGGTGTCGGCCACCTCGGCGGTGGGTTCGACCCTGAGCTCGGGCATGGAGGCGGTCGGCGCCATCGGGATCGAGGTCCCTCCTGCGGCGGCGTCGGCCTTCGCTGCGGCCGGCGCCATCGGGATCGCCGCCGGCCTGGTCGAGTTCTATGTCACCGCCGCCACCATCACCACCGAGCTGCGGGCCGCGGGTCGCTACGACCCGGCCCTCCTGCGCACCGGCCTGCTCCACAACTACCTCCACCTCAGCGGGCCCCCCGACCAGGACCTGAGCGACGGGCTGAAGGGTCGTCTGGCCCTCGCCGTCCTCCGCCGGGTCGCCACTCGCTGGGTGCCGCTCATCGGCATTCCCATGTCCGTGAGGCAGGCCAACCGCGACCTGGCCCGGGCCCGGCGCCACTCCCGGGAGCTGGCAGCCGCGTCGGAGGGTGACGAGGGTCACGGAGAGTCCCACCGGTCATCGGTCACAGACGGCGGATAGCCGGCATAGGCCGCCGATAGGGCGGGTAGGACGGCCGTCTCATGGCCATCAGCGACTACGTCCATCAGGAGACCACCGTGGCTCCTCCGGCCGACCCGTCCGCCGCTGGGCACCGGGAGTACGACGTCGAGGAGAGCTTCGATCGAATCGTGGACCAGGGCCGGGCCCGGACCCGGCGCCCGTGGGCGGACCTCCTCGCCACCGGCGCCGTTGGCGGCATCGAGGTCGGCTTCGGGATCCTCGCCCTGCTCTCCGTGGAGATGATGACAGGGTCGAAGCTGCTGGGCGGCCTGGCCTTCTCCATCGGCTTCATCGCCCTCCTGCTGGGCCACAGCGAGCTGTTCACCGAGGGATTTCTCGTCCCGGTGACCGTTGTCGTCGCCGGCGAGGCCCGCCTGCGCGATCTCCTGCGGTTCTGGGTGGGAACCCTGCTCGGCAACCTGGCAGGGGGCCTGCTCCTCGCCTACCTCGTCGACAAGGCCTTCCCCGACCTCCAAGCGGTGGCCAACAGCACGGCCGCCAGCTACATCAACGCCGGGCTCAGCCTGCGCACCTTCTGCCTGGCCGTGCTGGCTGGAGGGGCCATCACCCTGCTCACCCGGATGCACAACGGGACGGACGAGATGCTGCCCAAGATGGTCGCGTCGATCGCCATCGCCTTCCTGCTGGCCGGCGTCCACCTGTTCCACTCCGTGCTCGACTCACTGCTGGCGTTCACCGCCCTGTGCACCGGGCATGCGCCGTTCGGGTGGCTGGACTGGATGGCCTGGTTCGTTTGGGCGGTGGCCGGCAACCTGGTCGGTGGCCTGGTGCTGACCACGGTGCTCCGACTGGTCAGGAGTCGCCGACGGCTGGGGGACTACCGGGAGGCCAATGACCGGCCCACCACCGCCCTGGTGGGCCGCCCCCGGCGCCCCGAGGGCTGAACCGGGCGAGCCTCATTCGGGGACAAGAGAGCGCCGTCGCCCCCGACTCCGGCCTGACAAGCTCTGACCATGCCGTTCACCGTCACCGAGCTGCACCAGGCACTGCGCACGCTCGACACCGTCCGTTACGGGTCCGCTGATCTGTCGTCCTCCCTCGACCGGATCGTCAGGGTCACCCACGACCTGTTCTCGGTCGACGGAGCCGCACTCATGCTGATCGACGATCAGCTGATCCTGCGCAACGCCGTGGTCTCCGACGAGCGCCTCTCGCCCCTGGAGGACCTGCAGCTGCGGCACGGCTCCGGGCCATGCTTGGAGGCGTTCGAGCGCAAGACGCTCGTGAGCTGCGACGACCTGGCGGCCGACGACCGCTGGAAGGAGTTCGCCGCTGAGGCCACGGACCTGGGTCTGCGGGCCATGCTGGCCAGCCCCATCCCCTTCGCCACCGATGCGGTCGGGGTCTTCGCCGTGTTCTCGGCCGAGCGCCACCCCTGGACGCCTGAGGGCGAACTGGCGCTCACCGCCTTCACCGACCTCGCCGCCCTGGCCATCACCATGAGCCTGCGCAGCGACGAGCGGGGCGAGCGCGCCAACCAGCTGCAGCAGGCGCTCGATGCGCGCGCCTGCATCGAGCAGGCCAAGGGGATCCTGGTCGGCACCGAGGGTCTCAGCGCCCGGGAGGCCTTCGAACGCCTGCGATCCGACGCCCGCCGGCAGCGGCGGAAGCTGGCCGATGTAGCAGCCGAGGTGGTGGATAGGGCCCAGGGCGGCTGACCGGCGGCGCTGGCGGCCGCCGCCCTGTGCCGACCTGTTTAGAAGTAGTGCCGGCGGCCGAACACGGCCTGGCCGGTGGTGCCGAGCAGCAGCAGCACGAGGCCGACGAGCACGGCCAGGATCCCGAGCGACCACACGATGGCGATCTTCGTGATGAAGCCGAGAGCCAACAGGATGATGCCGAGGACGATCACAGCTACCTCGCTTCTGGAGGACGGGTTCCTCCGACGCCTCGGAGATCGGACCAGGAGGGCGGCGCAGGGCCGGCGGGGGTCGGGCAACGAGGTGAATGGGTCGCGGGGTGCAGGCGACGTTCACACCTGTCGTACCCCGCTTCCCCCTCCTTCAACCAGCCGAAAGGCCTACGACGCTGCGGAGCCGTACACCGGGGTGGGCACGCCCGAGTAGCTCAGCCGGCCGGAGCAGGGCCTTTCAAGCGTCAGGTCGTCGGTTCGATGCCGACCTCGGGCTCTTCTGACCGGGACTTTCGCCGACCGTGGAGGTCGATGGCGGGTCGCCAATAGCAGTTCTGGTAGCAGTTGGCCTTGGCCTCCTGCTGCAACTGCGCAAGCATCATTCTCATGGCTGCAGGGTGCAGCCAGATCACCTGATCACCCGCTCTCACCTCGGCGTACGCCACCCGCCCGTCGCCGTCAAATACCACAGCGCCGGCGGCGACTGGAACCGTCGGCCCGGATAGTCGGTAGCTCCTGCGTCGCCGAGGTGGGCGTTTATGCGTTTGGTGACACGACTCTCGCACGATGTTGTGAGACGTCCGTCCTTGGCGCCAGCAGTCATTGTGGGTCTCCCAACGGTGGCCGTGAGAAAGCCACCGCCCGTGCGGTATGGGCTGTCGAGCGGTGAAGAACACATCAGCATGAGGCGTGCTGGTGGGCTTTAGTCCGTCTTGGCCCAGATCCCCCCCGATTGGCCCCGCCGGCCTTGGGCGATCTCCACCGCGTACCCGTCAGGATCATACGCGGTCATGACCCGCTCCCACGGCTCGTCGTGCGGTGGCTCATGAAACATCATCCCCCGGGCGACGAGTTCCCCGTAGAGCCCATCAAGGTCGTCGGTGGTGAACTCGACATGGATGGCGTGGCGCTGCTCGGGGGTGCTGTCAGCGGTACCCTGTTTGCGGGCCTCCTCCACCGACAGCAGACCAATGGTGCCGCCCATGTCCCCGCCGACGTTGATCATGGCGAAGGCCGGCAGGGACACATAACCGGCCTCTAGACCGAGCAAATCACGGTAGAACGCCACCGACGCCCCCACGTCAGCAACCGTAAGACTCAGTCCTTCCAGGCGCAACTTGTCCTGCATAACAACCTCCAAAGGTCAGCGGGCGAGGTGAGTCGCCCATGGCCAGGTGAGCTCATGAGCCCTACAGGATCCACGCGGGATAAACGCGGGACACTCGGCGCCTGAGCTGCTGAGGGCCGCTACCCGCGCACCACCTGACCTGGGACGATTCTGGTCGGGAAGGCGGGATTTGAACCCGCGGCCTCAGCGTCCCGAACGCTGCGCGCTAACCAAGCTGCGCTACTTCCCGGAAAGGTCGATGCTATCTGACCCGAAGGGCACCGCAACCGGGTCGGGAGCGTAGCTGGTGTCGAACCAGGTCCCCCCTCCCAGGACGGCCCGCACGGCCCGGCGGACCCGCAGAGGGTCGAGGGGCTTGACCAGCCAGCCCTCCACGCCGCTGCGCCGGGCCAGGAACACGTCGGCTCGGCGGTCGACGACGAGGAGCACCGGGACCGCCTCGAGGCGCCCGGCGTCGACCTCCAAGCGAAGATCGAGGGCGACGGCCACCCCGCCCATGGTCCCGATCTGCATGTCGACGATGGCCAGGTCGGCCGGCAGAAGGTTGAGTGAGGTGCGCACATCGGCGCCCTCCCGGATCCAGCGGATCGTGGTATCGGGGCCGTCGACCACGGCGCGAACGTCCTCGAAGACGGTGGCGGCGTCGGTGGCGATCAGGATGTCGGTCACCTCGGGAGGGTACCTCCGGCCTCGTCCTGGGTACCATCCCAGGACGACCCCGCCGTTGGGAGGTCCCGGGAGGCCCTGTGCTCGACATCACACAAGATCAGACTCCGGAGGGTTACACCATCTGCCGGCCGGTCGGCGAGCTCGACGCGTTCACGGTCAGCAAATTCCGCCAGGCTCTGGCCGAGATGGCTTCCAGCCACCGGCTCCTGATCGACATGTCCGGCGTGCCCTTCGTCGACTCCGCCGGTCTCGGCGCCCTCATCGGCGGCATCCGCCGGGCCCGGGAGCTGGGAGGCGACGTCGCCGTCGCCTGCAACCGGCCCACCCTCGTCCGCCTGCTCCGAACGACCGGTTTCGACAGGATCGTCACCGTGGCCGACACCATCGAGGAGGCGGCGGCGTCGTTCGCCGTGGAAGAGGACACGGTCGGGGAAGGCCAGGCCTGAGCTTCCGGCCGGCCGAGTAGCCCGCCGGCTGGCGCCTCCCTGGCTCGCCCCTTGGCCGCCCACCCTGGTCGCCACCCCCTGGTTTGAACCGAACGTACCGATTCGTCGAGTCTTGCGGACCCGTTGTTCCGTGTGGCGGGGTAAACGGTTCAATCCGCCCTGGGACCGACACGTTCGGTTCATGCCGCCGGCCGCCGCCGGGCTCCCGCCGGCTGGCGTCAGTCTCCTTCGAGGAGGGCCCGCCCCACCTCGTTGAGGCCACCCATGTCGTGGACCTCGCCGACCAGCAGGGGGACCCGGATCACCGGGGTCCCCGGGAGGCGCTCGGCCAGGGAGCCGATGTGATGCTCCTCCCGCTGGGCGATGCCGTCGAGCTCGCTGAGGTTGGTGATCAGATCGGCCAGCGGACCCGGTTGGCCGACCAGGGCGGGAACGGTCCCGAAGCGCGGCAGCACCCGGTTCATGATCAGGGCCGCCACCGGCATCTTCGTCTCCCGGAGGCGGTCGGCGAAGAAGGTGGCCTCGTCGACCGCGTCCCGGCGGGGGGCGGCGACGACCACGAAGGCCGTCCCCTTCTCGGCCAGCAGCTTCTCCATGTTGCCGGCCCGGTCCCGGAACCCCTGTTCCATGCCCTCGAAGGCGGTGAAGAAGGCGATGGCGTCTCGGACCACCTCGCCGCCGACCACCCGGGAGATGGTGCGCAACAGCATCTGGGTGGCCACGTTCACCGCCCTCAGGCCGGCCCGGGTGGGGGTCATGAGCACCCGGAAGATCCGGTTGTTGAGGAAGCGCATGAGCCGGTTCGGGGCGTCGAGGAAATCCAGGGCGTGGCGGGTGGGTGGGGTATCGACGACGACCAGGTCGAAGCGGGCGTCGTTGTGAAGGGCGTAGAGCTTCTCCATGGCCATGTACTCCTGGGTGCCCGAGAGGGCCCCGGAGATGTTGCGGTAGAAGCGGTTGGCCAGGATGGCCTGGGCCTGGGCCGGGGTGGACGCATTGGCCTTGACGATGGAGTCGAAGGTGGCCTTGGTGTCGAGCATCAGGGCCCACAGCTCCCCCGGTCCCTCCCAGGTCCCCTCCACCTGATGGGGATCGTTGCCCAGCTCGGCGATGCCCAGGGCGTCGGCCAGGCGCCGGGCCGGGTCGATGGTGACGACGCAGGTGCGCCGCCCCCGCCGGGCCCCCTCGAGGGCGATGGCGGCGGCTGCGGTGGTCTTTCCCACGCCCCCGGGGCCGGCACAGACGATGATGTCGTGCTCGGCGATCAGGGTGGCCATGGTGCCGCTCACGGTTTGATGCTCACGGGGATCGGGTCGATGGCGGCCACACCGGCGACCATGGCATCGGCCAGGGCGGCCACCTCGGGCGGCCCGAGCTCGGTGGTGAACTGCAGGGGGAGGGCGATCTGGGAGAGCGGGAGCTCCTGGGCCAGGCGGTGGACCTGGGCGGCCTGCAGCTCCTGGCGCTTCCGGCGGAACTCGGCGGCACCGGCCAGGGCGTCGATCTCGGCGGGGGTCAGGCTGGCCCCGGCGGCGGCCGCGGCTCCGGCCACGTCCTCGGGCAGGTCGAGGTCCGGGTAGCTCCCGTTGACCACCACCGGCGCCAACTGCACCCCGGCCCTGTCCTCGAGGTGGAAGGCGGTTTCGATGACCTCGTTGACCGGTGTCTCCTCGGGGAGGGTGACGAGCAGCACCTGACAGCGCTTGGGATCGGAGATGAACTCGATGACCTCGGCGGACTGGGTGCCGATGGGCCCGACGTTGACGGCGTCGAGGAGGCCATGGGCGCTGGCCAGGAAGGTGACGGCGTGGCCTGCGGCCGGGGCGTCGACGACGACGAAGTCGACCGCGCCCGCCAAGCCCTCGCCCTTGGCCTGCTCCATCTGCTTGATCTTGCCCAGCACCAGGATGTCCTTGATCCCGGGGATGGCCGTGGCGATCACCTCGAGGGTGCCGGTCGAGGTCAGGCGCTTGGAGATCCGGCGCATCCCGTGGTCCTCGAGGTACTCGAGCAGGGCGTCGTCAGGCGTCAGGGTCCGGGCCGAGACGGCGGCTCCGCCTCCGCCGGGGGCACTCTCGCCGGCGGGTATGAGGATGGTGGGTCGGTAGGTGAGGTTGTCGGGGCGGTCGAACATCACCGGGAGCCCACTCTTGCCCTCGACCTCGACGACGAGGGTGGTGAGCCCGGCCCGGGCGGCCATGAGAGCCAGGGCCCCCGACACCGTCGTCTTGCCGACCCCGCCCTTGCCAGCCACGATCATCACCCGAGCCTGCGTGCAGAACGCACGAGGGTCCACATGTCTCCCTGGGTCCGAGGGCGACCTGCGAACGGCACACCCGATTTCGGCCTTCAGGGTAGGCGCCCCCGCCGCCTTGGGGGGCCAAGGAGCCCGCCAATCGACCGCTTTGCGTGGCTCACCGGTCCGACTCCGTGGTAAATCCCAGGTCACTCTCCGCTCGCCGGAGGTCACGGCGGGTAACTCAGGGCTTGTCCGACACCCGATCCGTCCGATAACGTCCGCTTCGAACAAGGGGGGATCACGTGAGCGTCTTGCACGTAGAGGATCTCTGGCAGGCGAAAGCATCGTGTCGCGGGCCACAGCATGCAGTCTTTTTTCCGCCTTCGCATTTCGAGCGCAAGGCCGACAAGGAAGCCCGGGAGACCAGGGCCAAGCGGATCTGTGCCACCTGTCCCGTGCGGCGTGACTGCCTGGACTACGCCTTGCGCATCAGGGAGCCGCACGGCATCTGGGGCGGACTCAACGAAGTCGAACGGCGCCAGCTCCTCGAGAACTGAACGCCGCCGGGGCCTGGGGTCCAGGAATGGTCAGTTCTTTGATGCGACCGGTACGCTGCGCCGATGCCGTGGTTGGGCGTGCCCGTGCGATTGCTGCCCTGCCGGCGACTCGTCGGCCTGGGTGAGCAACAGCTCCGGCGCCTGCCGGGCAGCCCCTGGCATGGGCACTCGCTGTTGGGGCGGGGGGGGCTCGCCAC